>JBGURM010000022.1:0-25216 GCA_045132035.1 Bacilli bacterium
TTCTTTTAGCCAGATTTGATTTATCAAAAGGCAAACCAATGCCGACAGAATTATTCCTAAATGATAAAGGGGACAAACTAACAACAAGAGGACTTGAATTTATTCTTGATCGAATTGAAGAAAAGACTGGAACATTTGTTGAGCTCCATCCTCACGTATTAAGACATAGTTTTGCTACTCACTTATTAGAAAATGGAGCGGATTTAAGAATTATTCAAGAACTACTTGGTCACTCATCACTTAACACAACTCAGGTTTACACTCATGTGACTGAAGAGAACATGAAAGAAACATATTTAGCAAGCCACCCTCGAGCAAAGAAGAAGATTTAAGAAAAAAATATTATTTTTACTTGTCTTCTATAAGGTAGTTTTGCTATGATTATCACGCTGTATATTAATACAGACTACACACATCGTGGATTCAACCCCATTGTCTCACTATGTGAGGGCGGTTGTTAGAAGCGGTGGAGGCTAAAACATAAGGAGGCTCAAAATGAGCGAAGAAACAAAAGTTGTCGCACCTGTTGAAGAAACAGTTGCCGAACCAGCTGCTAACCCAATGGAAGCAGTTATGCATGATCCTGATGCACCAATTATCACCATGAAGAAACTCTTGGAAGCTGGTGCACACTTCGGACATCAAACAAGACGTTGGAACCCAAAGATGAAGAAATACATCTATGGTGCTCGTAACGGTGTCTACATCATTGACTTACAAAAGACTGTAGACTTAATCATCGTTGCCTATAAAGCAATGAAAGAAATCGTCGATAATGGCGGTAAAGTTCTCTTTGTTGGAACAAAGAAACAATGTAAAGAAGCAGTTGAAGCTGAAGCATTACGTTCCGGAAGCTTCTACATCACCAACCGTTGGTTAGGTGGTACACTCACCAACTTCAAGACCATTCAATCTCGTATCAGATTCTTAAAAGAACTCGAAAGAAGAGAAGAAGAAGGCGAACTTGATTTATTACCAAAAGTTGAAGCTGCTCAATTAAGAAAAGAAAAAGAAAAACTTTCTAAGAACTTAGAAGGTATCAAGGAAATGAGAAAGGTTCCAAATGCCTTATTTGTTATCGATCCAAACCTTGAACATAATGCTGTTGCAGAAGCTAGAAAACTCGGAGTCCCAATCTTCGGTATTATTGACACCAATAGTAACCCAGATTTAGTTGACTATGTTATTCCAGCAAATGATGACGCAATCAGAAGTGTTAGCTTAATCTTAGCGGTTATCGCTGACGCAATCGTCGAAAGCAAAGGCGGATTACCAGTCGTTGCTTACACCAAAGACGAAGGTGAAGAAATCACCATGAAAGAAGTCATTAAGCAAACAGATAAAGAAAACGCTGAAAAATTAGCAAGAATTCGTGCTGAAAGAGCGGCAAGACAAGAAGCTTATGAAAGAGAACAAGCTTTACGTCAAGCTAGCCACGATAAAGCCGCTGCTGTTGCTCAAGAACAAGAAGAGCTCAAGAAAGAAGAAAAACCAGCTGCAGCTAAAAAACCTGCTAGAAAACCAGCAGCAAAGAAAACCGAAACTCCAGAGGAAAAATAATTATGGCAGATATCAAATTAATCAAAGAACTTCGTGATAGAACAGGTGCTGGCCTTAACGATTGTAAGGCTGCATTAGAAGCTAACGAAAATGATATCGACAGAGCATGTGACTGGTTAAGAGAAAAAGGCATTGCTAAAGCCGCTAAAAAGGCTGATCGTATTGCCGCTGAAGGTTTAGCCTTAGCAGTTAGATGCCCAAAATGTGGCAAAACCGTAGTTTTAGAAGTTAACTGTGAAACAGACTTCGTTGCTAAAGGTGATGCATTCCGTGCATTCGTTGAAGCTATTGCTAACGTTATCCTTAAGGAAGAACCAAAAGATGTTGAAGCTGCAAAAGCTCTTACAACAGAACTCTTTGCAGACGCAACCGTTAAGATGGGTGAAAAATTCGATTTAAGAAGATTCACCATCATTGAACAAAAAGACAACCTCATTGGTAGTTACATCCACATGGGTGGAAAAATTGCTGTTGCAGTTTCCTTACAAGGTGGAGATGATGAACTTGCAAAACAAATCGCTATGCACATCGCTGCTAACAACCCTCAATATTTAACAATTGAAGATGTTCCAGCGGATGTTAGAGAACATGAAATGAATGTTCAAAAAGAAGCTGCTAAAAACGATGAAAAACTCGCTAATAAACCAGCTAATGTCTTAGAGAAGATTCTCGAAGGCAAAATCAACAAATACTTTGCTGAAATGACTCTTGAAGCTCAACCATTCTTAATGGATGATAGCAAAACCGTCGGTCAATTCTTAAAAGAAAAAGGCGTTAAGGTTTTATCATTTGTCCGTTATCAAGTTGGTGAAGGCATTGAAAAGAGAAAAGATGACTTCGCAAGCGAAGTAATGGCTCAAGCAAAATAATGAAAAAATTGGAAACACGTTTTGTGTTTCCTTTTTTGTTATATAATAAGAAGGGTGATGAGTTATGTATAAACGTGTCTTGCTCAAACTTAGTGGTGAAGCACTAGATGAAAAAAACTCTGATAACATTATCGATGTTGGCTCATTAAATTCAATCTGTGAGAAGATTAAAATTCTTCACGATGATGGAATGGAAATAGCGGTGGTTATTGGAGCAGGCAACATTTGGAGAGGAAAAGTTGCTGAAAAGATTGGAATTGAACGCGTTCCTGCTGACTATATGGGAATGCTTGGAACTGTTATTAATGCAGTTGCAATGAGCAGCGCTCTTAAACGAATTGGAGTTGAATCAGTCGTTTATAGTGCAATTCCTGAAATTAAAGATGTGACTTTTGCTTATGATGCTGATAAAGTTAAAAGTGACTTATCTCAAGGAAAAGTATGTTTCCTTGCTGGAGGAACTGGTAAACCATTCTTTACCACTGACACCGCTGCAACACTTAGAGCAATTGAAACTAATTGTGACGCTATCCTAATGGCGAAAAATGGTGTTAGAGGTGTTTATGATAAAGATCCAACCATCTATAGCAATGCGAAATTCTATCCAGAAATAACATACAAAGAGATGAGAGATATGAATATTCAAATCATGGATCAAACCGCGATTGAACTCATTGAAAAGACTGATATTGAGATCTTAGTGTTCTCAATGCAAAATGTTGAAAATTTCCAACAAGCCGCTAAAGGAATCAATGTTGGAACAATCTGCAAAAAGGAGAGGTAATTTATGGACGATTATGCAGTTGAAGCCCAAGGCAAAATGAAAAAATGTATCGAGAATTTCAAAGGACAACTCGCAACTTTAAGAACAGGTAGAGCAAGTCCAGCGATGCTCAACAATATTGAAGTTGATTATTACGGAAGTCCAACTCCAATCAATCAAATTTCCTCAATAACCATACCAGAACCCCGCCAACTTCTTATTAAACCATACGATAAGAATGATGTTAAAAACATCGTTTCAGCGATTCATGCTTCTGATTTAGGACTCAATCCAATCAATGAAGGACAACAAGTTCGTTTGATTATTCCTGCCTTAACAGAAGATAGAAGAAAAGAGATTGTCAAGCAAGCTCATAAGTACGCTGAAGAATGTAAAGTTGCAGTGAGAAACGTCAGAAGAGACTATATGGAACTTCTTAAAATTGACGATTCTTATCCTGAAGATTTACAAAAAAGAGCTCAAGAAGACATCCAAAAGGTTACTGATGAAGCAACTAAAGATATCGATGCTGTTCTTGCTGAAAAAGAAAAGGAAATCATGGCGATTTAACCTATTGTTAATTCACTAGATTTTCTAAAAGAAAAAAATAAACATTAATAAGTGCGCTTAGGCGCGCTTTTATTGTATACTTAATGTTGTTACATTATGGAAAACTTAGAATTTAAACTTAAACATGTTGCCTTCATTATGGATGGTAACGGCCGTTGGGCAAAACGAAGAGGATTACCTCGTCATTTGGGACATAAAGCAGGATGTGACAGAATTATTGATATCTATGAAGAATGTTTAGCACAAGATATCAAAGCGATGTCTTTATACGCTTTTAGTACAGAAAATTGGAATCGTCCACAAGATGAAATTGACCATTTATTCAATTACTTGGATATCTTTTTCAAAAAAGAAATTAAACGAATTATCAAAGATGGTTCAAGAGTAATCGTTAGTGGAGACATTTCTCGTTTACCTGAAAAAACCCAAAAGACAATTAATGACGCGATTGAAAGAACTAAAGATCTCAAGAATTTCACTTTCAATATTTGTCTTAATTATGGCGGAAAAGCTGAGATTGTTAGAGCCGCTTCATTATTTTCCACTGATGTAAAAAACGGAAAGTATCAACCAAATGATTTAACTGAAGATTTATTTGAAAATTATTTATACACGAAAGGTTTACCACCAGTTGACTTATTAATTAGAACCAGTGGTGAATTAAGAACAAGCAATTATCTCCCATGGCAATTAGCGTATGCGGAATTCATCTTCCCAAAAACTCCATGGCCAGATTTTACAAAAGAAGAATTTAGAAAATGTATTAACGAATATTATTCAAGAAATAGGAGGTTTGGAACAGTTAATGACCAAGAAGAATGACATTAATAAACACGAACTTCACCACAATCAATTAAGTGGTAAAACTAAAAAATCAATGGCGACCCGTATTATTTCTGCGGTCGTATTAATTTCCGTTGTCGTCCCATCTATCATCTTGGGCGACTGGATTTATTTTGCTCTTATGACTATCGCTCTAGCCTTCGCGTGCTATGAGATATTAGGATGTGCTGGAAAAAGAACAATATTTATTTTTATCGCATATTTCTTTTTCGTTGTTTTACTTGCCTATTGGCCAATGTTTAAAGGAATTGTGGTTAACTCAGCAGCGTTCTCTAAACCCGATAACTATTTTGGATCTATTTATTTACCAATATTAATCGTTGTTTTAGGTTCATTCCTATTATTCTGGCTCACAGTTATCTATAAAGATTTCTCTGTTGTTGATGCCTCATTTTTAATTACTATGGCGATTATTATCGGCTTAGGTTTCCAATGTTTATTCTATTTACGATATTACCCAATGTTCCGTATGGGTGTCGTTAGTCCAGATAGTTGGTCCTTTAACGTAGAAAATACGGTTCTCCCATCTATTCTTATTCTATTTGTTTTCCTTTCTGCAGTTATGACAGATACAGGAGCATACTTTGTTGGTGTTCTTTTTGGAAAAACAAAGATGAATGAAAGAATCTCTCCAAATAAAACTTGGGAAGGTTTCTTTGGTGGAATTATTGTTTCTTTCCTTGTTTGTAGTTCAGTCGGTTTAGCCCTTGCTTTTAGCGATTATCCAATTCTTGATTGCTTTAATGGGGAGCACTGGTACAACGTTTTAATCTTATGCTTTATTACTCCTTTCTTTGCAACATTAGGCGACTTTGTCTTCTCTGCGATTAAGAGATATTGGGGTATTAAAGATTATGGAAAGCTCATTCCAGGACATGGTGGAGTTCTTGATCGATTAGATTCGATTTTCTTTGCTAGTATTGTTGCCGCGATTACTGTTTTCATCATTTCTAACATGACTGGTGCTGGATTTGGTAATTGGGATTTAATTCTTGTATAATTATGAAAATCTTACTTCTTGGTGCGTCAGGTTCAATTGGCACTCAAACAATTGATGTCATAAATAAAAATCCACAAGATTTCACTCTTGTTGGCTTTTCTGTTGGCTATCGCACAAGATGTATTGGAAATATTATTAATAAACACCCATCTGTGACACATGTCTATTTAAGAGACTATAAGAAACTTAGTTATTATTCTAAGCGATATCCAAATGTCATTTTCATCGCTGAAAAAGATAACTCAATTAGTGATTTAATTAAGATGTGTGATTCAGAGATGGTTGTTAACGCTTTAGTCGGTTTTAGTGGACTTCTTCCATCTATTACCGCTTTAAAAGAGAATAAAAAGCTCGCTCTTGCAAATAAAGAATCATTAGTTGTTGGTGGAGAATTAATCAATGACTTATTAGCTAATGGACACGGCGAACTTTTCCCTATCGATAGCGAGCATTCTGCTTTATGGAAATGTTTAAAAGTAGATGATAAAAATGTCAAAAAGATGATGGTTACCGCTAGCGGAGGTGCCTTTAGAAGACTTGATAGAAGTCAATTAGAAAACGTTACCGCTAGCGATGCTTTAAAACATCCAACTTGGAAGATGGGAGCAAAAATTACTATCGACTGTGCAACAATGATTAATAAATGTTTTGAAATTATAGAAGCCGGTTATTTATATAACTACCCGTTTAAAAAGATTGGAGTTACTCTTCATGATGAATCTTATCTTCATTCATATTTAATATATGAAGATGGATTATTAAGAGGAGAACTTTCTAAACCAGATATGCGGAATCCAATTAAGTTTGCTCTTTATGAAGGGAAAATTCCTTTTAAGACTCAAACTTTTAAATCTTTAGATTCGTTAAAGAATTTACACTTTCACGAATTTAATAAAGAACGTTACCCGTTAGTGGAACTTGCTGACACAGTTCTTACTAAAAAAGGAACATATGGAGCAGTTTTAAATCGATCAAATGAAGTTGCTGTTTATGCATTTTTAAAAGGTGACATCTCTTTCTTAGATATTGAAAGAATCGTCTTCAAATGTATGAAAGAACATAAAAATATCGTTCATCCAACTTTGGAACAAATCTTAAAAGTTGATAGTGATGTCAATTTAAAAGCTACAAATATTGTTAATCAAATTAAAGGAGGTCAGATCAAATGGTAGTGCTTTATATCGTCTTGTTTATTGTTTGTTTGTCAACTTTAATTATGGTTCATGAAGCGGGACATTTAATTACCGCGAAAGCTTTTAAAGTTTATTGTTTTGAATATGCGATTGGTTTTGGTCCAAAACTCTTCTCTAGAAAAAGGAAAAATGGTGAGACTTATTTTTCAATTAGAGCAATTCCTTTTGGTGGATTTGTTTCGATGTATGGAGAAAGTGAAACTATTCCTGAAGGATTAGAAATTGACCCAAGTAGAAGTTTACTTGCGATTAAAAAATGGAAGAGAGCAATTATTATGGCTGCAGGCGTAATAATGAACTTCCTACTTGCAATTGTTGTATTTTTTATCTATGAAGTGGCCTTCCCTTCATATCAAGGAAGATATGGACACATCACAATTAGTAATGACTCTTTAGCGTATAACGTGGGACTTAGATCACAAGATTCAGTCTATGCGACTATTTTAACTTATGACCAATCCGCTTTTGTTTTTTATGATGATGAAGCAATTTTCGAATATAGCGATTCTTCAACTATTAACGCTTTTATTGGATTTGATTACAATTCGTTATCTTTGAAAGATACTTCATTAATTAATCACTCAGTTGCTTTTGAGAAACAAGAATTTGGTGAGTATGTTCCTTCAACATTCCCAGAAGTTTCAATTTCAGATATTTTAGCTGGCGATTATTCAGGTGAAACTATTATAAATAACGAAGTTAGAGGCTATATCGGTGCTTATGTTAGTAAGAAAAATGGGAATATCAATAATGTTGAAATTGCCTTAGTTGATAACATTCATGCGAAAAACCCAGAACCAGTTATTGCAGAGCTCGAACTTAATGATGATCAATTAAAGATTTTATCTTTTACTCCACTTAATAATGAAATTATTGTTGCTGGAGATATATTTGAAAAAACGGTTGATGGAAAAGTGTATAAATATGTCAAGGTTACCGGATTAAATTTAAAGACAGATTATCCAAGTATCTTAGGCAATAACCTTTTCAATCATAAAAGAAGCGGACTTGAACCTACTAAGGTCAGTATGTCTTTATATGTCGCTAACGAACTTGATCCAACTAGTCGAGGTGTTGCTCACAATTTGAATAACTTAGAGCTCACTAAGAGTGGTGATAATTATCGTTTACCAGAGAAGATTGGTATCTCGATGCAATTAGATACTTATCATAATTCGTTTGGTGAATCAATTAAGAATACCTTCGTTGATTTTGGTGATTCAGCGACCGCGATTGTTAGAGGATTAGGACATTTATTCACATCAAGTGAAGGATGGAGAGATGTTGGCGGAATTATTGCAATTGGAGTTCAAACAACGAGGATCCTACAAGAAAACGGCTTTGGAACATTCTTGTTTTATTGGGGATTAATCTCTGTCAACTTAGGAATTGTCAACTTATTACCATTTCCAGGATTAGATGGTTGGCACTTATTAGTATTAGCGGTTGAAGGTATTACTAGAAAAGAGATACCAGCAAAAGTTAAGAATGTTGTCTCATTTATTGGAGTGTCAATTCTTCTTGTCCTAATGGTCTTAATTATTATTAAAGATATCATTGGATTATTCTAGTGGAGGTGAATTTGTTTTATGAAAGATAAAATGAAAAGTTTTTTAAATCACATTCACATCGATAATATCGATGATTTTGACCTTGATTTTGAGATGGTTGGACGTAATCGATTCAACTATCAACAAATTGACATGATTATTGTCAAAAATACCCCTTGGGATTATGACTTACTTAGAGAATTTATTGATGCTTTAGGAAGTATTGATTATCCATATACGTTACATTTCTCTTACCTAGAGAAACCAACGAGTGAGGATGCGATTAATTTATTCGATAATTGGTATCGTTATCTTTACCGTAGTCAATATGATATTGAAATCGTTCAAAAAGATCCTTCAACAATTTTGATTCGTTATGATGATGAAAATGAAAAGAATCGATACGAAAGTATTATTAAAGAATTCAAACAATTCCTTTCATTTGTTTCTTATGACTTTATTGATTTTGAAGATGAAATCATTCCTTTAGAGCCAGTAGTGGTTGAAGTTGATGAGAAAACAAAGAAGAAAGCCACTAAGGCTGCAAGCAAGTTAGCGGAAGCGGATATTGAAGAAAGTAAAAACGAAGTAGAACCATTAGACCGCGAAGATATTGCGGAAATGATTGCGAGCGAACAAAGAGAAAAGAATCAACAATTAGAAGACGCTCTTCTTAAACAAATGAAAATCAATAGAGAAAACATGATTAAAGAAAGAGAGCGAGCTAGACTAAATAGACGTGGCAAATATCAATTCATTGATCGTATCGACGATATTACTGTTGAAAGTGACCATGTTGATTTTTGTGGTGTTGTTTATTCTCTTGAAGTAAATGAAAGAGGCGAAAGAAAGCGCCTCAATTTCGGTATTTCTGATGAATTCGGCGGGGCTCTGAGCTGTAATTGCTATCAAAATCAACAAATTGATGATGAGTTAGTTAAAGCATTACTTCATAGTAACGCTCGTATTAGAGGGGTTGCCTATATTGACGAATTTGACCATAACTTAAAGATTAAGGTTCATTTTATCGACTTACTTCCTCCTACTGAAATTATTCCTGACGCGACACCTATTAAACGTGTTGAATTACATTTACATAGTAATATGTCCACGCAAGATGGCATCTCAACAATGGATGAATATGCTAAATATGCTAAACAACTTGGTCATACCGCTTTAGCGATTACGGACCACGGCTGTGTTCAAGGATTCCCTGATGCTCAAAAAGCTGGCAAAGATAATGATATTAAAATGCTTTACGGCTGTGAGTTTTATATGGTCGAAGATCGACTTAAATATGTCGATAACCCAACTGATATCGAATTAAATAAAGCCAGTTATTGTGTGTTCGACTTTGAAACTACTGGATTAAGTGCGAGATATAACAAGATTATCGAATTTGGTGCGGTCAAAATTGTTCATGGAATGATTACTGAACGTATCGATATTTTAGTTAACCCTGGTGTTTCCTTACCTAAGAAGATTGTCGAAGTGACTAATATCACTGACGATATGCTTAAAGATAAACCAAAAATCGATCAAGTTATTGATAAGATTATGGGCTTTATCGGCGATTCAATTTTAGTTACACATAACGCTTCCTTCGATATTGCCTTCTTAAACCAAGCATTAATTGATTTAGGTAGAGAACCTATTAAAAATGGAGTTGTTGATACTTTAACTCTTTCTCAATATTTATTCCCAACTTCTCGAGGACATAGATTAGGTGTTTTATGTCGTAATATGGAAGTCGAATATGACGAAAAGAGCGCTCACCGTGCTGATTACGACGCCTATGTCTTAGCGGAAGTATGGCAAACAATGCTTGTTAAATTAACTAAAGATAATTTGAAATTAAAGCATCAAGATTTAACCAAACTTGAAGCAAAAAAAGAATTAATTGAGCATTTACGTCCTAGACATGTTATTGCTTTTGCAAAAAACCTTGATGGCTTAAAAGATTTATATAGATTAGTGTCGATTTCAAATATTGAATATCTCGCTAAAGTTCCTAAACTTCCAAGAAGTGTTCTCAATCAATATCGTGAAAATTTAATTATTGGTTCCGCTTGTTTTAATGGCGAAGTCTTTGATACAGCGAGATATTATAATAGCTATAAACTTAAAAAAGTAATGGCCTTTTATGATTATATTGAAGTTCAACCACCAGAGAACTATTCATTTTTAGTGAACACTAATGAATTAAGCGAAGATGATGTCCATCAATATATCAAAGATATTATTGACGCGGCTAAAGAGATTAATAAACCAGTATGTGCGACTGGTGATGTCCATTACTGTAAAAGAGAAGAAAAAGTCTTTAGAGATGTTTATATTTCCGCTCCACAAGTTGGAAAGAATAATCACCCATTAAACCCATATAACAGGGATGACTATCCTCCTTTTGAAAACCCAGATCAACATTTCCGTTCAACTGAAGAGATGCTTGAGTGTTTCTCATTTTTACCACCTGAAGTTGCTAACGAAATCGTTATTACTAACACTAACTTAATCGCCGATCAAATCGAGCCAATTAAGCCAGTTCCTAACGATAAACTATATACACCAAACATCGAAAACGTTGATGAAATATTAACAAAGATGTGTTTCGATAAAGCTCATGAATTATATGGTGACCCATTACCAGAATTTATTGAAACACGTTTACAAACTGAACTTAATGGTATTATCACAAACGGATTTACTGTCATTTACTACATTGCTCATAGATTAGTTAAAAAGTCTAATGAAGACGGATATATCGTCGGTAGCCGTGGATCTGTCGGTTCATCTTTCGTTGCAACGATGTCAGGAATTACCGAAGTTAATCCTCTTCCTCCACATTATCGTTGTCCAAAATGTAAACGACTTGAATGGGGAAAAGAGAGTTATCCAGGTATTAGAAGTGGTTTTGATTTGCCAAAGAAGAATTGTCCTGATTGTGGAGTTGAAATGATTAGCGATGGACAAGATATTCCTTTTGAAACCTTCCTAGGATTCCACGCTGAAAAAGTTCCTGATATCGATCTTAACTTCCCTGGAGATTATCAAGCAAAAGCCCATGAATACACTAAGGTGCTATTAGGACCTGATAATGTCTTTAGAGCAGGAACAATTGAAACGGTTGCAGAAAAGACTGCTTTTGGTTTTGCTCGTGGATATATTGAAAGAAAATTTATTTCTCAAGGTAAAACAAAGGAAGAAGCCGCTCAATTATTGAGTGTTTATCCTAAAGCTAAACTTGAATACCTCGCTAGTGGATGTGTTGGAGTTAAAAGAACAACCGGTCAACATCCTGGAGGAATCGTTGTTGTTCCAAGCGACCACACAGTTTATGACTTCACTCCTGTTCAATGGCCTGCAGACGAAGTTGGTAGTGCATGGAAAACCACTCACTTCGACTTCCATTCCATCCACGATACAATTTTAAAACTTGATATGTTAGGTCACGTCGACCCTGTTGCTTTAAAGATGATGTGTGACTTAACACATATCGATATTAATGATATTCCACTTAATGATCCTGAAGTTTTATCGATCTTCTCAAAGAATGATGCGCTTCATCTTCATAGTAACTATTTAAACCAAACCACTGGAGCTCTTGCGATTCCTGAGTTCGGAACTGACTTCGTTAGAGGTATTTTAGATAAGACAAGACCAACGACATTCTCTGACTTAGTTATTATTTCTGGCTTGTCTCATGGTACTAACGTTTGGAATGGAAATGCCGAACAAATTATTGATAAAAAAGAAGCTACCTTACAAGAAGTTATCGGATGTCGTGATGATATTATGACTTACCTTATTGGTAAGGGATTACCATCAAGTATTAGCTTCGCGATTATGGAAGATGTCCGTAAAGGTAGAGGCTTAAAACCTGAATATGAAGAAGCGATGATTACTCATAATGTTCCTCATTATTACATCGATTCTTGTAAGAAGATTAAATATATGTTCCCTAAAGGACACGCGGTTGCTTATGTCACTATGGCGGTTCGTGTTGGATTCTTTAAGGTTCATTATCCTTTGGAATTCTACGCAACATTCTTCTCTGTCCGTTCTAAGCAATATGACATTATCCCAATGATTAAGGGTGAAGAGGCAATTATTGCTAGACTTGAACAACTTAAAGTTAAAGAAAAAACAGTAGGAGAGAAGTTATCTCCTAAAGAAGAAGAACAATATAAGACACTACAAATCGCAATTGAAATGACTCAAAGAGGATATAAATTTGCAAATATTGATTTATATCGTTCTGATGCAACTAAGTTTGTGGTCGACCATGAACATAATTGCTTGATTCCACCTTTCATAACAATTGATGGGCTTGGAGAAAACAACGCGATTACTGTTATTGAAGAAAGAACAAAGAGACCATTTACTTCTAAAGAAGACCTTTTAAGAAGAACAAAATTAACTTCCACAAATGTTAATGATTTGTCCGCTATGGGAGTTCTTGATGAATTAAGTGAAAAAGACCAATTATCTTTGTTTGATTTTGGAGGATTTTAATTAAAGTCGGGAAGTAGCGCAATTTGGTAGCGCACTAATTTCGGGTGTTAGGGGTTGCCGGTTCAAATCCGGTCTTCCCGACCATACTTTATGAACAAATTATTTGCTAGAGAAAAAGAGATGTTTGATAAAAGAATCCATGAAATTGATTTTTTTCGTGGTATTTTAATTGTTCTTGTTATCTTTGATCATCTTCTCTGGTTTATTAATTTCTATATATTCCATCGAACATCCGGTTTTATTAATTGGTATTGGACAAGTGAATTAAGAACCTCAGTTAGACAGATTGTTTTAATGGCCTTTTTATTTACTTGTGGAGTGAGTTGTTATCTATCAAAAAATAATAAAAGAAGGGGTTTCTTGCTACTTTTATTATGTTTAGGGATAACAATTGCCACTCATTTAATTCAGTTAATACCCTTGTTTAATGGAAGAGTAATAGCAATTGATTTTAATATCTTAGGAGTTATTGCTTTATCAATTTTATTATTCTGTGTTTTTGAAAAAGCTGATTCTAAGAATCTATTACTTATTACTGGTGCGTTGATGCTCTTTTATTCCTTCTTATTAGTTAATTCAAGAATTAATCCAGTATATGAATATAATCCTTTTAGAAGCATCTTAGGATGTGATTTCAATCCGATCAGAGAAGGATATGTTGGCGATTATTTACCATTATTCCCTTACGTTATCTTTCTATTTTTAGGAGTTTTATTTGCTAGAAAGTTCTATTCTAATAAAACTTCTTTAATAAAGAAGAAGAGAAATTTTGAGAGACCAATTTGTTTTTTAGGAAGACATACTTTAGTTATTTATGTCGTTCATGAGATATTATTTACTATAATATTTATGTTAATCGGTTTAGCGTTTTAAGGAGGTGTAGCTATGGAAGTTGAATATCTATCTTTATATCAAGCTTTTAAACAAGCTGCTACATCTACACCTGATGAAACTGCGATTTATTATTATAATAATAAAATCAGTTTTTCTAAATTATTAGATTTAATTGATGAGATGGCCTCAGTTTTACAAAATATGTATCGTATTGAAAAAGGAGATGCAGTTTTAGTATCTCTACCAAATATTCCTCAAACGATTATTCTTTTCTATGCAATCAACAAAATTGGCGCAGTTAGTAATATGGTTCACCCAAATTCTCCATTTGAAGTAATCCAAAATTACTATAATGATGCGAACTGCAAAATGGCCTTCCTATTTGATATGAGAGTTCATAAAGAATTAAAAAGTTATATGGATTTTAAAGGAACGGTTGTTCTTTGTGGAGCGGGTTCATTTTTGACTTTAAGAGATAAGAGACACTATGCTTTTAAAAATAGAAAAATGTCTCGTGAATTAAAAGCTACTCATAGATTTTTGGGCTATCGTAAATTAAAGAGCAATGGTCTTATTTCTGAAGAAATCGCTATCGGACAAAACGAGACTAGTGTTCTCCTACATTCTGCTTCTACTACAGGTATATCAAAAACCATTTGTTTATCCGCTAGAAGTTTCAATTTTACTGCTAGTAGAATTCCAGAGATCATGTGTTCGTATCCTGAAGATTTAGTGGGTACTAGTTTAGTGAGCGTTCTTCCTTCGTTCCATGGATTCGGTTTATGTATGACTATGCATGCTCCATTAGTGAATAGTATGGGAATTATTATGATTCCAAAATTCACGAGCAAAATGGTCGTAAAAATGATGAATAAATGCAAAAACGTCACTTGTATTTGTGGAGTTCCTAATATCTTTAAGGCCCTTATTAATGACTCAAAATTCTATAATAACAGACACTTAAAAACACTTAGATGTTGCTTCTCTGGTGGCGATACTTTAAGCATGATTGTCAAAGAGAATTTTGACACCGCAATGATTAGAAAAAATTCTAAATGCCGACTATATGAAGGATATGGTTTAACAGAGGCTTTAGCGGTTTGCTGTGTTAACACACATCGTCATCACAAACATGGTTCAATTGGATACCCAATTTCAGGTGTCAGTTTTAAAATTTTAGATGAGAATAATAACGAATTATTACCAGGAGAAATTGGTGAGATTTCTATCAAAAGTGAAAATGGAATGCTTGGTTATTTTAATGATGAAGAAGCCACTAAAGCGACATATGTTGATGGTTATTTAAAAACCGGTGACCTTGGCTATATGGATGAAGATGGATTTTTATATTTCACTGCAAGAAAGAAGAGAGTTATTAAAGTTAATGGTGTTGCAGTTTTCCCACATGAAATTGAATCTGTTATTTTAAGTCTCAGCGGTGTTTCTGGAGCATGTGTTGTTCAAATTCCAGACGAAAAAACTGTTAACGCTGCTAAAGCTTTTGTTGTTTCAATTAATAAAGATCCTGAAAGAATTAAAAACGAATGTCGAAAGAAACTTATTAGCTGGGCCATTCCTAGAGAAATCGAATTTGTGAAGAGTCTTCCACAAACTAGATATCACAAAACCGACTATAGAAAAATGCAAGAATTGGAAAATTCGAGAAGAAAAGTATAGTATATATCGCATGTGACTATGGCGGAATTGGTAGACGCGCTAGTTTCAGACGCTAGTGGGGCAACTCGTGGAAGTTCAAGTCTTCTTAGTCACACCATTTGTTAAATAAGAAAAATATCTTTATTTAATAAAAGGATTTTTATACAATATTAGACGCTGCCCGAGTGGTGGAATTGGTAGACGCAATGGACTCAAAATCCATCGGTTAACAGCCATGTCGGTTCGAGTCCGACCCCGGGCACCAACTAATAGCAACATCTCCCCTTGAAAATATAAACTATTCCTGGGGTTTTATTATATAAAAGAGGTGAATATTATGTCCAAAGCTGATCAAATCTTTATTGAAAACATGAACGAAATCTTAAATAGTGGTTTTTCTGATGAGCATTTAAAAGTTAGACCACATTGGGAAGACGGCACCCCTGCTCATACAATTAAGAAATTCTGTATTGTAAATAGATATAACTTGCAAGAAGAACTTCCAATATTGACTATTAGAAGAACTGCCTTTAAATCTTGTTTAGATGAACTCCTTTGGATTTGGCAAAAAAAGAGCAATAATATTCACGATTTAAAATCTCATATTTGGGATTCTTGGGCTGATGAGACTGGCTCAATTGGAAAAGCCTATGGCTATCAATTAGCAAAAAAGAGTATTTACCCTGAAGGTGAATTTGATCAAGTTGACCGTGTTTTATTTGATTTAAAACATAATCCTCAATCAAGGAGAATTATGACTAATATTTATAACTTCGATGATTTACATGAGATGAATCTTTATCCATGTGCTTATTCAATGACTTTTAATGTTACTGGCGACACACTTAATGGAATACTCAATCAAAGAAGTAATGACATGTTAACTGCGAATAACTGGAATGTTCTCCAATATTCGTTATTACTTATCATGTTTGCTCAAGTATCAGGACTTAAACCAGGAACATTAGTACACGTTATCGCTGATGCTCATATTTATGACCGTCATGTTGATATTGTTAAAGAAGTTATTGCTAAACCTCAACATAAAGCTCCTAAACTTTGGGTTGATCCAACAATTACTAATTTTTATGATTTCACAGTGGATAGTTTCAAACTTATCGACTATGAATATGAACCATTAGATAAGAAGATTCCGGTGGCTATTTAAGATGATTATTTCAATATTAAGCGCTGATAAAAATTGGGGAATAGGAAAAAGAAATGGACTTCTTTTCTCTTTGCCAATTGATATGAAGTTTTTTAGAACAACAACTTTAAATCATGTTGTAGCAATGGGAGAAAACACATTATTATCATTTCCAAATTCTAAGCCTTTAAAGAATAGGACACACATTGTTTTAAGTGCAGATCCTACTCATAATTATGAAGGTGTGATTAATGTTCATTCCTTTCAAAATTTCTTAAAAACCATTAAAGAAACCGCCTCAAACGAAGATGTCTATATCATTGGAGGAGCTTCAATTTATAACCAAATGGTTCCTTATGTTGATAAAGTTTTATTAACAAAAGTTGATGAAGATGGTGGAGCGGAAGTCTTCTTCCATAATCTTGATGAAGATGATAACTTTGAATGTGTTGAAGAAGGAGAAGTTATTAACGATAACGGTCACAATATTAGATTCACAACCTATGTAAATAAAAATAAAGTTGAGATATAATATCTAAACTTGCTGGCTTAGCTCAATCTGGCAGAGCAACTGAATCGTAATCAGTAGGTTGTTGGTTCAATTCCGATAGCCAGCACCAATAGCAAATTGACCCCATTTAGAAAGTGGGGTTTTTATTTTTTCAAAAATACTTTACATTCTTCTATAAAATAGATATCATATTTAAGCGCTTAAAGGAAATTCAGTTCCAGAAGCGTCCAGCAATTTGGGTATTTAGCTCAGCTGGGAGAGCATCTGTTTGACGTACAGAAGGTCGGCGGTTCGATCCCGTCAGTACCCACCAAATTGATTTATTACCTAGCGTTGTCTAGGTTTTATTTTTAAGAAAATGCATCTGTGGTTCAATGGTAGAACGTTAGCTTCCCAAGCTGAATACGCGGGTTCGATTCCCGTCAGGTGCTCCAAAAATTAACGTACCAATCTTAATGATTTATATATAAATATGATGTATAATATTTTATTAGAAGGTAGAAAAAATGGTAACTATTGATCAAAAAATTGCTGAATATTTAAATAACTGGACGATTGATGGATGGCCAATTGGTAATTTTGTTTTGTGCTTCCTCGCTCTCGTCTTATGTGTTGTTCTTGTCGGTGTCGTTGGCATTGAAAGAGAATGGCGTGGACGTAGTGCTGGATTAAGGACTCACCTTCTAGTCGGTGTTGGTTCCGCAATTATTATGATGATTTCTATTTATGGATTCCCACAAATATTCCAAGATCATCGTGATGTCGCTCGTTTAGCGGCTCAAATTATTACTGGTGTTGGTTTCCTTGGCGCTGGTGCAATCATTCATAGAAACAACGGTATTAAAGGATTAACAACCGCTGGAACTATTTGGGTCTCAATGGCAATTGGTATTGCTTGTGGATCTTTCAACTTTATTCTTGCTTTAATTGGAACCTTATTAATCTTTGTTGTCTTAACAGTCTTTAAAAAGGTTGAAGTTAAAATCGGTCAAAAGAATCCAACCATTGTCTTAGTTATTCCAGACGATAAACCTGCTCTTGAAGGAATCCTAGTGGTTTCTAAAGAATTTAATTGCCGTGTTACTGGAATTAGCACAACCTTAGTTAATGATTCTGTTTCTTCTAAAGCAATTGAAGTTACCTTCCAAGCAGTATTCGCTGAAGGTGGAGAAGACAAATTATCGGAATATCTTGCACAACTCGAAAAAGAGACTGGTGCAATAAATATTCACTTATTAAGTCACTAATTAAAAATAACAAGGTAAAAATATTTGACGATACCTTGTTTTTTTGTTGCATTATTTTCTATTTGTAATAGAATATTCGAGTTATTGGAGATTGAAGTATGAAAAAATATTTAGGAACAGTTCTCACCTCAATTATCGTTATCACAGGCGTCGTCCTTGGATTTATATTAGGTGGACCTCAATTAACAGATTTACAAAAAGACACTCTTATTATCTTAGCAATTATGTGTGGTAGTAGTGCTCTATATTGCTTTGTCGTTGGAGAACTTAGTAGAAACAATTCTCAAATGGACAAGTTATGGAGTATTCTCCCAATTGCCTATACTTGGGTTATCGCCGCTAAAAGCGGAATGGAACCAAGAGTAGTTATCTATTCTATTTTAGTTACTATTTGGGGAGTTAGACTCACCATCAACTTTGCAAGAAAAGGCGCATATCAATTAAAATTCTGGGCTGGAGAAGAAGATTATCGTTGGCAAGTCTTACGTCAAAATAAGTATTTAAAAAATAAATTTGCGTGGGCAGCATTTGACTTATTCTTTATCTCAATTTATCAAAATGCCTTAGTTCTTGCGATTTGTTTACCAGCTTTAGTGTGTATGGGATCCGTTGAACCACTTGGTTTATGGGACTACGCTGCAACAGCGTTAACATTTGGATTCATCCTTCTTGAAACCGCTGCTGATGAACAACAAATGTTCTTCCACACTCAAAAAAGACAACTTTTAGCAGAAGGAAAGAAATTAGAAGAATTACCAGAACCATTTAATAAAGGATTCAATACTTATGGTTTATGGGCGCATGCTAGACATCCAAACTATTTTGCGGAACAAGCAATTTGGATCTGCTTATATCTATTCGCTATTGGAGCGGGAGTGACAACTAATGTTGTCTTTAACTGGACTTTAGTAGGACCACTCGTGCTTGTATTGCTCTTCTTAGGCAGCTCTGCCTTTGGTGAAAGTGTTTCTAGTAGCAAATATCCAGAATATAAATATTATCTTGCAACCGTTTCTAAATATGTTCCTCTTTGGAAATATAATCCAGAGAAAGCCGAACAAAAAGTTAGAAGCGCTGAAGCAGAATAAAAGAGCCAAAGGCTCTTTTTTTCGTAAATTAAAAAATAATGAAGAAATAAATAACAATAATCAATCCAGTGTGGATAATAAGGCCTAACAAATTAATAGCGGTGAAATACCAATGTTCACCTTTGGTTTTATGTCTAAAAATGAGCATAGCAGGATAGCCGCCAAAAGCACCTCCAATAAACGATAACGTTAAGAGAGTTGCCTCTTTTGTACGATATTTACCTTTTTCAGCTTTCTTTTTATCTGCTCCATAAGCGATAAAAGTGATAAATGATAAAAGTATTAAATACGCTCCATAGGCTAATAAAACTATTTCTTTTGTACTAAATGGCATAGTAGTGTTCCTCAATTTCGATAAACATTATACACATTAAATGAAAAAAATCATATTTGATTAAGCAAATATGTTGTATACTACCAACATAGTTGTATGAAAAGAACGATTAGTAGAATTTGTGGAGATGGAATGTTACTAGCAATATATATTGTATTGTCTACTTTAACTGTTAAATTAACACCAAATTTACAAATTACTTTTACTGGCGTAGCAATTATTATGGCTTCGGTATTATATGGTTTACCTGATGCATTATTAGTTGCTTTATTAGGTAGTTTTGTTGCTCAATTAAGAAGTGCGTATGGACTAACTATAACCACTCCAATATGGATGATTCCTCCACTTTTAAGAGCATTGGTTTTTGGTTTAGCGTATGACTTGTTCTTAAAGAAAGGTATTAGACTTGAAGAAAAGAGAATACTATTTGTTGTATTTGTGATTGCTTCTGGCTTAGTGACTACGCTAGCAAATACTGGCGCAATTTTCTTAGATGCATATATATTTGAATATCCAGTAGCGATGGCGGTAATTGAAAGTGTAATGAGATTTGTTTCATCAATTGCCTCGTCGGTATTCATGGGATTAATCACTTTGCCTATTATCTATGCATTAAAACACGCGAATCTAATTCATGATCGCGTTAAAAAATTAGAACAAAAACAAGAGCAATAACGCTCTTGTTTTAATACTATGTATTAATTTGAATATTTTCTTTTTACTTTGTCTTTGATTATTTGAATTTCTTCATCATCTTCAATTAAAGATAAGGCATCAATATCTTCCTCATATTTGAAGTAATCGCTATTATCAGCGTTTGGATTTTTATTTTTAGAAAGTAGGAATGCTTCTGAGCCGTAGTGGTAGTAGACATTTCCGTAATAGTAGTAGTTTTGTTCTTTGTTATTATTATCGACTAGAATGAACTTTCTACCTTTTTCAGAAGTAGTTAATCGGTCATAGAAAGATGAGTTATCTTCTGGGATTTCTTCCTCTTTCTCTTCTTCGAACCCTTCCTCATCATCCTCTTCTTCCGCTGAGGCGGATTCTTTTTCTACTTCCTTAGTCAATTCTTCAATCATTCTGTCGATCATATCATCGTCAGTAACAGGTTTTAAAACAGTTTGTTCAATGTTCTGTAATTCTTCGAAGGTATATATCTTAATTCGACGCATTGCTTCCTCAATAACTTTTAGGTTCTCCGTTGAATTGCTCTTATCGGTGAGTAATGCACCTAAAAATCTATCAAGTGATGAACGCGTTCTTTTTTCATCGCTAGTAATAAAAAGATTAACAGTACTAACGATTAGTTCTCTGACTTGGTCTTCAAACGAATTGGTATTATTCATAGAATGGTCCTTAATATTATATTAATTATATGTTATCATAAATTCAACGCTATTAGAAGGAGCATATAATGAGAGAAAAAGTATTTAGCAACTACTTTCCTTTTTATGAAATGGTAAAGTTGTCGTTGCTTTTAAGCAACAGAAAAGACGGTAAGCCAGACAAGGATATTCATAAAATAATTGAATTCATCGGAGAGGCTTATCAATTTGATTTTAACTTCATATTATTTTGTTTAACTAAGATTACTGACGAGCTATCAGCAATCAGTGTTGTTGATGATATTAACGCCTTTAAGAGTTTAAGTTCCACTAACAATGAAGCTCTTGGGGATTTCCCTGAACTACTTCAAATTAAGTGCGACGCTCTTAATGAGATTATCGAAGAAACAACTAAATATGACACTAAGGTGAATAAGAATTGGTTTGATTATTCTTATTATCGCCAATATGACGCTCAAGCTAGATTTGCACAATTAAAAGCAACTTCGACTGTCGGATATATCGCCGCTAATAAATTAGTGGGAATTATGCTAGCAACTGGAGTTGGCTGCGAAAAAGATCTTAAAGAAGCAATTTTAAGATTTAAACAATGTGTATTTTGGGGAGATATCCCTTCTATTTTCTTACTAGCCTACGCTTTAGAGCTAGATGAGAATAAAGAACAAGCAATTATTTATCGTGAATTAGCCACTCTTGATAGTTATTTCTTGAAAGGAGTGACAGTCCTTCCTAAAAAAGAAGAAGGAAAGAGTCAAGCTGTCAAAGATTTATATGCTGAAATATCTTCTATCAAACATGATGTTATTTATCAATATAATATGAAAGACATCAACTACTCATTCGTGGAAGTAATGATGTCTACTGATATTAGTCACCTTCAAAAACTCGAATATATCAATAACTTCTCAAACTATGAGTGGAAAGAAGTTACTAATAGTTCCAAGACCATTACCAAAATGGGTTTTAACTTAGGAGGAAAATAAAATGAGTAAGAAAGAATCATTATCAAGATATTTAATTGATGAATATATTTCCTCTAACCGTGAAAATTCCACTGTTATTGATTATCACGAATTACAAGATAAAGGGATTAAAACCTATTATTATGATGAATTAAATAACACAATCACAAAAGGATATCCTTTTGCTAGCGACCTATACTGTGAAGAAAATGGGGAATGTTATTCGACTAGTGACGCAAGAAAGATGGACGCTGATTGGATTAGAAGCCATTGTCGCTTACGCTTCCATTATATGCCTTACTATCACGAACTTTATTTAGGTTCAACTGGTAGTGGTAAAACTACTGGATGTATTGAACCTCAAATTAGAGCGATTACTTCTCAAAAGAATAAACCAAATGTTTTTATCTCTGACCCTAAAGGCGAGTTATATGAACACAATGTCGCTCATTTGATTAAGAATGGTTATAACGTTCATATCGTTAATTTTAAAGATACAACACGTTCTGATAGGTGGAATCCATTAACTGAATGCTATCGTCAAATGATGTCCATTCGTGATGTTGATAAATTAGTAAAGCACATGAAAGGATTACCAAAAGAAAAAGCCAGAATAAGCGGGAAACGTAGCGAATTTAATGAAGAAAACGGTTATTATGTCTTTAAAAATATCTGTTATCCAAATCGTGATTCAGTCAATAAGATGGTTGAATTTGAAAAATATATGATTCAATCAAAAGTCTTCTCCGAATTAGCGCAAATCGCATACACAATGCTCCCAGAGAAATCACAAAAAGACCCAACTTGGGAAATGGGCGCAAGAAGATTACTTTTAGGTATATTAGAAACTATGATGCTCGAAGGTTTACAAAAACCTAATGAATTCACCGAAGATATGTGCACAATCAAATCGGTCTTTGATTGCTTTACATTAATGGTTAGATCAAGTAATAGAGATAGTAACGAAGATGATGGCACTCTCGCAAGAAGAGAAAGACTACTAGCGAATAAACCAAAAGAAACAGTTGATAAAATCATGGGTGTTTTAACGACTGCTGATTCTACTAAAAAAGGATATTTCTCAGTCTTTGAATCCTCTTTAGCGGATTGGCTACAAGGACACGTTTTCCAATTAACTAGTGGAACAACATTTAATATTGATGATGATAGTGCACACCCATTTGCAATCTTCTTTGCAACAAGAGATTACACAAAGAGCGATTATGGCATTGCCTCATTATTCGTTGATTGGGTGTATCGCAAGATGTTAATTAAAGCGGACTTATCTCCAAAAGACGAGAACAATAATCCAAATACACGTGTCACTCACTTCATATTAGATGAATTTGGAAACATTCCAAAAATTCCAGACTTTGAAAATAAGATTGCTACTGCAAGAAGTAGAAATATCTATTTCCATATCTTCCTTCAATCTTATGATCAACTTGATGTTGTTTATGGACATCAAACAGGAAACATTATCGTTGATAACTGTAACCAACAATCATATTTAGGTTCTCAACATAGTGAGACTAAGAAAAGATTCTCTGAACAATGTGGAATTAAAACAGTTAGTTCTATCTCCTCAGTTTTAAAAGAAGGTGGAGTTAATCTTGAACAAGTTCCGGTCGTTACAATTAGTGATCTTGACTTAATCGAGCCTGGTGAAATTTATTCAAAGCGTATCTACACACCAGTAGTGCTTAGCTCGTATATTAGAAGCTATATCGCAGCAGAACTCAAGTATTTTGCTGATTTTAGAGTTCCAGATGTCTTTGAAGAATATGCACCAGTCAATAACGTTATTTGTAATGATGATGAGCATACTTATAGCGGATTTAGTACGATGAAAAAGATTTATCGAGAAAAGAGGTTTTAATATATGCAAAAGCAAAAAGAATTGAAAGAACTTCTTATAGAAAATGGAATCTTATTAATCACAAGTGGAGGATGTGCAAAATCTCCAACAGATATCATTTTTGCGTTAATGACTTATGAATTAAAAGATCCAACTAAAGAAATTAAACTATATATTTCTTCAACTTGTGACGAACCAACAAACATGTTAGCGATTTATGACACTCTTAAAGCAATTAAGAATCCTATATCTGCAACATGTGTTGGTTTAGTGAGTAATTATGGAGCGTTACTTCTTTCCGCCGCTAATAAAGGAAGAAGATTTGCACTTAAGCATTCACAGTTCTCCTTAAGAGAACCTTATGGATATTTAGGTAGTGGCGCTAATCAACAAACTGAAGTTGCAATCTTAGCAAAAGAGACAACAACTTTAAGAAAAGATTTTGAAGAACTGTTTTCTAAAGAAACAGGACAACCAGTTGAAAAGATTCATGAAGATTTACATAACGGCTTATCTTTAAACGCTGAAGAAGCCAAAGAATATGGAATTATTGATGAGGTAATTTAATTATGGATGATAGTAGAATTGTTACATTAGATAACGAAGTAAATGAAGGATCTGCTTTAGAAGTAATTATGAAATTACTTTATTTAGATTCCTTAGAACCAGGCAAAGAAATTTATCTTTACATCAACTCACCAGGTGGAAGTATTATTCATGGATTAGCAATCTATGATACAATCAAACATATTAAATCACCTGTTTACACAGTATGCTGTGGCTTAGCAGCTTCAATGGGAGCGTTCTTATTAAGCTGCGGAGAAAAAGGGAATCGCGCTGCTTTAAAACATAGCCGTATCCTTATTCATCAACCATTAATTTACACAGATAATGGCTACGGACAAAGTGAAACAGCGTTAAGAGAAACCGCTGAAAGATTATCAAAGAATAGAGAAATATTAGAATCAATTATGGCGGAAAATATTGGAGTCTCTATTAATAAAATTCATTCAGATTGTGAAAGAGACAATTGGATGAGTGCAGATGAAGCTAAGGAATATGGACTTATCGATAAAGTAATTTAATTATGGAAGAAACTGTTCTTGCTTATATTGATGTTGATGATAAATATCTACTTCTATTTAGAAATAAAGAAAAAGGAGATATCAATCAAGGAAAGTGGATTGGTGTTGGTGGACATTTAGAAAATGGAGAAACACCAGATCAAGCCCTTATTAGAGAGATTAAAGAAGAAACTAATCTTGATGTCATCAAATATCAATACCGCGCTTTACTTCGTTTTAACTGCGATAATTACTCTGAAATCATGTATTTATATACAGTTAGTGAAGTAAGGGGTACAATTGGAG
>JBGURM010000023.1:0-27452 GCA_045132035.1 Bacilli bacterium
GCAGACTTTAAGAATTTTCTTCTTTCAAAATAACCATATAACCATCTTAAGTGTTGAGTGTGAACAGTCTTATAATCTGGAGATTGTTCGTCGTAAAAACAAACGAGTGGATAATAACGCATATAAACATCGTGATAATAACAATACGAAGTAAGTTGAATATCTTCTGTCATACCAGTAAAGATCCATCCACCCGCGTCTCTAATGATTTGATCATCAACGAAATAACCCGTTCCCATTAAAGTTGCTTTATGGAAAATAATTGATCTTCCTTTGGAAGTAACATCATTCATATATGCGAACATGACACTTGAACCAACAGTTAACCAGTTAGAATTCGCGTTAGTGAAGTTTCTAAATCCTAAGCCAACTCTAACGCCTGTTTGTCTAACATCATTCATCACTTCAAGATATCTTGCTTCTAAGATATTATCCGCATCAAAAATCATATATGAGTCATAATTGAGTTTATTTTGCCATAAATAATTAATACATTCTTGTAAAGCAAAACCTTTGGTTCTTCTTCCATCTCTTAATTCAGTTCTAACAAAATATTGGAAACCAAATCCTTTAACTATTTCCACTGTTGGATCTTTTTCATCTTCAACGATGACATAAACTTCATACCATTCTCTTGGGTATGTTTGATTTTTGATACTCTCTAAAATATGAGCTATAACTTTGCTTTCGTTTCTCGCCGCAATTAATATTGCGAACTTTGTTAATTTGTCACTATGAGGAACTGGTTCAACTTTTCTAGCAGAAACGCTCCAGAATGTTAAATAGTAAATGGACATGCACAAAATAAAGACCACCATGACACTTGTGACAATGGTCATTATGTAGATAATCCAATCGTAATTAATGTTCATACTAGTTGATTAAAATATACCAACTTATAATTGAATAATCAATTATCAGTTTTTTGCGGTCTGTTATCGACGTAAATGATGCTAAATAAAGAAATGACGAATCCAGCAAGTAAATAGCTAGCAATAATATCACTTAACCAGTGTTGTCCACTTAATAGTCTAAGTACACCAACCATGATTGTTAAAAAGACCATTAGTACCACTGTAGCGACCCTTAAAAGAATCTTGGTAATTGATAGCATATCAATTGAGGCTAATGTACCGCATAAAATAAAGACTACCGAAACAAAGACATGGGTTGATGGATAACTCGCCTTAAATGAGCCATCTGAGCTTTCAACTGGTGCGTAATTGATTTTGAAAATATTGAAGAAAAGATATAAGAATACGACAACGACATATGTTCCTAAAAGAATATATAAACGTCTATCGACTAATTTGAATGATTTGAGTTTTATTAATTGGATGATGAAATAAATTCCAAATCCAAGAGGAAACGCAAATGAAAGATATAAAACGATATCACTAATTGTGTCGATTGTTTTTGTAGAACCAAAACTCTCAACCCAGTTTTTAACTTGATGATTCATCGTATAAAAACCAATATAGGTGTTATTTGGTAAATATTGAACATCCACTGTTTTGACTAAAATTGTAAAGACAACAAATAAAACAAGAATGACAGCAGGAATTACTAATAATCGATATCTTTTCATAAGAAAAACCCTAATATATTAACTCATATTTCGCGTGAGCGTGCAAGAGAATTATTAGGGTTTTGTTAATTAATCAAATATTTTATTTGATTGTGTAGTGATAGTTATCAAGTTTATCTAAGATGTTAACACCGCTTGGATAGACGTAACTATTAATCTTATTGAAGGCAGTTTGAATGCTACTACTCCAATCAGTCTTACTTGGATCAATGTCGTTGAGTTTGAGGTCAACTTTAGCGTTAATCTTTAATCCGATATCAATAACTAACTTAGCTTTGAGTTCAGATAAGTAAGTCTTTCCACCAACGGTGGATGTGTAGATTTCAGCTTCAATTGCACTTAATTGTTCGATACCAATTAAATCACCTAAGTTGATTCCAAGAGTCCAACTTCTGTTACTGCTATCGTATTGGAAGCCGGTTTCGGTGAATACATTGGTGTAATCACCTGGCTCTTTCTCTGCTGGTGCTTCCTCCACAGAATCAATATTTTCACTAATGTAAGATTTTCTAACATCTAACATACCATTGAGTAAGTAGTAAATTAAACTATTACCCTTGATGAAGTTAGCGGAAGTTGAACGATAGTTATAAACATCAGTTTTACCAATGAGTGGATCTGTGGTCTTTCTAATTGAGAAGTAACCACCGACATCATTAGTCTTATTTGGATCGTTTTCCGCGTATGTTTCAAATGTCATCTCAGACTTAATCTTTGTGGAGAGTAAGTGCTCTTGAACAGCAATTGAGAAGTTTGGAACTTTTTCAATAACTCCATAAACCTTGACATATGATTGTTTGACAACGATATGGAAGTTGATTGGGAATGTCTTGATATTTAAGCTACCTAAGGCAAGGGAGACTTCAGCGGTTAAGTTGAAGTAACCAAGTTTAGCGTCGTTAAGACCGAATTCTAATAAGAATTTAATTGAGCTTAAATCAATGAATTGATTATTTGGAATGTTTTCTGGGACAGTTGATGGTTGTTCAACGAAATCTTCTAAGGAAATCTTTAAGTTAAGAGTTTTTCTCTTATCTTTTTGTCCAGCTTCTGGAGCGTCACCAATCTTGAGATCTTTGACTTCTAATGAATCAATGACTTTGTTTTCCACTGATTCAAAGTTGACACGGATATCAATATCAGTGGTTAATCCGAATAAATCTCCACCGACAACAATTCTAATAACTTTACCGTTATCGTATTGTTTGATTTCTTTTAATAAATCATTATTTGTTAATCTGAAGTAATCTTTATCATCGATTGCTTTAGCAATGGTTTCCATACCAAGCATTTCCATGATTGGATCGATGAATTTAGAGAATCTTGAATCTTCTTTATTATCATTAATGAATGCTTTAATGACATCGACGATATCAAGAACTGATTGCAAATCTGTTCTCGCTTTGATGTTCTTTCCGTTGACATCACCATAAATAACTTTCGCGTTATTTTGAGTTCTATCATTTGATTTGTCATCAACATCAAGAGCGATTTTGTGGCTATACCAAACTTCGTTACTACGATATTTGTATTGGTCGATAGTTAAGCTACCGAAACCATATTTTGTGTTGTAATCAAATTGACCTTGTCCGTTAATCTTAACACCTAAGTTATCAACATCGAGGACAGCACCATCGATAGCGAATCCTGATTGTTTGGTGTTTAAGATGTCACTTACTTGATCAAAGACTGTTGGTAAGAAGTCAAGTGAATCATAAGAATCAATTGAGTCAATTGTTACAGGTTGATAATCATCATTAACTAAGTCAAAGTTAAGATTGAAATCACCTAATTCAACATTTCTAACTTGTAAATTGAGAATCTTATGTTCTTCTGGATGTTCTGGATCAAAGTCTTCATCAAAATATGAATCATAAGAATCTAAGACGAGATTCACTCTTGCATCTTCACCTAATCCTAAGGATGAGAGGTTTAAACCAAGATAAATCTTGTCGCTATCATTTCTTAATGTTTCAAGAACATCAAGAATTCCTGAATAGTCACCAGCTTTAATGTCAGAGATTAATGTACTTTCAGTGATATCGGAGAATAATCCGCTTAAAGCAGATGTATCCATATCGCTTGTTAAATCTTTGACTTTTTCTGGTAATTCATTAAGCATCCAGTTGATGGTTTCAGTTTCAACCTTTGCTTTCATGACTGATGTTTTATTGCCATTACCATCATCTTTTTCGTTAAATTTGATGTAACCAGCGTTATCTAAATAAGAAACATTTAAATTAGAATATTCAACATCGTTTTGTCCGATGATTTTGATATCGATTCCTAAAGCGACACCATTGAGGATTTTATCAACGACTGATTCTTCCTCGTCTTCGCCACCTAATCTATTCGCCATTCTTGAAGGCATATTTTCAAAATCAGGTTGATCTTCTTCGTTATATTCTGGAGTGTCATCAACCCAGCTACTTAAATCGATTAATTGAGAAACATCTAAATTGATATCTCCTTTAATAGAACCGATATTAACGATTTCTGAAGTTTGATGAGTTTCTTCGTTATAACGTCCACCATTAGTTAATCCTAAATCAAATGATAAGGACATTTTTTGGTTTTCGTCCGCTAAGAAGTCAGCTAATTTCTTAATCCAACCTTTATAACCAATAACTTCATGGAATACTTTATTCGCATCATATTTTGGGTGAGCTGGATCATCAGGTCTAATAACTGTTAATGGTTTGATTTCAAAATTGATTGCACCACTGACAGTAAAGTTTCCAATACTGATTGTGCCTAAATCAACTCTCTTTAAATCGTATTCTTCAGAAGTAACGATTGTGATATCGAAATTGTTATCATCCATTCCGATATGTAAATCGAATTTCCAGTCTCCATTAGCTAATTGTGTTTCATCTGTTGTGAATGATGGAGTGCTTGAAGTAAAACTTGATAATAATTGTCCGAGGTCTAAATTTGAGAAAAATTCATCCGCGACACTTTCAAATTTTCCGATTGGATCAATTCCTAGTCCACCTTCTTCAACACTAGCGACAAATAATGTTTCCACTATGTCTGCTAAATCTTCAAGATTTGTTGATGTACATTTAAGTCTTAAATCTTTTAAGCCGAAGTAAACGGTTTTGTCCACGTAACCAACGACAAGTGGAAGTTCTTTTCCGTTATAGTTGACATCGGCGATAAGACTTAAGTCTAAATCTGTAATACTTCTTAACACTAAATCTAAATCTGCGTCTAAAGAAATAGTATTTGTCTTTGTGGCAGTATCTGAGGTTTTGAATTGTAAGCTGAAGTTTTCAAAATCAGCGTGTAATCCAGTTAATCCTTCCTCAGGATAAGCAGTCACTTTGTTAACAAATTGTTGGAAGTGTGAAGGAAGATTTTCATTTGGGTCTTGATCAAAACTTAAATTAACAGTTCTAACTTTGTTAGGTGTTAATGCATATCCACCAACTAAAGTACCAGCGAATACCATTACACCAGTTCCGACTTTAGCAAGTGTCTTTCCTAATTTCTTTTTGTCCATTTATTCTTCTCCTTTGATTGAATAATCTAATTTTTCGTTGTATTGAGGGATTTCACGATATTCATTTGGATAATAGTAGTAATCAATCGTGTTATGAATTGTTACCGAGATACCCATAGACGCTGAATATGTTTCATCCGCATATAAGTGTTTTAACATCATGTCTTTATCAAACGTGTACACATGCGTTAAATTACTAAATGATGGAAGCCTATCAAGATTTGAAATGTTTTTCATTTGAATCTTGTAGTAGTAAGTTGCAATGTCAGGATTAAGTGACGCTGTAACTTTAACGTCCCCATTTGGAAGCTTTTCGATTGATGTTCCTTCCTTATTTATCGAATTGTTATGAATTAAGTAGATAAACATCTCATCGAGTGTCTTACCCAAGTACGTTTTATAATCTTCTTTTGAATATTCTTTACCGTTTTCTGGATAAGACGCCGTATCTTCATTTGAGGGCTTTCCAAGAGAGAGAACGATTTTACCGTCCTTGCCATCTTGCATTGCTCTATTTGCTAAGGCAACCATGCTTGACTTCGATATTGATTCCTCGAAGTACTTGTCTCCATTTTTGATTTGGAAGTTTCTAATTGTCTGAGCAACAACAGTGTCCGCCAGTCCAATGCCGATTGAATATGAGTTCTCACATTGCTTATATTTCTGTAAACCAATATTAATTAGTTCAGCAGCACTATAAGTTTTGCTTGGATTTGAATCATATTCTTCAACAAGTGCAGCACCATCCATTCTGAGTGACTCAGGATTGAATCCGGTGTAGTCAATTTCTTCTTGACCGAATACTCTCTTACCGACAATTCCGGTTGTGGCACCTGCTGTTCCAGCGATTCCAATTACTAAGATGTAACTAAATAGGGTTTTGTTCATTTTCATCTCCCGGCGAGTATTATATATACGTGTAAACATATATGCGCTCTAAAGTTGATTCTAATTTTCCGAGAATTGAGAATTGACTCTCATTTTTTGAGAATTAAATAAAAACAAGCACTTTCTTGCAAGTTAAAATTCTATTATTATCTTGAAATTATTTTTTCTTTATATAGAATGTATATATGGAAAATTTAGGAAAAATCATTGGTTCAAACCTCATATTTTTAAGAAAAAAGGCCGGATTCACACAAGCTGAATTCGGAGAAAAATTCAATTATTCAGATAAAACAGTATCCAAATGGGAACAAGGTTCTATTATTCCTTCCGTTGAAGTTTTAAAGGATATTGCGGACTTCTACGGAGTGTCTGTTGATTTCATATTAAAAGAACACACTACCGAAGAAGACTTTAAATCAATAGTTAAAAAAACACCAAACGTTGCTAATAAAGTCATTTTAATTGGTTTAATGGTAATGATTTTATTATCAGTTGCCGTCACTATTTATGTTGCTAGTATTTATAATCTAGGAACAGCCAATCCAAATGTTAATCGTTGGTGGGCAGTATTCTTATGGACGCTACCTATTTGCCTTTTTGTAAGCGCTTATATGTCAAGCAGATTCTTCTATTCAAGAAAAGTAGTTCTTATCCTTGTATCTTGCTTTGTTTGGACTCTATTATTAGCGGCTTTCATTACATTCTTATACAAATCTGTTTATTGGTATTTATTCTTTATTGGATTACCAGTACAAGCTGCGATTATACTAATCATGTATTTAAAGAAATAGAAAAGCACTCTAAGAGTGCAGTTCTATACAAAGCCGATTATTCGGCTTTTATTTTTTGGTGCAAGTAATTGTCATTCCTGAAGATGAGACGCTATCAAATTTAACTTCCCATCCTAAGCTCTTCTTAGAGTTAAGTTTTCCATTATTAACAAATTGTCTGGAATATTTGCTCATAGAGAATGTATCGCCTTGATAGAAAAGATCGCTATTTGAGAGCATAGTTTCGCTATTATAGCTCATAGTTGTATCGTTTCTAATTAATTCAAGTAAGTTGTAATTACCATTACCAGCATAAGTTTTTACTCTTTCGGAATCACCATTGGTGTTTGATGTTGCGTGAGTAACAACTTGTGTATATGAAGAAGTTGTTGGATTAGTTGTTAACGAACTAAATGTCCATCCAGTTCTAGAACTATAGTTTAATAACGCTAATCTAGCGTCAACGTGCCAAATTCTAACACCAGCCCTATTAGCGCCAGTTGGATATTTTTGAGCATAACTATAAGTAGAATCAAATTTATTTAATCCTGTTGGTGTATATAATTCTAGAATTATATATTCATCAAAAGGAGAGCCTGTGTAATTTGGAGAAAGAACAACAACATCTCCACCGCTTTCAGCATTTCCAACGGTGAAAGTACATGTTGTAGTTGGAACATATGGATTTGACCATCCTAAAGCAATACGAGAATATGGATCATGTGCTCCAATATTATAGTCTTGCATAGAAAATGCACCAGCAGGACAGCTTTTATCATCGCCATAAGTATAATAATCTTCTAATCCAAATACGTGTCCCATTTCATGGATAAATGTGTGTGAATCAAGTCGACAGTGGAGAGTGTCACCACCACCATAGTTTGATTTTCCAGTTTGAATTAAAGCTTTCTCTGGGGAATACATAAAGTCATAACTTGCCCAGAAGAAAACGTTAGCGACAGGGTTACTTGTACTTGGACTAACTGTTCCATCACTTGTCCAGAAACAATAAGCCCACATATTACCTGCTTCTGTATCTTTTTTGTTAAGGGTACGATAATCAGGAGAAGCATAAATCAACATAACTCCATCAACCCAGCCATCACCATCTTTATCAAAGTCCTTCATGTTAGTAACACTGTAAGTGGTTTTATACCAAGAAACTGCTGAATTAACTAAATTAGTAGTTCTTTTTCCGCCTTGGTTTTGATCATAAAAATATGTAGAAGGTTGCCCGCAAGAATACCAATCAGTAACAAAGCCATCAATATTGACGTTTCCGAAGGAATCTTTTGCGTAATATGTCTTAACGCTTTCCCATCCTGTTTCTTCTTCTGTGCCTAAATATGTTTTTTGAATATCGGCTTTAATGGTGTCTTTTTTGGATTCTAAAATATAAGTTGTCGAATCAGTAAACCATACAGGAACAATTAATAATTTGCTATTGCCCTTATTTGGACAAATAGACATATAACCTGTTCCTTTAGCGTAATCTTTATATGTATAAGTAGAGGTTACTTTAGCAACATCGCTCTTTTTATTAACAGTTACTGTGCAGTCTTTAGTAACTTCTTTTTCATTGATTGTTGTTTTAGCAGTAATAATTGCGTTACCTTCTTTTAGGGCATTAACAGTTACTGATAAACCAGTCGTACTGCTTAAAGAAGCAACTGTGGAGTTTGAAATGCTCCAAGTGACAACACTTTTTTCAGGCGCTGACGCAGTGATTGTGGCGTTTCCACCTTCTAAGAGAACAATTGACGCTTCAGATAAATCTAATGAAGTAACTTTATCAAAAAAGTCTTCAACCATATTGAAAAAGGTACATGAGCTTAATAGAAGCGTCATTAATGGAATGAGTAAGAATTTTAATTTTCTCATGATGTAAAACCTCCTAGATATTTATTTAGATAAATAATTCTTTAATAAAATATAATCAATCTCTGGCATATGATTAGCAATTAAGCGTGGGAAATTTGCGTATTGTGCAACAATTTCCGCTCCTGGACCACTAACGATGAAATTTTTAATCGTACGGCAGCTTTCTTTAAGTGTTGCTTCATCATATGAAATTTGATCAGCAATAAGATATGGTTCAATGAAATCATAAATTCCATAATCTGTAGATAGAATTGTTAAAATCTTAACAATCATATTATCGCCACTGATTTGGCTAACAATATCATCTAAAGATTCACTTGAAAGAGAAAAAGCAACATTCACTAATTCAAATAATGAATCTTGGATGTTATCAACATATTCTTCTCTAGTACAAATAGTTGGTCCTAAATCAGTTTTAAACGATACTAAGCGAGTAATAATATGTTGAACATAGGCGGGTTCTGTTGGGTAATAGACTAAATCAGGCTTAAATTTTTCAACGACAAAGTCTGGATCAAAAGCCTTAATTAATTCGTCAATATTCTCACTATAAATATCAACATCAATACCACAACGTGCAAAGCCATATTCTTTTGGTGCCATAGCCTGAATAAGGTCAGCGGAATTAATAATGTTAAAAACATTTTTATATTCGACTGCGGATTCAATCTCAATTCCCTTCGGAGCTTCAAATGTATATACATATGTATTATCTGTTGTGTATATACCTTTAGTGATTAAAAGATTGTTCGCTAAAAGGTTAGCGACGCCGCCACCTCTAGAATATCCAGTAATTAATAACTTAAATTTTGAGGTGTTATATTTATTAATATAAGTATTGAGGGAAGGAATGATTTTGAGCGAAGATTCATTAAACCCTTGATGTGGTCCTTCTTTACCAACTAAGAAGTTATTTGCCCATTCGTTTTTATATCCAACTCCACGAATAGAGACTAAGATCAAATCATTATCCGCTGCTTTTCTATGAGCGAAGGAATAGCAAACTCCATTAGGATCTTTTTCAGTGTCATATCCAAATGATTGAATATCATCAAATCCTAAACTAGAACAATAATCACTAACTTCTTCTGCGCTTCCTGTCGCGTACGATAAGAAACTACTAAAGATAGATAAATCGCTATTAAACTCAGTACTTGCTTTATTAAAATATGAATCTTTATAAGGAACGATATAATGCAATTCTTTTTTCTTGGAGTCATAACTAGACACATAATTAACAACAGTTCTAAAACATGGCTCATCACTCCAAATAGAATTAATAGAAAGATCGCTATTAACTAAATTATAAAAGTTATAATCCCATTTATCAAAATATGGATGTTCTTTATCTTTTGAAATGGTTGGACTTTCTAATGGCTCATTAACTTTTGCATTAAAACTAACGGTTTCAGTGTCAAAGACAGAATTATCTCCATTATAGAAAGTAACGTCATAAGTGTTCCATCTAGCAATTAAATTTAAGTTTTCTTTAATTACAGTTGTGTCAGTAACTTTATAATCTAATTTTCCCCAACCAGTGTACCAACCGATAAATGTTTTGTTATTTTTAGTTGGAACAGGTAAAGAAGCAGTTTTTCCTTCTTCTACAGTAATAGATTCTTGACTAACGCTTCCTCCGTTAGGATCCAAAGTTAATTTATATTTTGTTACATCAGAATTTGAACAGGACGCCAAAGTTAAAATAGCAAATGGAATAACTAATAATATTTTTTTATTTAACATTTTCATCTTGACCTCCTTTGATGTGAACAAATGATACCATTTAAATTCTAGTTTTTAAAGAATTTAACAAACATAATCCTCACTTACTCCTTAGATTTTATATTTAAAATATAAGAAAAGATGCTAATTAAAGCATCTGTCTTTTATATAATTTGATATTTATATCAATGTTTTAAATCATTAGTAACAAGTTCTACTAATTCTTTTATCTCATCTGGATCTTCGCTATCAATAAGCAACATCGCTTTAGCGGATGGATAAGGAATTTGTTCTTTAAGGCCACTGTTTTCTAAAGATTTAGTTTTTTTAATAAGAAATCTATTATCATAAACACCACCAAAAAGAACGCCATCTTTATATAGCATATATTCGCCCATCATCTTCTTATAGGTAATGTTATCGACTTCTCTTAACAATTCGAGAACGTACTCTAAATAATCTTTTGAACTCGCCATATTAATATCTAATATTAAGAATTTTGTTTTGTTACTCTAACATTATATGTTAAAGCAAGTGTTCCTGACATAATAGTTGGAATAAAGATCGACAAATACATCGCAAGATATGTATACCAATTAGCAGACATCTCACCTAAAAAATCAAGTCTTGCAGTTATTGAAGAATATATAGAAAAGGTCAAAGAAACCGCTACCATTAAGAAAGAAATGATATAAGTAAACTTCTGATCTTTTTGTTTAACCAAAAATATAGATGTTAACGCAAATAAAATAGCCAATACTGCTATTTGGAATGCATTCCTTTGAGGAAGAAGAATATTTACAAGTATTGCTACTAAAAATGGAACGATTGCTAATAAATAAGCAACTTCTCCTTTTTTATAACCAATAATTCCATAAGCAATAATTGCTAAAACTGATAATATGATGAATATATACGATGAAATCATCCAAGCGCCTAAATTATTAGTGCAAACAAAAATCAATAGATAAATAGAAGCAATTAAAAGGATAACAGTCAATATCATTTGCACAAATAGCAATACTGCCTTATCTTTTCTAATTCCAAGTTTTTTTAATGTATCCATATAGTAACTCCTAGGTTCATTATACATAATATATTGTTTTCACTTATTATTAATTTCATATAAAAATGTTCAAAATAAGAAAAATCCCCACTTTTTAACAAAATGGAGATTATATTTTCAGATGGTGGGCCAAGGCGGGATCGAACCGCCGACACAAGGATTTTCAGTCCTTTGCTCTACCTACTGAGCTACCGGCCCATGCACTTTTTTAGTCTCTCTTTATAAAAAAGAGTGGCGGACCAGACGGGAATCGAACCCGCGATCTTCTCCGTGACAGGGAGACATGTTAACCGCTACACCACTGGTCCTTTTGTGCCTATATATTATTACAAGAACTATCTAAGTAAATCAAGATATTTCTTAAAAAAGTTTCAAAAAAGTTCTTTTTTACTAATATATAAATATATTATAGGCGTTATAGTAATTGAGCAAAGATATTCATAATAGCGCACATAAGCCCACTTAATGCGCCCATTTTAATATTTTTAATTTCCACTAACTCACTATGATCATAGCAGTCAACAAGGTCATCATAGACTGCTTTAACCGCTGGTGAATCCATAAATATTGCACCACATTCAAAGTGGTGAATTAAGCTACGATAATCCAAATTAATCGTACCAACGAAAGCAACCTTTCCATCAACAACAATAGATTTTTGGTGATTAAATCCTTCGTTATATGTATAAATCTTAACGCCAGCTTTAATAAATTCTTTAAAATATGAAACCGCTAATTTATAAACAGCGGCTTTATCAGGAATGCCAGGAACAAGTAATCTAACATCAATTCCACGGTAGCCAGCTCTAATAATTGAGGACTTTAAATTTTCAGTTGGAATAAGGTAAGGAGTACAAATATAGACAGTTTCTTTCGCGTTTTCGATCATATTAATGAATGTTGACTCACCTGCATTTTGAGAAATAAATGGAGCTGGTCCATCACCAAAAGGCGCTACTAAAGCATTCTCTTCATAACGATGATAACGATAGCTTAAGAACTTGTCATAATCAGATAATCTGTTCTGACAAAGGTCATACATAGACAAGAACATATAAAGTAAATTATTAATAGCAGGTCCTTGAATCTTGATCATCGCATCTTTCCAATAACCAAATCTGACGATATCGTTCGCGTATTCATCCGCAAGATTCATTCCACCTGTAAAAGCTTGTTCATGGTCAATGATAGCAATCTTTCTATGGTCTCTGTTATTAAAAATACCAGAAAGAAGAGGAATAAATGGATTAAATCTGTAGCATTTAATTCCTTCTTTTTTAAGTTGATTTGGATAATAGCTATGTAATAAACCAGCACAGCCAATATCATCGTAAAGGAGTCTTACTTCAACACCTTCTTTTGCTTTTTGAGCAAGAACTTCGTGTATTTGTGTCCATTCTTTTCCTTTATCGATAATAAAGAATTCCATAAATATGAACTCTTTAGCAGTTTTTAATTGTTCAATAAAATGTGGAAACCATTCTTCACCACTTCTATAGAAAGTAACTTTGTTTCCATAAGACGCTGGATATTTCATCGCGTGATCCAAATATTCAAATGGAGTCTTGTATTGATTATTACTATTCTTTAAGAATAAAGTGTCTTGATTTTCCTTACCAAAATATTCCTTGCCTCTCTTATTGATTTCTCTAATAAGCTTTGTATATTTTGGTTTTAATCCGTGGTTAGCAAAGAATGCGTAAAATAACATTCCAACACCTGGAAGGCCAAGAATAATGATGATCCAAGGAATTTTCATATCAGCACTTCCTTTTTTATTAATAACAAGAAGGAAGGTGATGACGTGGAGAATAAAGAATTCGATTGCGAAAGGCCACCAATAGTAAATCATAAAGACTGCTAATGTGATGACCGCAGCAATTTGAAGCAAAATCAAAAGAAGCATTAATGCCATTCTTGAGAAAATTTTCTTTAAAATTTTTAACATTTAGTGCCTCTTTCGTGTTTCTTATCAATTTTAATCATTTTGACTAAAATTGTGTAGAGATTTTAAATAATAGGTTATTTCTTATTGACGATATATACTCTTGTTTCAAATGGTTTAAGTGTTTTATCGTGTTCTTCAAAATTTGATAATGCAACGTCTTTATCGTTAAGGTTCTCAATTAATTTAAATTTTCTGTTCTTATTTGAGAAATTAGCGACAACGATTAATTTCTGCTCATTATTTTCCCTACTATAAGCAAAAATATGTAGGTTATGAGGAGAAATCATTTTGAATTCGCCATCCTCAACAACTTTATTATTCTTTTTGATATCAATTAATTTTTTATAAAAATAATAAAGTGAATTTTTATCTTTTAAAGCTTGCTCAACATTAACTTCATTTTTTGATGGATTAACCCTAATCCAAGGTTCAACTTTAGAAAAACCACCAAACTCACTGTTGTCCCAAATCATTGGTGTTCTGGCGTTATCCCTAGATACTTCATAAAGGATGTTAATCATTCTATTTTTAATGAATGGTAATTTTTTAAATATCTTGTAGATATTATGTGATTCAATATCTTTAATTTCATCTAAAGATTTGAATTCAGCGTTTCTCATCCCGATCTCTTGACCTTGATATATGAAAGGCGTCCCTTGTAATAAGAAATATGACGCTGCTAAAGATTTAGAAGAATTAATATCTTTTTCTGTTGTTCCAAATCTTCCAACGCTTCTTCTTTGGTCATGATTCTCAATAAACAAAGAGTTCCATCCTTTGCCATTTAACGTCACTTGTTGCCTATTAAGTCTCTTTTTAAATCTTGTTAATTTAAATTTTCTATAGAAATATTTAACTCCAAAGAAATTATCACTATCAGTGTGAGAAAAATTGAATATCATATCAAGTTCTTCTCTTTTTGGATCTGTAAGACTTATATTCACTTTTGGAGTCGCTAAAACAGCTTCTCCAACAGTCATACAATCATAATAAGCGTAAACATCCTTATATAAATCGTGTAGATATTCATGTAATCTTGGACCATTTACATAAGCATCTTGTCCAGTTAATGCTGGGAGAGGGAATCTTGATTTAAAGTCTTGCTTTTTACTAATTAGATTAATGACATCACATCTAAAGCCATCAACACCTAAATCAAGCCAGAACTTTAATATATTTTTAACTTCTTCTCTGACTTTAGGATTTTCCCAATTTAAATCAGGCTGTTCTTTAGTAAATAAATGCAAATACCATTCGTCAGTGTCGCCGATTCTACTCCAAGCACATTCTCCGAAAAATCCTTGCCAGTTATTTGGAGGTTTCTTGCCGTTTTTCCTTCCTTTTCTGATTATATAATAATCACGATATGGAGAATTCTTATCGCCTATTGCTGAAAGAAACCACTTATGTTGGTCGGAAGTATGATTAACAACAAGATCCATGATTAATCTAATTCCACGGTCATGCATTCCCTTAATCATCTTCTTGAAATCATCCATTGTTCCAAAAGGTGGATAAATATCTAAATAATTAGAAATGTCATAACCATTATCTTTTTGTGGTGAATCGTAGACAGGTGAAAGCCAAACACAGTTAACTCCTAATTCTTGAAGATAATCAAGTTTAGAAATAATTCCTGATATGTCACCTAATCCATCATTATTGGCGTCACAAAAACTGCGTGGATATATTTGATAAATCACCGCATTTTTATACCAATTAGTGTGTTTATTATTCATTATTTTCCTCAACGATATATAACCTACTGCCGAAATCTCTTAACACTCTGACGTGTTCATTGGTGCCACTTGCGGACCATTCAGGATTAAGTAGTAATCCTTTATTATTTAAAATCGATCCTTTAACTACATAATTATCAATTTCGCTTGGCATAGTAATGAATTTACTAGCAAGATCTACAATCTTTCCGTTAGGGTTAACGTGGAAAGGAAGAATCATATTAACTAGACCACCATATTCTTTAATATTATGTGGAACTAATACGTTACTAACTCTATATGTTTTCTCATTATCTAAACCATAAGAAGTCAAAATACTTTCTTTTGGTAATAAAGACTGTAAATCAGCGAATTCACCAATAACGCATTTTGTTTTTTCTTTATTTACTACTTGCCAAATCATGTGTCCATTTGGTGATTTATGTGTAGAAAGTTCGCCATATTGGAAAATATCACGATACTTTTTATATACTTCAATAAGTTTTTTACATTGTTGTCTCTCAAACTTGTTCATCTCTGAGAAGATAAGTTCATATCCTAAAACACCAAAGCATGCGACATTATATCTAGTGTCAATTGACATCTCTCTTAAAGATTGATGATTATGTGTACTTGAAACATGGTTAGATAAGGTTGATTGAGGATAGCCATATAGATAACCATTTTGAATGTTTAGTCTTTCATGAGCGTCTGTATCATCACTTGCCCAGATTTGAGGACAGTAAGAGAGAATACCTAAATCAAAACGGTTTCCACCACTTGCGCATCCTTCAAATAAAACATGAGGATATTTCTCTGTTAAGGTATTTAATACACGATATAATCCTAAAATATATCTATGATAAAATTCACCTACATCCGCATTGTTTGGTAAATCAGACATATGTCGATTCATATCCCATTTGATATATTCAATATTTGCGTCGTTTAAGATGTTAGAAATATTAGTGATGATATAATCTTGAACATCTTTATTGCTTAAATCTAATAGTAACTGATGTCTTGCTAAAGATGGAGTGACTTTATCACTTTTAATTGCCCATTCAGGATGTTCTTTATATAAATCACTTTGAGGATTAACTGATTCTGGTTCAAACCATAAACCAAATTTCATCCCCATCTTATTAATTTTCTTTGCTAAACCTTTTAAGCCACCAGGTAATTTCTTTTTATTAATCCAATAATCGCCAAGTCCGTGGCTGTCATCATTACGTGATGAAAACCATCCATCATCGAGGACAAATAGTTCTGCGCCATATTCTTTTGCTTTTTTAGCAATATTAATAACTTTCGATTCTGTGAATTTGAAGTATGTAGCTTCCCAGTTATTAATAACTACAGGCCGAAGAGCCTCCTTCCACCTACTCGCGATCACATGTTCGTTTACGAACTTGTGCATATTACTTCGTGCTCCGTTAATTCCTTTATCGGAGAAAGTAAAGACCGCATAAGGTGTTTTAAATGATTCATTTTTATTTAACACAAAGTCAAAACAGAAAGGATTAATTCCTGATTCCACTCTTAAATATCCATATGGAGTTAATTCAACTTCAGAAATGTGATTGCCACTATATATCAAGTTAAAAATAAAGACATCACCATAATCTTCTGATGCATTTTTATTCTTTAATAAGAATAATGGATTGACTTTATGAGAAGAGAAACCAGTTTTAGATTCATGAACATAAATTCCAGGAACTAAAGTTTGGCTTGCTTCATTCATCTCATTTGCCCAACCACCAACAAAGTTTTTAAGCTCAAAGTCACGATTGACCATGTCTAGTTGCATAGATAAAGCTCTTAAAACATGAACTGGAGTTTCTCCTTCGTTCACAATTACCATATTTCTAGCAATGACATTAGACTGTTCAAAAATAACATAATGAAGTTCAACTTTAACTTGATTAGCGGCGTCTTCTAAATAAATTACTAATTCTTCATCATTATCGTGAGGAGCAGGTAATTCTTTATTATTTAATGGATCTTTTTTAATTTCATAATTCTTATATGAGAAATCAAAAGTGTATCCAGCAGTGTCGCTTTTTAACAAAATTGGAGTATTTTTATAATCACCTTTATGAGGGAAAGAAAATTCTAAAAGAGTGTTATCCATCGATAACTGATCATTAATTTCTTCCTTATAAATTGTTGACGTTCCTTTTTGACAGGAAATCTTTTGTTTGATTGGGTCTATATTAAATTCATTTAGCTCAATTTTAGCGCCAAAAAAATCATGTAAAATTAGACCTGTTTTATCAACATGAAAAACATAGGATAAATCTTTTGTGTTTATAATAAACACTTCACCATTTGAAATTGTCATATTCGTTAATCTCCGGAATTATTATATAATAATCCTGAGGTTTACAAAAGCAAATGAAAGTATCACTTAATTTCTCTTGGAAATTCGTTCCAAATTTTAAAGAAGATTTTCTTAAAAAACTACCAGAAAACACTATCGAAGTTGACTTGCCACATAATGCATTCGAAGTCCCATATAATTACTTCAGTGAGAATGATTATCAAAGCATTGTTACATATGAAAAAATCTTTAATATTTCTAAATTAAATAAGGACAGAAGATATTTCATCCGTTTTGATGGATTAATGGTCAAAGCGCACATTTATTTTAATGGCCACGACCTTGGAGAACACATTTCCACTTATCTTCCTTTTGAAATTGAAATAACAGAGTACGCTTTAGCAAAAGACAATAGACTAGTTGTTGTCTTAGATTCTCATGAAGACAAAGATATTCCTCCATTTGGTTTCGCTCTTGATTACATAACTTTCTCTGGAATATATCGTGAAGTTTATTTAATTGACGAACCAAAGACATATTTAAGAAATATCTATGCTCACGGAGATTCTAAAGGCAATTTAGATATTATTTATGACAAAATTGGTGATGATCCAATCGAAGTTTCTCATCGCTTATATTTTGGTGACAAATTAATAAAAGAGGCCGATACCGACAAGTTTAGCATTGAAAAGGCGATGCTATGGGATATTGATAATCCTAACCTTTACACACTAAGAACAACCATCTTAGTAAATAATGAAATAGAAACATATAAAACAACATTTGGCTTTAGAGATATTGAATTCACTAACCACGGTTTCTATCTTAACGGAAGAAAAATAAAACTAGTTGGATTAAATAGACACCAAGGATATCCATATATGGGATACGCAGCTAGTAAGAGTCTACAAGAAGATGACGCTAATATGTTAAAGAACGAAGTCGGTGTCAATATCGTTAGAACAAGCCACTATTCTCAAAGTGAACATTTCTTAAATCGTTGTGATGAGATTGGTTTACTTGTATTAAATGAAATACCAGGCTGGCAACATATTGGAAAAAGCGATGCTTGGAGAAATAGATGTTTAGAAAACACTAAACTCATGGTTTTAAAAGAAAGAAACCATCCATCCTTAGTAGCGCATGGGGTTCGTATTGATGAATCTGTCGATGATTTTGAATTATATTCAAAGACCAATGAAATCGCTCATACATATGATAAGTATCGTCAAACAATTGGAGTAAGAAACTTCACTAATAGCGAACTTCTTGAAGATATTTATGGCTATAACGATTTTTCATGTGACTCTTTAAACATTGGTTTATTAGATCCTAAAAAAGTTAAGACAAATGGTAAACCACTATTAGTTACAGAATATATGGGTCATATGGATCCAGTTAAACCAACTAGTGATGAACAAAAAAGAATCGAAGTTGCTTTAAGACACGCTAAAGTTATTGATGATAACTATAAACATGAGAATGCCTGCGGAGCAATTGGATGGTGTTTTGTTGATTATCATAGTCACACCGATTTTGGAAGTGGAGATCATATTTGCCCACATGGTGTTTACGATTTATATCGTAATCCAAAATATTCTTCTTATATTTATGCTTCTCAGCAAGAAAAAACTCCTGTCTTATTTGTTCTCTCAAATATGAAACCAGGAGATGTTCCTGAAGCTATATTTAACGATATTTATGTCGCTACTAACTGTGACTATGTTGAATTATATAAAAATGATGAATTAGTGGGAAAATTCACACCTAAAAATGACATGTTTAAATATTTAAAACATCCACCAATTCTTTTAGATGATATTGTTGGATTAACATTTAAAGAAGCAAAATTCCCAGAAAATCATCAAAGAAAGATTGCGAAAATGTTTTCATACGCAGCGATGCACGGCTTCAATCATCTTCCTAAGAAAGTGAAAATATATCTTGGCTATATGATGATGAGATATAAAATCAGCTACACCGAATTAGTTGGATATTGGAATAACTATGTCGGTTCTTGGGGCGGAATCGCTAAAACATATAAGATCAAAGGATATATTGGCGATAGAGTTGTTAAAGAAGTTGAAATTGGTCCATCAAATGAATTTGATTTAAGAATTTCTCTTAATAAAGAGGAATTAATAAACGAAGACACGTATGACACTTTAAGAATTAGAGTGGAACATGTTGATAATCACGGAAGCTTAATGCAATATTCTTCAAGAATCCTAGAAATTGAAACAGAAGGTCCAATTGAATTGATTGGTCCTCATCATCAAGCACTCCTTGGTGGTCAAATCAGTTTATATATCAAATCTAAAAAAGAAAAAGGAACTGGCGTCATTACCATCAAAATGGATAATATGGTTAAGACTATTTCAGTTCCTGTTAAGTAAATCTTTTATTACTTCGCTAGCGATGAGTAATCCCATTGCGGCAGGAACATAAGAATTAGAGCTCGGAGTAGCTCTTTTCTTTTCGCTAACAAGGTCAGAACTTGTAGGAAGTTCAGTGGAATACGCTACTTTGAGTTTTTTTATTCCTCTTTTTCTTAATTCGTGACGGAGGATTTTTGCAAGTGGATCAACACTTGTTTTATATATATCTGAAATCATTAATTTTGTAATATCATTTTTATTACCCGCGCCCATCGCGGAAATAATAGGAACATTTAATTCGCTAGCGTTACAAACGAGGCTAATTTTTGCGCTCATCGTATCAACCGAGTCAATTACATAATCATATTTAGATAAATCAAATTCATTTTCGTTTTCTGGAAGATAAAACTTCTTAATCGCAGTAACCTTCGCATTTGGATTGATATCAAGGATTCTTTCTTTCATTACATCAACTTTGTTTTTTCCAAGTGTAGATTCTAAGGCCACTATTTGGCGATTGATATTTGTTAATTCCACTATGTCATTATCAACAAGTGTTAATTCTCCAACACCACTTCTAGCTAATGATTCAACGATGTGACCACCAACTCCACCAATACCAAAAACAATGACTTTGCTCTCGATAAGCTTCTTTAGTCCTTCTTCTTTATATAGAGGTAATGAACGTTCAAATCTTTTATCCACGAAACAAATAATATTATTTTTTATTGAATATTTCTATTTATATGTGTAAAAATATTTGCAAGAAAAAAGTGATGATTATGACAAAACAATACTTTTATTACTTTTATAGCTATTTCTACCAAGGGGTAAATCAATAAGATCTTGGCTTTTTGGCTATTGGTGTTGTTGATTTAGAAAAAGCAGCACCGAGACGAAAGAAAATAACAGTTTGGTGCTCACAACATCAAACTTTTTTAAAAGAAAGAGGGAACACATTATGAAAAGAAGAGGATTACTATTACCATTATTGGTTCTTCCAATGTTTGCATCAATCACTGCCTGTAATCAGAATAACGGCCCTGTTGTTGGCATTCTTCAACCAGTTGAACACGAAGCTTTAGGCGCTGCTAGACAAGGTTTTATCGCTGGTTTAAAAGATAATGGTTATGCTAATGTCAGAATCGATTATAGAAATGCTGGCGGAAATGACGCAGATATGAACTTATATGCTAAGAGCCTTGTTGATTCAAGTGATTTAATTCTTGGTATTGGTACAGGTGCATCTAAAATTCTTAAAGGTGCTGAGATTAACGCTGGATTATCTAAGCCGCTTTTATTCACTGCTGTTACTGATCCTGTTGATGCTGGTTTAGTTGAATCAAAAGACAATCCTAAGGGATTTGTCTGTGGTACAACAGATGCTAACCCAGTTGAAGAACAAATTGCGTTAGTTAAAGAATTTAAACCGTCAGCGTCCAAAATCGGTATCATGTACACTCAAACAGAAGAAAACTCTAAAGTTCAATCTGATCAAGCTGAAGCTGCAATTAAAAAAGCAGGAATGACTGCAGATATTAAAACCTGTTCAAATTCATCTGATATTAAAGCCACTGCTGAAGCTTTAGTCGCCGATGGAGTTGACGCTATTTATATTCCAACCGATAACAATATTGCTGCTAATATGAACGCCGTTAAAAGTGCTGCTATTAGTGGACACACATTAATCGTTTGTGGCGAAGAAAATATGCTTAAATCAGGTGGACACATCACCTTATCAATCGATTACTACAATTTAGGATATAATACCGGTGTTATGGCGGCTTCTATTTTAAAAGGTGAAAAGAAACCAACCGACTACCCAGTAGTTCCTGTTCCAGCTTCTAACTGTTCATATGCTATGAGTAGTAAAAATTTAACAGACTGTGGTCTAACAATGCCTGAAAGCATGTTAAATGCTCACCAATGGAAAAACGTTAACTAATATTTATGGATATTCTTAATGTAATTTTCAACATTCTAACAAGCGGATTACCTTGTTGCTTATTAGCAATCGGGGTTTTCCTCACGTTTAGATTATTAGATTTCGCTGATATGACTGCTGAAGGTAGTTTCCTTTTAGGAGCAGCCTTAACCGCATCATTAATCTATAACGGAATCAATCCTTTTGGAGCAACAATTATCGGAATGCTCGTTGGAGTAGCGTGCGGTATTGTAACAGGAATCCTTAATCGTATTTTAAAGATTCCTAAACTATTAAGTGGAATCATTACTTTAACTGCTTCTGCTTCAATTGCTTTATTAATTATGGGCATTACTAATCCAAACGATTTATTTGCTACACAAGTTCCATTAACTGGAGAAGGTGTTCAAACTATATTTAACGTTTTCTATCCAGGTAATGAATGGAATAGATTAGTCGAAACAATTGTGATGCTCGTCATTGTTTTTGTTGCTATTATCGCTATTTACTATTTCTTTGGTACAGAATACGGAATGGCCATTAGAGCAACTGGAATGAATGAAAAAATGGCTAGAAGCCAAGGCATTAACACAAATATTAGTACAATTACATGTATTGCTATTTCTAATGGTCTTATTGCTTTGGCGGGAGCTTTATATGTTCAAGATGCTTTATCAGTATCTACTGTAAGCGCGACTGGTTACTTAGTAATTGGATTAGCAAGTATCCTTATTGGAGAAGCAATATTTGGTAAAAGAAGCTTTAAGAACTGGCTTATTTCCGTTGCCTTAGGCGCTATTTTATATTTCACAATTATTACAATCGCCATCAAACTTGGTCTTCCAACTCAATTTAAGAGCTTACTATATGCGGTATTAATTACTATCGCTTTATGTATTCCATTAATGAGAAGTGGAATTACCAATTTGGTTAAAAATAGCAAGAGGAGGAAAGATAAAGATGTTAGAGCTTAGAAACGTTACAAAATCTTTCAACCTCACAGGTAATAAAGAAGATTTAAGAATTGCTCTTGATAATATCAATCTTCAGATTGAAAGTGGCGAATTCGTCACAATTATTGGAGGAAATGGTTCTGGCAAATCCACCACTATGAATATCATTACTGGCGTTGTTAAACCAGACGAAGGACAAGTCCTTCTTAATAATGTTGATATCACTCAAATGAATGAGCATGAAAGAGCAGCCTATTTTGGTCACGTCTTCCAAGATCCAATGATGGGTACTGCCGGAGATATGTCAGTTTTAGAAAATCTAGAAATCGCTTATCGACGTGGAAGAAAGCATTCGCCGTTTGCGTGGGGCTTTAAAAAATCTCATAAGGATTATTTCATTAGTGAGTTAAAACGCTTCGGATTGGGCTTAGAAGACCGCTTAAATCAAAAAGTAGGTGTTATGTCAGGAGGACAAAGACAAGCTCTTACCCTCTTGATGGCGACAATTAGAAATAAGCCAACTCATAAAACAATGAAGAAAGATTACATCCGCTTCTCTGAAAAAGACCCTGAAGTCGCCAAAAAAGAATTCGAAGATGTTTATAATCCTGCACTAGCGGAATTTAAGAAAGAATTCATTAAGGTTTTAAAAGATAAAACTCTCAAAAGAAGAGAAAAGAGAGCAAAATTAATCGAACTCAATAGTGAGTTTGATAGAAAAGTTCGAGTCTTTGACTTAACAAAGCAAATCCTTCTTCTTGATGAACACACCGCGGCCTTAGATCCTAAAACCGCTAAGAAAGTCCTTGAATTAACTGATAAGATTGTTAAGGAAAACCAAATGACAACTTTAATGATCACTCATAATATGAAGGACGCGATTACTTATGGTGACCGTCTCATCATGTTCCACCTTGGTCATATCATCTATGATGTGAGAGGTGAAGAAAAAAAGAACCTCACTGTTGAGGATCTTCTTAGGAAGTTTGATGAGGCCGATCAAAAGGCTGTAAATGAATAAAGAGGCTTTGCCTCTTTTTCTTATCTAGATTCGACCACTATTTTTCTATTTCTTAGTTTGATATCACTATTAGTGACAATAATCTTCTTTTTCTTTTTAAGAGAATATTGAATATCAATACGCTTATAAATGTAATAGAAAATGATTGAAAATACAGTGACAAATAATAAGACTACAACGTTCATTTCAAAAGGACTATTTAATACTTTTGTGATGTCTGTTGCCCCCACCATAAAGATTTGATTAAAGAGGAAAAACGTGTAGGAAAGCTTGTCAATTCTAATTTCTGGCAAATTATTGAAGAACTTAAATAGCATCAAAAATGTGAGCATTGAGAACACTCCAAATAATGCGTATAAAGCGTTAACTCCAATAAGAATAATTCTTGTATGTGTCATGCCAGAAAGAATAATTGAATAAACAATTGTTAGTACTGTCGCGGTAACACATATTGCAAAATGAATTAAATCAGTCCAACGATATTTTCCTGTAAAACTATTAAAAGTAAATTTACCAATGTAATATCCGAGAATATAAGCACTAACGATATATAAAGGTTCAATCCATCTAGAGACACTTGTTTCAACTAATGCTACGATAATGAAAATAAATATTCCTCCTATTTTACTCTTTTGGAGTAAAGGAGTAATTAAATAACAGAATAAGATATAGAAAATATAATAATAATTTCCAAATTGAATTAATAAGCGACCATTATATGCTCGATAACCAACAAAATGATTAAAGAAGTTATAATCTTTAGATATAAACATCCAGATAAAATTCCAGATGGTAATACTTAAAATAATAAGTAAAGCCGGAATTAGTGATCTTCTGAATTTGTCCGAATAAAAACTCTTAACATCATAGATTACTTTTTGAGAAAGTAAGAATCCTGATAACGCTGTTAAACCTTGAACAAATTTACTTAAATAAATTGAACCCGGGATACTTTCTGGATAGCAAACAAAAAAGATATGAAACTGTAACACTAAGATTGCAGCGACAATGCGATAAAGTGATAAGTTGTTATATCTTTTTTTAGTTAACATTTATTAATTTTAACAATTAATATTGATCTTTCGCAACATAGAATACTGCTAGAGATCCTGGACCAATATGAGCGCCACTAATTAAATCATAATCATAGATTTCAATATTATTAATTCCGGCGTTATTTAAAATGTCTTTTAATCTATTCGCGTTTTCAATAACGTTGCAGTGAGTGATATAGACAATTTGGTCCTTATTCATATCGATATTTTCAATAACAATTTTTGATAATTGTTTAATGGAGTTATTCGTTCCAATCGCGGAACCTGCAAAAGCGATTTTACTTTCTTCGTTTCTTTTAAGAAGAATTTTGATATTTAAAAGGTGGACAAATCTCGCTAAAGCCTTGCCAACTCTACCAGTTTTAAGTAAGAACTTAATGTTATCAACAGTGAAATCACTTCTAACAAAATGTTTGAATGATTCTGCTTCTTCAATTATTTCCTCAAATGATTTGCCTTCTTTAGCGAGTTCATAAGCGTGAATAGCTTGTAATCCTTCGCCAAAGCCAGCAGTCATACAGTCAATTACTTCCACGACTTTTTCTTTCTTTTCTTCGTTTATTACATCTCTAGCAACACACGCTGAGTTATATGTTCCAGAAATACCTTTTGCCATTGTAAAACAAATGACTTTGTTTCCTTTTTCAATTTCTTCTCTAAAAGCTTCTTCAAATTGTCCAGGACCTACTAAAGAAGTTTTAACTTCTTCGCCTTCCGCCATTAATTCATAATATTTTTTAGAGAATTCTTTTATATCAATTTTATCTTCATAACATAAATAGTCATGTTCACCAATTGTGAGGTGTAAACTCATGATTTTTATGTCTAAATTTTTATCTTTTCTTATATAGTCAAACAAATTACTAACCGCGTCAGCAATAATCTTTACCGCCATAAATATTTCTCCTTCCCTGCAAATAAATTTGCAAGGTTAAATGATATTCTTAATTGTATTTTTTGTCAAACAGCAGAACTAATCATTATCAATGCTATCAACACTGAATTTAAAGTTTTGCCACTTTCCACCCATAAGTCGATGAAGCTCTTCTGTTAATAAGAACCACTTCATAACAATGTTGTGTTCTGGATAGAATTCATGGAACACTCCATCAAAGAATGTGTAAAATCTAGTCACATCAGTACACATTCCATAAGTTGGTAAATCAGCGAGTTTGACATTCAATGTCACTTCTTCACCTTTTCTAGTTCCAACATATGTTAATCCATTTCGATTTAAAGTTAATTCACCTTCACCGACAATTTCAGATGTTTCTTTATTTTTGAGTAATTCATAATCAGGAAGCATTCCAAGTTTAACTTTTACTTTAATTTCGAAGTTAGGATCTTTTACTTCTTCTTTTGCGTTTTCTCTTTGCATTCTAAACCATTTGGTTTGAGTTTCAGGAATCACACAGTTTTTGTTAAATGGATGCATCTCATAAGTATCATCAAGAGTTGCTCCATTACCACATTCTGAACAGAAAATCTTATCTCCTTTACTTCTCATCACATAATCTTTTCCACATTTTGGACAGTGATATAAAAGTGTGTCTAATCCTTCAGCGGCTTTGCCTTTTGTTTTATAGTGATATTTTCTCTTTTTGTTCCATTCATAATCATCGTGATATAGAAGTTCATTAACGCGGTCCTCAATTTCTTGAGCACTCATCCTTTCTAAGTCATCGACAGTAAACATGATATCTAACACTGATTCAACAGTGCCTGGTCTATCAGTTGTGTTATATTTTGGACAAGATAAATATCCACCCTTAATAACTGAATAATAAACAGGAACTCCCATCTTTTTTAAGAAATTACCTGTTCCACTGGCGACTGGTTGATTCGCTCCACTAATAGAGCTCATCCCTTCAGGATAGATTGAAATAACTCCACCTTGTTCAATAATTCTTTTCATTCTCATCATTGGTTTAACTTCAAAAACGAAGTTCTTTTTAGGAATGCAACTCACTCCATTAACTGTGCCAGATAAATGAGAACGAAAGAATTCGTTATATCCAAGAACGTGATTCACTCTTTCTTTAAGATAAGCAGAATTAAATAAATAGTCCGCTCTAGAAGCGTGATTAGAAATTAAAATATAAGGTCCTTTAACTTTTGAAAAATTATGTTTCCAATAAATTTTTGGATTATATTGCCACTTCAAAACAGTTCTAGCAACAATCTTAAGAACGCCATAAAAAAATCGATTTGGTCGATTAATTACTTTAATATTCAATTCTTCGTCTAATGTTATTTTTTTACTGCTCATTATATTTATAATATAAGGAAATGAGAATTAAGTAAAATATTTTAAATTCCAGTGTAGTGAGAAACAATCACCCACACCGCTAATAAAATAAGGATGATTCCACCAATAATACCGGATATCTCATATCTTCCCTTAAGAAGTTTTACAATTTGTTTTCCAAGTAATAAGCCAACTAAAGAAAGAATAAAAGTTAAAACTAAAATCATTGAAACATGTAGCCAAACAGTGGACTGATTAGATAGTCCAGCGTGAAGAGCCACCCCTGCCGCTAAAGCGTCAACAGCGGTAGCAAAGCCATAAAATAACACTTCCTTAATAGAAAAAGTTTTTTCTTTCTTTTCTTCTAGTGGTTTTTTAAGTTCAATAATTGATTCAATAAGCATCTTACCGCCAATAAATAACAGAAGAACAAATGCTAACCAAGTCACAACTTTTGAAGTAAT
>JBGURM010000024.1:0-3230 GCA_045132035.1 Bacilli bacterium
CTAGTGGCAAAGAGTTGTTTTTTACCAACTAAAGAGACTGAAGTTGAGGCCGCTCCAATATCCACTAAGAAATAAGCATCAGGAATATTTGGATATGTGGAGAGAAGTTCTACTTCTAAAAAGGAAGAAACCGCTCTTCTAGAGATTAAAATATTAGCGTTCTTTAATACTTCTGAATAATCCTGATTTATTCTTTTTGGAATGGTGTGGACTTTAGCAAAAGCGTTAATTGCACTACTAGTTTTACCAATTGGTGCTTGAGCGTAAACATTACCATTATCAATAATGAAGGCTTCTGGAACGATATCAATTAATTCGTTTTCAACTGGTAATCTTTTATTACGAATGATGCTATAAATATTATTAATATCAAGTTCTCCAATAATCTTTTCAGGAGAGACTACCGAAGTAATTTGTTTTGTTCGATAGACTTCTAGTCCATAAGGAGGAAGAACTAAAGAGACATTATTAATTAATTCATTAAAATGATACTCATCGTCGGTCACAGGATTAATCTTTTGAAGCTCTTTAATTAAAGCGGGTTTCTCTTTGATAAACCCATTTTCAAGTAGATGGTTGATTGGATATTTTTTAGCGAAGTTCACAAAAACTTTTCCATCAAAAAAATACCCGAACACCACTTTGATGTATCGATGTGATATTTCTAAGGCAATGGTATAATTTTTCATAATCAAAATTATTATAACTCTAATGAAAATTTATTAACAATATATTTGTTAATGAAAAAATATAAAAAGTCTAGGTGCTATCCTAGACCCAATTATAACAAGAGGGGGATCTTGTTTAATTTTCTTCGTAAGTTTCTAACTCTGTTTCGTCAACATTATTTTCATTAACTGTTTGAACGTTTTCGTTAGAGTTTTCGGCTTCAGCCTTCGATATATTTTTTTCACTGATGTAGGTTGGAATCGCCACTACTGCAAATAGAGCGACTAAACCAGTGATAGTGATTGACAAATTACGCACGACTAAAACGAACTTACTTTTGTGGTGCTTGTAAAGTTTGTTTTTCACTTGCATAACTTGTCTCCTTTCATTTAAATCTTTTCAATGATTCTTAGAACACTACTAACTGAACGATGATTGTTTTTAATTTCTTCTTCAGTTGGTTTGATTCCTTTTCTTGTGATTAATCGATATTCTTTTTTCTCTTCGTTAATAGGAAGATCATATCGATTGCCTTCAGTAACTGTTAAATCTTTAAAGAGATATTTAACAATTTTGTCTTCTCCAGAATGGAAGGTGATGACCGCTAATCGACCACCTTTATTTAGGTGATTAATCGCCTTAGTTAATGTTTTTTTAAGAACATTAATTTCATCGTTTACTTCAATTCTTAAGGCTTGGAAGATTTGTTTTGCCGGATGACCGACTTTCGCTAATTCTTTAGCGGGTTTGCTTCTTTTGATGATCTCCACTAATTCAAATGTTGTATTAATTGGATGGCTATCACGAGCCTTGACGATATTCTTGGCGATTGAATATGAATATTTTTCTTCGCCATATTCATTAAATATTCTTACTAATTCTTCTAAAGAATATTCATTGACAACTTTTTTAGCGGTTAATGGATTTCTTTTATCCATTCTCATATCTAATTCAGAATCGAATCGATAGGAGAACCCACGATTTTGATCATCGAATTGGGGAGAACTTACTCCTAAATCCATTAATATTCCATCAACTTTTTCGATCTTTAACCCTTCAAGTATTTCATCGATGTTGACGAAGTTATTTCTCACGAGAATGAAGTTATCACTTATCTTTGATAAGCGTTCCCTTGAAGCTTCGATTGCTTCATCATCTTGATCGACTCCGATTAATAGGCCACTACTGTTTAATTTAGAGAGAATAACACTACTATGACCTGCTCTACCGAGTGTTAAATCAAGATAAGTTCCATTTTCCTTAATGTTGAGCCCTTCAATACTCTCGTTAAGAAGAACAGGGATATGGGTCTCATTCATCGTCACTATCTAATGCTTCTGCAATTTCTTCAAAGTTAGCATTAGCCTCGGATTCATATTGGTTATATTTTGTAAGATCCCAGATTTCGAAGTGATCTCCCACTCCGATAATCATGACTTGTCTACCAATTTGGTATTTTGTTAAGACTTGAGTAGGAAGTTGAATTCTTCCGACTTTGTCAATTACTAGTTCAGTGACACTTGAGAGCATTAATCTGAGATACGCTCTTGAGTTTTTCTTTTTAAATGAAATCTCAGAACATTCTTCAACTAATTTGGTAAATTCAGCTTTGTTATATACAGCGATGCAGCCTTCAAAACCTTTTAATATATATAAAAGGCTTCCTTCACTTAATCCTTCCTTTAGTTTTCTTGGAATGAGTAAGCGGCCCTTTTCATCGAGATTATGTTCGTAACTGCCAAAATACATTTACCACTTTCTCCCATTTTTTACCACTTGTAACAATATTGTATAGAATTTAGCGGTGTAATGCAATATTAATTAAAGAAAAATTTTGTAAAAGAAAAGAGCCAATTTTGCTTGGCTCATTTCATTATTAATCGTCTATATCAATATCATCTAAAGCTGCCCATCGAGGGTCAGTTTTATTTGCTTGTTCTTCATTATATTCATCTTCAGTTAATACTCGATAACCTTCTCCACTACTAGGGAGTTTGGCGCCTTTTTTAACTAAAGTTAATGGAACATCAGCAACTATTAAATCTAAGATGTATGGATCAAGTTCAAATATTGGTCCATCAATATGGATTGTGTCTTCTTCATCATCGTTATAGGTGAATGTTAAAGAAGTTGAAATATTTACTTTATAATCGACATCTTCTAATGAATATGAACAAACTCCAATAACATCACTTTTTATTTTTATATTTAAAATAAGATAGTCATCATAATCCACTCCAGTAACAATTACATGAGTGTTTTTGATACTTCGAATATGAGTTGGATCAAATTTCTCATTAGAAAAATCTAAATCTTCTTCGATTTTAAAGTCTTTCTTTTGAAAATCAAATCTACTAATTTTCATTTTTACATTCTGAGTTCAGCACTATAAGTGTTAGACAATTCATATTTAATTTTGTCTAAGGTATCAGTGATTTCTTTATCGGTTAAAGTGCCTTCTTTACCTAAAGTAATAGAAATAGCAACACTTCTAGCCCAGTTAAAGATTTTTTCACCTTCATAAACGTCAAAGACTCTCGCATCTTTAACTAAACCATTAC
>JBGURM010000025.1:0-36496 GCA_045132035.1 Bacilli bacterium
GCGATTGATGGACTTAACATCTTTGAAGGAAATCTTGAAACAGTAAATGAAGATTCTATTACTCTATCTTACAGAATTAAAACAAGAGTAAAAACTGTGGTTATATTATTAAATAATATATATAAAATTCGTTTAGCAATTAAATTTTAAGGAGCAAAAGTTATTTATGGCTATTAACGTAGTTGAAATTAATGCAGCGCTTGAACAAATTGAAATTAATAAGGGCATTTCAAGAGAGCGTGTTATCGAAGCATTAAAAGAATCAATGGCAAAGGCTTATCGTAAATCGCTCGGTGGTGATGATGCGAAAGTCGAAGTAATCTTTGATTTAGAAAATGGTGTCATTGAAATGTACCAAATCAAAGATGTCGTCGCAGATGTTGAAGATGATTTATTACAAATCTCTCCAGAAGAAGCGTATGAAGAAAGTGGAAAGAAATATAAAGTCGGTGATGAATATCATATTTACGCGGACATCAACGAACTTCGTAAAGCGATTGTTTTGACTGTTAAGAATTTAATGAAACAAAAATTCGCTGAAGCAGAAAAAGAAGTTCTCCACGAACAATTCAAAGACAAAATCAACACCCTCATCACAGGTCGAGTCGAACAATATGATGATCGTGGTGCCTCAATCAATATTGGTAGAATGAGTGTTTATCTACCAAGAAAAGAAATGATTAAAGATGAAAAGTTTGTTAATGGTGAAACCATTAAACTCTTTGTTTCTAGTCAAGTCGTTGGTAATAAAGGACCACAAATTGTTGTCTCTCGTGCTAATGAAGGATTCTTAAAGGCGTTAATGACCGAAGAAATTCACGATATATATGATGGCACAATCATTATTAAAGCTGTCGCTAGAGAAGCTGGCGAAAGAAGTAAGGTTGCTGTCTATTCAAATGATGTTAATGTTGATCCAGCAGGCGCATGTATTGGTCCAAATGGTAGTAGAATCCAAAAAGTTGTTTCTCAACTTGGTAATGGTTCTTCTAAAGAAAAGATTGATATTATCGCTTATAAAGACAACGCTGGCTTATACATCATGGAAGCTTTAAAACCAGCAAAAGTCGCTGGTATCAGTGTTGATGAAGAAAATAAATCCGCTATCGTCATAGTGGAAGATGACTCCTTATCTTTAGCTATCGGTAGAAAAGGTGTTAATGCTCGTTTAGCTAATAAGCTAACTGGTTATAACATCGATATCAAGATTAAATCTGAAGCCCTTGAAGAAGGTCTTGAATATCAAACATTTGATGAACTCAACGCTCTTGAAATGGAAGAAAAAGCAAGAAAGATTGCGGAAGCTCAAAGAGAAGCGCTCGTTTATCAAAATAAAGAAGAATCACTCCCAGGAGTTCCAGAAGGATATGTTGCTCCTCAAGCTCGTAGCTATGAAGAAGAACAAAATGACTTTGACACTGCTTTAATGGAACAAGCTGAAGTTGAAGAAGTTATCGCTCCAGTTAACGAAGTTAAAGAAGAAACTCCAGTTCAAGCTCAAGAAGAAAAAGCTGAAGAAGTTGCACCAGTTGAAGAAGCTCCAACTATTGAAACAACCGAAGTTAAGACAACCACAACTTTAGAAGACTTAGAAAAATCTCTTGAAGGAAAAGGAAATAAACAAGCCAAGAAAGGTAATGGTCCAAAACGTAAAAAGAAAGCTGAAGAAGAACAACAAGAAGCTGTTGTTACTCACGCTGACGGACCAAGAATGGCGATTTATACTGAAGAAGAACTCAAAGAAATCGAAGCAGAAGAAAACGACGATTATGTTGAGGAAGATGAAGACGATATTGATTACGATGATTACGATCAATATTACGACGAGGATTAATTTAAATTAATATGAATCAAAAGCGACCAATTTATCGTATGTGTGCTGTCACTCGTGAAAAGTTAGTTAGAAGTGACTTATATCGAGTTGTCAAAACTCCTAATGGGGTTGTGTTTGATAGCAAACAAAACATAAAAGGCCGTGGCGTTTACATCAAAAAAGACTTGAAAACGATTGAACTTGCTCATTCAAAAAAAGTTTTAAACCGCGCTTTAAAATGTGAAGTGAATGACGAAGTTTATCTCGCTTTAATTCAAGAATTAAGTAAAGAAAGAAGGGATAGGTAATGGGAAAAAACAACAAGAAAACTTTTGAAAGAGAAACTAACGTTTCCACCAAAGTCAACGCTACTCAAACAAAGACCAAAATTCATGGTGGTACCTTTGTTTATACAGGAGCAATTTCAACTGCTGAACTTTCTAAATCATTAAATGTTCCAGTTAGTGACATTATCAAATTCCTCTTTATGCAAGGAAAAATGATTACCATTAATACCGTCTTAGATGACGAATTAATTGGTTTAGTCTGTTTACAATTTGGTTTCGATTTTGAAAAGAAAACAATCGTTGCCGCTGAAAACTTTGAAGATGTCGTCATTAATGACGATCCATCGAAATTAAAAGGACGTCCACCAGTTGTTACTATCATGGGTCACGTTGACCATGGTAAGACCACTTTAATCGATGCGATTAGAAATTCTAACCTTGTCGCTGGTGAAGTTGGTGGTATCTCTCAAGAAATCGGTGCTTACCAAAAAGAAATTAAAGGTCAAAAAATTACCTTTATTGACACTCCGGGTCACGAAGCTTTTACTGCGATGAGAAGTAGAGGTGCTTCTGTTACTGATATCGTTGTTTTAGTGGTTGCTGCAGATGATGGTGTTATGCCTCAAACAATTGAAGCGATTGACCACGCTAAGAGTGCGGGAGTCCCAATTATTGTCGCTATCAATAAAATTGATAAACCAGGCGCTGATCCTGAAAGAGTCAAAACCGAACTTATGGCGCATGAAATTGTCGCTGAAGAATATGGTGGAGAAAACATTATGGTGGAAATCTCCGCTAAAAAGAAAATTAATATCGAAGGATTACTTGAAGCCATTTTACTAGTTAGTGAAATGAAAGAACTTAAAGCCAACCCTGATCGTTACGCTTTAGGAACGGTTTTGGAAGCTAAACTCGATAAAAATGAAGGTCCAAAAGCTACTTTATTAATCCAAAATGGTACTTTAAAAGAAGGAGACTACTTAGTAGTCGGTACTTCATACGGTAAAGCTCGTAGAATGACAAATGAATTTAAAAAAGTTCTTCAAGAAGCAACCCCAAGTACACCTGTTTCTGTTATTGGTTTAGCCGAAGTTCCAGAAGCTGGTGATCACTTCATGGCGTTTGCCGAAGAAAGTGAAGCTCGTTCTATCGCTTTAAAACGTAAATTACTCAAAGAATCAAAAGAAAAGAACAAGACTAGTGCTGCTAGCTTAGAAGATTTATTCAATATGAGTAAAAACGGCGAAGTCCAAAAGATCAACGTTATTATTAAGGCTGACTCTACTGGTTCTGCTGAAGCAGTGAAGAGCTCTTTAGAAAAACTTAATACTGATAATATTAAAATTAATGTTATTCGCGCTACTAGTGGTGCGATTACTGAAGGTGATATCCTTTTAGCAAGCGCTTCTCAAGCAATTGTTTATGGTTTTAACGTCAGACCTGACGCAAAAACTAGAGCGAAAGCTGAGGAAGAAAAAGTTGAAATTAGATTACATAACATCATCTACGCTTTAATTGAAGAAATTCAAGCAGCGATGAAAGGTATGCTTAAGAAAGAACTTGTTGAAAAAGTTACTGGACAAGCAGAAATTAGAAGACTCTTTAAAGTCTCTAAAGTTGGCACAATCGCTGGATGTATGATTACTGATGGTTCTATCAAAGCTAACTCTTTAGTTAGAGTTATCCGTGATGGTGTTGTTGTCTTTACTGGTAAACTTGCCTCACTTCAAAGAGAAAAAGATCAAGCTAAAGAAGTCAAAGCTGGATTTGAATGTGGTATGTTAGTAGAAAACTTCAATGATATCAAAGAAGGCGATATCATCGAAGGATATGAAATGGTGGAGAGCGACTAATGGCGAACAAACAAGAACGCATTGCCTCAATCATTAGAAAGAATGTTGCGGAAATCATTCAATTCCAAATTAAAGACCCACATTTAGGATTTGTCTCAATTCCTGAAGTGAGAGTCTCTAAAGATTTCTCTTACGCAACAGTGTATGTTTCTTTCATTAAAGATGAAGATATCAAACCTTCTTTAGAAGTTTTAAATAAGGCAAAAGGTTTTATTAGAAGTGAACTCGCTTCTAAACTTGACACTCGTCGAGTTCCAGAAATTCGTTTTGTCTTAGATGAAGGCTATAAAAAAGAAGAAAGAATCGCGGAGTTACTTAAAAAATAAGGAGATATAATCTCCTTTTTTATACTTATGGATGGAATATTCTTAATTGACAAACCAATTGGACTCACTAGTAGAAGTGTTTGTAATCAAATTAGTCGAGCCTATAAAAATAAGAAAGTGGGACATGTTGGAACACTTGATCCTTTTGCGAGCGGTTTATTAATTGTGGCGATGGGAAAATGCACAAAAGCAGTGACATTTTTTGATGAATCAATTAAAGAATATGAAGCGGTTATTCAACTATTTAAAGAAACTGATACTTTAGATAACACTGGTAAATTAATTAAAGAAGTACTAGCTAAAGAAATAGAAGCTGAAGAGATAAATAAGGTCTTAAATTCTTTTTTAGGAGAAGTTGAGCAAATCCCTCCAATGACTAGCGCAATTCACGTTAACGGAAAAAGATTATATGAATATGCGCACGAAGGAAAAGAAGTAAATCGACCAACAAGAAAAGTATTTATCTATGATATAAAAATGAAGTCTTATGACAAAAAGAGTGGACTTCTTGCGTTTTATTGCAAAGTTTCTAAAGGAACGTATGTTAGAACTTTAGGGAACGATATTGCAAAAAAACTACACACAATCGGTTATTTAGATTCATTAAGAAGAGTGGGAGTTTCTCCATTTCAAATAAATGAAACGTCACCTTTAGAAGATGTGATTAATAAAAATATTAATCCATTATCAACTTTCGATGTTCTTTCTAGATTCATTAACTACATTACTTTCGATGATAAAATGATTTTAGATATAGAAAACGGAAAAGCTAAATATTTAAATATAGATAATAAAGAAAAAAGAATCATGGTGGTCGATTCTAACAAGAGAGCGATTGCGATATATGAAAGAAATAGCGATAATAAATTAGAATTTGTAAGAGGACTATTTTAGTGGAAATTATTGATATTGATATTAAAAATATAGATATTAAAGAAAACCCAGAAATTAACCTTGTTTTAGGATTTTTTGATGGTGTTCATGTCGGCCATCAAGAAATGATTAAAAAGGCGGTTAAAAGTGGTGCAACCGCAATCATGACTTTTGATGTTTCACCGAGTGTCTTTCTTGGTAAAAGTGTCAAATATTCCAATATCTCCTCTTTATTTGATAAAGCAACAATTTTAGAAGAATTAGGAGTTAGCTATCTTTATGTTTTAAGAGTGAGTAACGAACTTCTTAACCTCTCAAAAGACGAATTTATCGATAAGATTTTAAGAAAAATAAATCCAAAAAGGATTTACGCTGGAGAAGATTATCGCTTTGGTAAAAATGCTGAAGGAAGTGTAGACGACTTAGACAAACACTTTAATTTGTATATTCAAAAACTTCTTTTAATTAATGACCACAAAGTCTCTTCTCGATATATTAGAGACCTAGTGGAAAATGGAAAAGTTAAGGAAGCATCAATTGATTTAGGTCGACCATATCAAGTCACAGGTATAGTAATTGAAGGAAGACATAATGGAGAAAAAATGGGATTTCCTACCGCTAATTTGGAATTAAGTTATCCTTATGTTTTACCTAAATTAGGAGTTTACATTGGCTACGCTATTTTGCTTGATAAAAAATATAAAGCAATCATTTCAATGAGTACTCATCCGACCATCATGGAATTAAATGATCCAATCATCGAAGTTCATCTAATTGATTTCTCTAACAACATATATGGTAAAGAAATTGAAGTCCAATTTATTGACTATATTAGGGATATTAGAAAGTTTGATTCTTTAGATGATTTGAGTTATCAATTACAAAAAGATAAAGAATACGCAAAAAATACTTTGAAATAATATATTTTTCATATATATTAATACAAGCGACTTATCTCTAGAGTCTTCGAATCCTCAACGAACACTCCGGGCTTAAGTTAAGAAAAAATAAGGAGGAACTTGAAGATGGCACTTTCAAAAGAAAGAAAAGCAGAAATCGTCAAGCAATATGGTAAGAACGAAAAAGACACTGGTTCAGTCGAAGTCCAAGTTGCCTTACTTACCGAACAAATCAAAGCGTTAACTGAACACTTAAAGAAGAATCACAAAGACGCCGCTAGTAAAAGAGGCTTAATGATTCTCGTTGGTCAACGTAGAAGCTTACTTGATTATCTTGCTAGAACAGACCGTGAAGCTTACTTAAGACTCATCGTCTCTCTCGGCTTAAGAAAATAATTAAGAAATGACGAAACAATAAGGAGTGGCTTTCACTCCTTTTTTGTTGAATATAAAAAAGAAAAGAATATTGTTGTGATTGCAACAACACTTATTGCGGGTGTTGGAGGATTAGTTATCAACTTTGATAAATTCGTTATTCCTCCAGTCGCTCTTTCTTTGATTCTTGGCATATTAATGAATTTGGTTTTGAATATAAAACCACGAAAGAAAGAAAATACCGACTCTCAAACAAATAATGATGAAGAAAATAAATGATGCTTTTATAAAATAAAAGTATTATTTTTTTATTTGTTATGATAAGATACAACCGTTATGTTATTTAGAAAGAAGAAAAAAGAAATGAAAAAAGTATTCGAATTAGAATTCGAAGGAAAGAAGTTCGTTGTTGAAGCCGGCGAAATCGCAAAACAAGCTGATGGCGCTGTCTTAGTAAGATTAAATGAAACAGTCGTTCTTTCCACCGCATGTGCATCCGATTTGCCAAAAGAAGGCGATTTCTTCCCTCTAACAGTTGGTTATGAAGAAAAACAATACGCTGTTGGCAAAATTCCAGGATCATTTTTAAGAAGAGAAGGTAGAGCAGGAGAACACGCTACCTTAACCGCAAGATTAATTGACCGTCCTATTAGACCAATGTTCTCCGAAGGATTTAGAAACGAAGTTCAAATCGTTAACACAGTCATGTCAGTTGACCAAGACTGCACCCCAGAAATGACCGCTATGCTTGGTTCAAGCTTAGCCCTTGGAATTAGTGATATTCCATTTGATGGTCCTATTGCTGGAGTTTATGTTGGTAGAGTTAACGGCAAATTCATCATCAACCCAACTGGTGAAGAAAAAGCTGCTTCCGATATCAACTTAGCAGTTGCCGGTACAAAAGAAGCGATCAACATGGTTGAAGCTGGTGCTGACCAAGTTAGCGAAGAAGATATGTTAGACGCCTTAATGTTTGGCCACGAAGCCATCAAAAAATTATGTGTCTGGCAAGAAAAAATCATTAAAGAAATCGGTAAACCAAAACGTCATATCGATTTATATGTCTGTGATCCAGTCATTGAAAAAGATGTTACCGAAAGAGCAGAAGCTCGCTTAGTGAAAGCAATCTCAATCTTCGATAAACTCGAAAGACAAGACGCGATTGATGCGATTGAAAACGAAATTATCGATGATTACGATACAAGAAAATATGAAGATGAGAAAACTCATCAAAAGACCTTATCAATGGTCAAAGAAACTCTTGAAAAATTAGTCGCTAAAGAAGTTAGAAGATTAATTACTGATGAGAAGATTAGACCAGATGGTCGTAAAGTTGACGAAATTCGTCCTTTAGACGCTCAAGTTGACTTATTACCAAGAACTCATGGTTCTGCCATGTTCACTCGTGGACAAACCCAAGTTATCTCTGTCACAACTTTAGGTGCTAAGAGTGATGAACAAATCATCGATAACTTAACCGATGAAGAAACACGTCACTGGATGCATCATTACAACTTCCCACCATACTCTGTTGGTGAAGTTGGAAGAATGGGCTCTCCAGGAAGAAGAGAAATCGGTCATGGTGCTTTAGGTGAAAGAGCATTATCATATGTCATCCCAAGCGCTGAAGAATTCCCATACACAATTAGAACAGTTGCTGAAGTTGTTGAATCAAATGGTTCTTCTTCTCAAGCCTCAATCTGTGCTTCTTGTATGTCCTTAATGGCCGCTGGTGTCCCAATTAAAGGTATCGTTAGTGGTATCGCTATGGGCTTAATCAGCTCTGGACCATTAGATGGCAAACACCCATATACAATTCTTACCGATATTCAAGGTTTAGAAGATCACTTCGGTGATATGGACTTCAAAGTTGCTGGTACTGAAAAAGGTATTACCGCACTTCAAATGGATATCAAAATCAAAGGCGTCACTAAAGAAGTCTTACGTGAAGCTTTAGCTCAAGCACATGATGCAAGAGCAAAGATTCGTGAAGTCATGAAACAAGCCATTGCTGAACCAAGACCAGATGTTGGCAAGTACGCTCCAAAAATGGATACATTCTTCATTGATGTTGACAAGATTAGAGAAGTCATTGGCACTGGTGGAAAAGTTATCAACGAAATCATTGCTCAATGTGACAATGTCAAAATTGACATTGAAGACAACGGACAAGTTACTCTCTACCATATGGATAGAGAAGTCATCAACAAAGCAAAACAAATCATTCTTGATATTGTTAGAGAAGCAAAAGTTGGTGAAGAATTCGTTGGTGAAGTCACTAGAGTTGAAGACTATGGTGCCTTTGTCCGCTTATTCGGTAACGTTGAAGGCTTATGCCACGTTTCCCGCTTAGGATGGGGATATGTTGCTAAAGCAAGCGATGTTGTCAAAGTTGGAGATAGCTTAAGAGTTCGTGTCATCGAAATTGATGACCACGGAAAAGTTAAGGTCTCTGCTAAAGAATTTATGGAAAAACCAGCGGAAGAAGAAGGAAGAAAATTAGAACACAATTCTCGTCCAGATAAATCCGTTAAAGGACCACGTAAATTCAGAAAGTAATTTGACTAACAAAAATAATTAAAATAACTCTCGAATTTTCGAGAGTTTTATTTATATAATAAATACAGATATGTTAGACGTAGTAATTATTGGTGCAGGCGTCACTGGTGCTTTTATCGCCCGTAAGTTAGCGCGTTACGAATTATCTGTTGCTCTTTTTGAAAGGGAAAACGATGTTGGCAACGTAACAAGTAACGCAAACAGTGCTATCGTACATAGCGGTTATGATCCTGTCCCACACACATTAAAAGCACTCTTAAATGTTCGCGGTAATCAAATGTTTGATACCATTGCCGATGAACTTGATGTTCATTTTAATCGTTGCGGTTCTTTAACTGTTGCGGTTAGTGATGAACAAATGAATATGCTTCATGATTTAGTCAAAAGAAGTGAAGAAAATGGTGTTCCAGTTCGTTTATTAGACGCTGAAGAAGTGAAAAAACTTGAACCACACATTAATAAAGAAGTTAAAGGAGCTTTACTTGCCCCAACTGCTGGAGTTATTGATCCATTCAATTTAGTTGTCCACTGTGTGGAAAACGCTGTCGATAATGGTGTTAAACTCCATCTTTCTGAACCAGTTGTCGATATTAAAGACTGTGGTGATCATTTCGTCGTTAAAACTAATAAAGGTGAATACGAAACAAAAGTGGTCATTAACGCAGCAGGATTATATAGCGATAAAATTGCTTCAATGATTGAAGATATCGATTGGAATTTAATTCCAAGAAAAGGCGAATATTTCGTCTTAGACCATTATGATGTCGGTTTAGTCAATCACACAATATTCCCTCTTCCAAGCGCAAAAGGAAAAGGTGTCCTTGTTTCTATGACTAGTAGTAACAATTATATTGTTGGACCTAGTAGTGAACCAATTGATGATGTTGAAGATTTCGCTACAGATAGTTACACATTAGGGGAAATCCGTCGTCAAGCCACTGAACTTGTTCCTGATATTCCTTTCAATCAGGTCATTAGAGTGTTCTCTGGTATTAGACCAACTTCAACTAGACATGATTTCATCATCGAACCAGCTAAAACTAATGATCATTTCATTAATGTCGCTGGTATTGAATCTCCAGGATTAGTCTCTTCTCCTGCAATCGCGGAATATGTCTTTGAAAACTATGTTTCTAAATTATTTAATTTAAAATTAAAAACCAACTTTAATCCTCGTGTAAAAAGATACACAAGATTAAACGATATGACTCTTGAAGAAAGAAACGAAATGATTAAAAAGAATCCAGAATTTGGAAAAATCATTTGTAGCTGTGAAAAAGTTTCTTTAGGTGAAATTAAGGAACTTCTTGATAGAAGTGTTCCACCTCAAACAGTTAAAGGAGTAAAAAGAAGATGTCGTGCAGGCTTTGGCAAATGCCAAGGTGGATTCTGCTCACCAATGGTCACTCTTATTTTAGCGAAACATTATAATGTTTCTCCTTTAGATATCAAATGGGATAAAGAATCTTCTAATATCCTCAAGGAAGAGGTGAAGAAATTATGATTAAACGTGATTTAGTAATTATTGGTGGTGGTTCCGCTGGTATGGCGGCTGCTATCGAAGCAAAGAAAAACGGAATCGATGATATTCTCATCTTAGAAAAAGATGGAGTGTTGGGTGGTATTCTTAATCAATGTATTCATAATGGATTTGGTTTAACGGAATTCAAAGAAGAATTAACCGGTCCGGAATATTTATCAAGATTTGCTGATCAAGTCGAAGAAATGGGAATTGAATATAAACTCAATTCTTTAGTTCTTGATGTGACAGAAAATAAAATCGTTACTTATAGTAATGCAGAAGATGGAGTAGTTTTAGTAGAAGCTAAAGCTATCGTCTTTGCTACTGGATGCTATGAAAGAAGCGCAGGAGCGATTCAATTATCAGGAGATCGTTGTTCTGGCATCATTACCGCTGGTACTGCTCAAAAATATTTAAATATTCACGGATACTTAGTTGGTAAACGTATTGTTATTCTTGGTAGTGGTGATATTGGATTAATCATGGCGAGAAGAATGACACTAGAAGGCGCAAAAGTTTTATGTGTTTCTGAATTAATGCCATATTCAAATGGTTTAAATAGAAACATTGCTCAATGTTTAAATGACTATAACATTCCACTTTATCTTTCTAGAAGCGTTCTTCGCGTTGAAGGAAAGAATGGTAGGGTAGAAAAAGTTGTTCTTGCCGCTGTTGATGACAAGATGAAATTCATTCCAGGAACTGAAATGGAATTTGAATGTGATACCCTCTTACTTTCAGTTGGTTTAATTCCTTATGTCTCACTTTTAGATAAGCTTCATGCGGACATGAGTTCCACTAGAGGCGCTAAAGTTAATGACCAATTAATGACTTCTATTCCAGGTGTCTTTGCCTGTGGTAACTGTTTACACGTTCATGACGTTGTTGACTTTGTTACTGATGAAGGAAGAGACGCTGGTAGAGGTGCAGCTAACTACATCAAAGGGTTAAGTGAAAAGAAAAAACATATCACAGTCAAACCAGGTAATGGCGTGTCTTATGTCATTCCTCAATTTATTGAGACTGATTTAAATAACGACATTACATTCAAGTTTAGAGTTCGTAAACCAGTTAAAAATGTCTTCGTTAACTTCAAAAGTGGTGACCAACTTGTTAATAAAGTTGTTAAACCTGTACTCATTCCAAGTGAAATGGTAATGATCAAACTTAATAAAGACAAATTAGCGAATTTACCAGTCGATGAGATCGAAGTCTCTTTGGAGGAAAGATAAATGAAAGAATTAACATGTATCGTTTGCCCTAGAGGTTGTAGATTAACTATCGATGATAACTTAAATGTTACTGGTAATTTCTGTCCTCGTGGAGCGGAATATGCAAAAAACGAATTAACTAATCCAAAAAGAATGATTACTTCATTCATGAGGGTTAAAAATAGAGAGAACTGTGTCGTCTCTGTTAAGACTAGCACCGCAATTCCAAAAGGAATGATTTTCCAAGTGATGGAAGAGATTAATCATGTTGGAGTTGACGCTCCTACACATATTGGCGATATCGCAATTAAAAACGTTTTAGATACAGGTGCTGATATCGTTATTACAAAAAATATTAAATAATTATTTTTAACATAATTCTATTTTGTTAAAATAATGCTATAGGATTCGTATAGTCAATGTTTTGATTTACTGAAGGAGTTTTATGTCAGAGAAAATAAAAGTATTTGCGTTGTCTGGATTAGATGAAGATGGTCGTGATTGCTACGTTATTGAATTAAATAACGATATTTTCGTTATCGACGCCGGAACTTCTTTACCTGACAAAACAATTCCTGGAGTAGACTCCTTACTTCCTAATTTCGACTATCTTATTAAAAATAAAGATCGTATTAGAGCTTATATCATTACGCATGGTCATGATGAAAGTATGGGAGCGATTAGACATTTCTATAAATACGCTCCAGCTCCAGTTTATTGTTCTAGAACAACAATGACCATCATGGAAGGCCAACTAGCGATTAGTGACCAACAAAAACTCAAATATGATTTTAGAATCATTAAACCTAGTGACGATGTCGTTATCAGTGGAACTCGTGTGAGATTTTTCCAAACTTGCCATAACGCCGCTAATTCTTCAGGTGTCGCTATTTCTACTTCTCAAGGTAATATTATCTTTACCGGAGATTTCATTATTAACTTCGCAACTGAAGAAACAAATTATCAATTTGATTTAGCGATGGCAAGTGAACTCGCTAAAGAACCTACCCTTCTATTAATGGCGGAAAGTAAAAACGCTGATAAGAATGGGTATTGTTCTCCAAAACATCGTTCGAGTGACTTAATTGAAAAATATTTCAAACTTAATCGAAGAATATTTGTTGCTTGCTACTGGCAAAATATGTATCGAGTGAGAGAAATTGTTCGTTTAGTTAAGAAATATAATAAGAAGATTTATTGCTATGACAACTATACAGAAATCATCATGCAACAAATCGTCGCGGCCACTGGAACTGGCTCATTAACCAGAGATGATTTTGTTTCCAAAGAAAATCTCTTAAGAGTTAGAAAGAGTGACTTAGTCATTTTGATGGTCGGTCAAAATGATGATTTATTCAAAGAAATTTCTTCTTTAGCAAGAGGAAATAACTCTGATAAACGAATCGTTTTAGAAGCTGATGATATCTTTATTGATGTCGCTGTTCCTCGACCAAGCTTTGAAACAATCGCTACTAGATCAATGGATTTGGTCTATCGTTCTGGCTGTGATGTTGTGTGGCTTAAAAACAAAGATGTCTCCGCAATGCACGCTAAAGAAGATGACATTCGCTTCGTTTTAAATCTATTTAAACCAAAATATTATTTCCCAGTTCGTGGTCATTATACAAAGATTATGGAAAACGCTAAACTTGCGATTTCCTTAGGAATTGGTCTTAACCATATGAATGTCTTTGTATTAGATAATGGCATGCAAATTATCTTTGAAGAAAATCGTAGACCAGTCATTTTACCAAATGAAGTAACGGGAATTGATGTCTCACCAATCTTAGTGGACGGCAGGGGTGTTACAAAAATTAATGATGAAATCATTGAAGCCCGTCAAAAGATGGGAATCGATGGTTCGGTTGTTATTGCATCTACCGTTTCATTTAATCAAAAGAAGATTGTCGCGGGACCTGATTGTCAAATGAGAGGATTTGTCTTTGTTAAAGAAGCCGAACCTTTATTAAAATCAATCACTCAAATCTATTTAGAAGAAGTTAATGCGATGTTAACTCGTAATCTAGATATCGAACAAACTAAAAACACAATTAAAGAAAGAATTAGATGGTTTATCCGTCGAGAAAATGGACGAGAGCCACTAATAGAACCAATTATCTTAGTTGTCGAATAAAAGCACTACAAAATTAGTGCTTTTTTTCTTCAAAAAAGTCGTACGTATGCGTATAATATAATGTATGACGGAAAAAGAATTTAGACCTGTTTCACCAAGAACTGAAAATATCACAAAAGGCTTATTTTTAATCCTTTTTTCAGTCGTTATTTCAATTAATATTGGAAAAGTAGGTAGAACCTTAGCTTTCCCATTTTTATATTTCTTTGGGGTAAGTTACTATTTATTCGCCGCATTTTTTATTTTTGTTGGTGGATATCGCTTAATCAAACAAAAGAAATTCAAAATTAATGACTTTAAAAATGTCATTGGTCTCATTTTAGTTTTATTAGGTTCAATCATTATTGTTTCTTATGGATTTTATAAAGGTACAGGACAAACATTTACTAATGTTAATTTCACTGATTTATTAACTAGATTTAATGAACAACTTGGAACATATTATTCCGATAAATTCATTAATCTATTTGATGGAACAAATCTTTATCCTTTAGGATTAATCGGCACTTTGCTTGCTGGATTAATTGGAAATGATGCGATTATTTTATTCTTAGGAATTGTTTTATTTGTGATTGCTGCTATTTGCTTTAGTTGGAATTTAATTTTCCTCCACAAAGATAAAAGAAGTAGAGAACAAAAGAAACAAGATAAAGAAGCTGCCAGAAAACAAATTATTGAACAACAACGTTTAGAAGAAGAAAATAACCCAGTTATTTCCAAAAGAGCGTCAATTTATGACGAAGAACCAATTAGTCACGACATCAGTCCAGAAGTTTCTTACACTCATGAATTAAAACCTGCCAAAATTGAACCAGGCTTTGAAATTGAACAAGAACCAATTAACGAAAATTCTGGTTTTGATCATATCGGCGCTCAATCTCTTGATGAAATTTATGGCGCTAAACAACCAGTTAAACAAGAATCGCGTAGTGAATACAATGAATTCTCACCTTTAGTGTTCAGCACTGATGATAATCCATTTAGTTATTATAGCGCTCCAAAACCACAAGTAGCCCCAGTTCAACCTCAACCTCAACCAGTTGAACAAGTTAATAATAGTTATATTGAAGAAGCTCAAGAAGAGGAAGAAATCAATTTTATTGATTCTCCTCATCAAACAGTTGAAAACATTCCTGAAGAGCATGTAATTGATGAAGAATTAGTGAGAGCTCAACCTGTTTTTGCTGAAATCGTAGAAAAGAAAGAAGAAGTTATTCCTCCTCAACCTCAACAACCTCAACAACAAGTTGTGGTTGAACAACCAAAACCTAAAAAACGCGAAAGAGTCGTGTGGATTGCTCCTTCTCCAGAGTTATTAATGACTTATGAAACTCAAGAAGCTAGAGAAAGAAATGAAATGGTGGCAAATGAAAGAATGCTCCAACTCAACAAGATTCTTGAAGATTTCAAAACAGGTGCGAGATGTGTTGGTTACACAATCGGATCAAGCGTTACTCGTTTTAGTATTGACTATGACACTAACGTCACTGTTAGAACTGTTGAAAAATTAGATAAAGATATTTCTCGTAAACTTGGTGGACTTATTTGTAGATTTGTTCCAATCATTCCAAACGAACCATATTCTGGACTTGAAATTCCTAACGCAACAGTTACTACTGTTGGGTTTAAAGAAGTCTTTACCGCTCTTCCTGATGTAAAGAAACATCCTCTTGCTGTTGCTTTTGGTAAAGATATTGCTGGAAACGTTGTTTACGCTGATTATAATGACTTCCCACACTTATTAGTTGCTGGTACAACTGGTAGTGGTAAATCTATTTACGTTCACTCTGTCATCTCTACTTTAATCATGAGAGTGTCACCAGATGACTTAAAAGTTGTTTTAGTCGACCCTAAGAAAGTTGAAATGACTAAATATCGTGATATGCCTCACTTACTTTGTCCAATCATCACTGAAGCTGAAAAAGCTAAAGTATGCCTAGACAAATTAGTGGAAGAGATGGAAAAGAGATATGAAATGTTCTCTGTTGATCCAGAGATTAGTGATATCAAGCAATATAATGCTTGGGCTAAAGAAAATAACGCTGATCCAATTCCATATATCATCGTTGTTTTAGATGAATACGCTGATTTAGTTGATAACTGTAAAGAAATCTCTATGCCAGTCGTTTCTATCGCTCAAAAAGCCAGAAGCTGTGGTATTCACCTTCTCATTTCTACTCAAAGACCATCCACTAACGTTATTACTGGTGTTATTAAAGGTAACTTACCAACTCGTGTTGCTTTATTAACTTCTAGTTACACCGATTCCATGACAATTATTGGTGAAGGTGGTTCTGAAGCCCTTTTAGGTAAAGGCGATATGCTTGTTCAATCACCTCTTATTTCTAGAACTGGTGTTACTCGTTTACAAGGATGTTTTGTCCAAAACAAAGAAATCGTTCACATAGTGAACTATTTAAAAGAACATTATGAAACTCATTATGATGAGAACTATTTAGATTTAGTTGACCACTCTAAAGAGCCAGCAGCTCCTGCCTTAGCTCCTGGAGAAGTTGAAAAAGAAAGTTCTCAAGAAGAAGAAAATAAATATCAATCCATCAAAGAATGGGTTATGACACAAGAATTTGTCTCAATGAGTAAAATTCAAAGAGAATGCTCTGTTGGCTTTAATAGAGCAGGTAGATTCTTCAATCGACTCCAAAAAGAAGGAATTGTTGCAACTACTCAAGATGGTTCCTCTAAAGGATGCCGTGTTCTTGTTCATGACAAGTTCTATTCTGGCGATGATGATATTGGAAGTGGCGAATTAATCGGATAATTATGGAAAATCAACTTGTTAGTGCCTTTTTAGTTTCTAGTAATAGAATCGAAATTAACTACATCAGTGATCAAATAGATGATGTTTCATTTCATCTATATTGTGATGATATCGAAGTCAAACTTAAGAAGGAAAAAATTAATAGCACTAATCAAATTCACTCTATTTCTTATTTAGTCGATCGTCTTTTAGAACTTGGACATATATATCGAGTTAAAACAAGTGAAGAGGAAGATATTCTTTTAAGAACAGATAAATATGTCACAAGTGCAGAATTCGATGAACTTTATTATTATGACGGTGAATTAGGAATCAATTATTCTAAAGAAGAGACATCATTTAAATTATGGTCACCATTAAGTGAAAAGACCTTCTTAAAGCTTGAAAAAGGTGAAAATAACTTCGTTCTTTTACCAATGAAAAGAAAAGAAAAAGGTGTCTTTTATATTAATGTTAAAGGCGACCTTTTCAACAAAAAATATAAATTTGTTATTTATATAAATAACATTCCTAAAGAAATTAATGATCCTTATGGTAAGGCTGTTAATGATAATTCTATCTATTCAGTTGTTATTGACATTAAAGATATCATTAATTTAGGAACTGTTAAGCCTGAAAACGAAATAGCAAATCCAATTAGTTCAATTATTTATGAACTCCATATTCGTGATTTTACTGAAGGAGATAAAAATATCTCTAATCGAGGAACATATTTAGCCTTACTAGAAAAAGTTGATTATCTTAAAAAGCTTGGCATTACCCATGTTCAACTTTTACCAGTTATCGATTTCGACGCGGTTGATGATTATGATAAATCAACATATAACTGGGGATATAATCCAATTTCTTTCTTTGCTTTAGAAGGAAGCTATTCTCAATATCCAGAAGACGCTTTAGCAAGACTTGTCGAATTTAAAACTTTAGTTAATGAACTCCATAAAAACAACATTAGAGTGGTTATGGATGTTGTTTATAATCATTTATATGATTATTTAACTACAGATTTTCAAAAGAACGTTCCTTATTATTATTTCCGTAGAAGCGGTAAAAAAATGGCCAATGCTTCAGGATGCGGCAATGATGTCGCTAGTGAAAGAAAGATGGTTAGAAGAATCATCTGTGATTCAATTAGATATTTCTTAGAAGTCTTTGATGTTGATGGCTTTAGATTTGACTTGATGGGCTTAATTGATATCGATACTAGTAAAGAAATTGTCAAAATCCGTAACGAAGTTAAAAAAGACGCTCTATTATATGGAGAAGGCTGGAATATGGGTGTTGAACTTAAAGCCGAACAAAAGACTTCAAGTGATAATTCTCACTTAATTCCAGAGATGGGATTCTTTAATGACCGCTTTAGAGACATCATTAAAGGTTCAACATTTGATCATAATTCTCCTGGATATATTTTAGGAAACAAGAATAACTATTTTGAAATCGATGATGTTATTTTTGGTTCGATGTTATCTCGTAGATATGATTCGTTTAATCAATCAATTAACTATCTCGAATGTCATGACAATCAAACTTTGTTTGATAAAGTCTCATATTTTGATGAATCTTTAGAAACAAATCTTAAAAGAGTAATTTTAGGAAATATCATAACAATCTTCTCTTTAGGCGTTCCATTTATTCATATGGGTCAAGAAATTGGTCAGTCAAAGCAACTACTTGATAATACATATAATGTTCCAAAAATTAACAATATGGATTGGAAATTAGTCGCTGAAAGAGAAAGCATGATTAAAGTCATTTCTGACGCAATTAAGATTAGAAGAAGCTTGAATTTTACAAACATTAAATCAATCAACGATTTAGAAGGTAATACAACTTTAGAACATCTAGATAGTGGCTTATTAATCTTTAGAACAACAAATAAATATATTAGTGTTGCTGAAAAAGAGACAATCATCATTATTAATCCACTTGAAACAAATATTTCAATCGATTTAGAAGACGATTACACAATTTATTTCACTAGTAGCGCTGGTATAGTGCATTCCGATAAAGAACAATTATTAGTCAGAAACATATTGATTTCCGGCTTTAACGTGGTGGTGTTATTTAAATAATGTGGCACATAATTAGAGCAGCTTTATTACTTGCCCCAACTATCATTTGGGATTATTTTGCGTGGATTTTGAAATATTCAAAACATCCAGAAAAATATCCTATTGAAATTAGATATTCTAAAACAAGAAAACTTATTAGAAGTGTTAATAAAAAACTTAAAATGGACTTTGTTGTCGAAGGAAAAGAGAATATTCCTAATGAAACAGCCTGCTATTTTGTTAATCATTTAGGAGCGGTCGACCCTCTTTTATTATTTGAAGTAATGGATAAACCAACTGCCTTCGTTGGAAAAATTGAATTACAAAAAACTCCATTTGTTGGAAAGATATTTAAAGGCGCAAACGGATTGTTCTTGGACCGTTCAGATTTAAAACAACAATTAAAAGTGATGATGAAAGTTCAAGAATCTTTAAAAAATAAAGAATGTAACTGGGTTATTTATCCAGAAGGAACAAGAAATAAAGATCCAATGAATCGATTATTAGAATTCCATAAAGGAACATTTAGGCCTGCAGTTAAATCTAACTCTCCAATTGTTCCAGTTGTTTCATATGGTTCATTTAGAATTTTAAATATGAAACACAACTACAAAAAATATCCTACATATGTTAAGTTCTTACCTCCGATATATCCAGAAGAATATCAAGGTAAAACCACTGATGAAATTGCTTCAATTGTTCAAAGCAGAATTCAAAAAGAGGTCAGCTTTACTGCTAAACCTCTTGATCATAAGAGAATGAGTGAACTTCACGATGATTATTATCGTTTTAATAAAGTGAAGTAATTAATATTTTCTTCTTAATCCTTTTGGATAATAATTCTTAATAACTTCTCCATTAGTCTTAGCGATATCAATGGAGTTAGAGTGGTATGTTAATAGGACATACCCTTTATTTTTATTAACTAAATTTAATTGACTTCCTACAAGATATTCCTTCAATTGTTCGATATTTAATTCTACAGTTGGCATCTCGTTAGCGGATAATGTTCTTGCGTAATGAAGGTCATATCTAAATATTCCTTTACTTTCTACTCCAACTTTAACTCCATATCTAATAACTTTAAGCCATTTCGTCTCGATAGTATTAGACAACGCAAAAGTTGTATCTCCAAAAGTTTTGACATCATATTCTTTATAAGAATCCGCTAAAACTATCTTGCATTTATTAACATTTTTAAAGGATGTGACATTACTATGACCTGGTTTACGAATGTGACAAATATATTGCCCTTCTCCATTAAAATGAGATGGCATTAATCTAATTCCAATTGGTTTAATTTCGTTAATATATCCACCAATAAAAGAAAGCGGTTCAATAACTGCGTCAGTGTTATTTAATAGATATTCAATAACATCTTCATCTTCTTCAATTGAATAGCTACAAGTTGAATAAGATAATAGTCCACCAGGTTTAAGCATCTTATATGCGTAAGAAATGAGCTCTTTTTGTATTTCAGCAAATTTATAGACCTTATTAATTGACCAATCATTTTTAATATCATCATTTTTTCTAAACATTCCGCTTCCAGAACATGGAGCATCTAAAATGATCTTGTCAAAAGTATTCAAATAGTGATGATAGATCTCACTAAAATCGTTATTTGTAATTAATATGTTTCTTAAACCAAGTCGTTCAGAATTATTTGAAATCAATAAGGCTCTTGGGGTAGATAAATCGTTAGAAATAATTAACCCATTTCCGTTCATTTTTAGTGAGGCTTGAACACTCTTTCCTCCAGGAGCAGCACATAAATCTAAAACAACATCATTTTGACTAAAATTGATCAAAGAAGAAACGACCATCGCACTTGGTTCTTGAAGATAGTAATAACCAAGTTCGTGATATAAATGTTTCCCTAATTGATATTCGTTTTTGTTATATAAATAGGCGTGATCCACTAAAGGGTGTTTTTTAACATTTGGAAACTCTTTAATAAATTCCTCATCACTTATTTTTTTAGTGTTAAGTAAAACTGCGTGAAAATCTTCGTTTTCTAAGGACACAATTAACTTATTTGCTTCTTCTAATGGTAATGAGTTTTTAAGGTGTTCAACAAAATCCATGGAGACATTATATATTATTTACAAAATAAATGTATAAAATACATTACTTTGTGTTAACATATAGGTGAGGTTTTTTACATATGAGAATGGTAGATTTAATAATCAAAAAACGTGATGGTCACGAACTTACTGATGAAGAAATCAAATTTTGGATTGATGGATATGTCAAAGGTGAAGTTACTGACTATCAATCAAGCGCGATGACAATGGCGATTTTCTTTAGAGGAATGACCAAAAGAGAAATTGCAACTTTAACTGACTATATGGAACATAGTGGTGAAGTTATTGATTTAAGCGCGATTGAAGGTATTAAAGTTGATAAACACTCCACAGGTGGAGTTGGTGATAAAACATCTTTGGTCCTTGGACCAATGGTCGCTGCTGTCGGTGGTAAACTTGCAAAAATGAGTGGCCGTGGATTAGGCCATACTGGTGGAACTCTTGATAAATTAGAATCCATTCCTGGCATGTCAATTGCTAAGACCAAAGAAGAGATGATTGATCAAGTCAATAAAATTGGTATCGCAATCATCGGACAAACAAGTACGCTTGTTCCAGCCGATAAGAAACTTTACGCTCTTAGAGATGTTACTGGTACAGTTGAATCTATCCCATTAATTGCCGCTAGTGTTATGAGTAAAAAACTTGCTAGTGGAACAGATGCTATTTTATTAGATGTCACCGTTGGTGAAGGTGCATTCATGAAAAATATGGATAGCGCTAGAGAACTCGCAAGAACTATGGTGGATATTGGAAACTCATTAAATAGAGACACTGTTGCTGTTTTAAGTGATATGAGTGAACCTTTAGGTTTTGCGGTTGGTAATAACTTAGAAGTTAAAGAAGCAATTGCTTCTCTCCACGGCAAAGGCCCAAAAGATTTAATGGAGCTCTGCTATACTTCTGGTAGCATTATGCTTGTTCAAGCTAAGCTTGTTGAAAATGTTGAAGAAGGCAGAAAGAAACTTCAAGAAGTTATTGAAAATGGAAAAGCCTTTGAAAAATTATGCCAAATGGTTGAAGCTCAAGGTGGAGACGTTGAATTCATTCGTCATCCAGAAAAATTTGAAGTTTCTAAACATGTTATCGAAATTAGAAGCCAAGTTGATGGTTACATCAAAGAAATCAACGCTCTTGAAATCGGTATCAGCGCTATGAAGCTTGGTGCTGGTAGAGAAACTCTTGAAGATGTCATTGATATGAGTGCTGGTATTGTTCTTGATAAGAAAATCGGTGCTAGAGTGGCAAAAGGAGATTTACTTTGTACCGCTTACACCAATAAGCCAATTGAAGAATATGAACCAGTTATTCAAGAAATCAGAGACGCATATGAATTCTCTGATGAAGAAGTTGAGATTCTTCCAGTTATTAGAGAAGTTATTAGATAATGAAAGTTGTATTACAAACTGTTAAAGAAGCACACGTAAATATATTAGGCAAAACCGTTGGAAGTATTTCTAACGGTTACCTTTTACTTGTTGGCTTTACTGATGGCGATGATCAAGACATCGTCAATAAAATGGTGGATAAGATTCTTAAATTAAGAGTCTTTGCTGATGAAAAAAGACAAATCAATCTTTCTCTTTTTGATGTGAAAGGAAATATCCTTTCAATCAGCCAATTCACATTATACGCAGACACAACTGGCGGACGTCGTCCATCATTTGTTAATGCGATGAGACCTCATGAAGCTGAAATACTCTACGATTATTTCAATAAACAATTAGAAAATTCATCAGGTTTAAGCATCGCTACTGGTGTTTTTGGCGCAGATATGGATGTTTATTCCATCAACGATGGACCATTCACCTTAGTTCTTGATAGTAAGGAATTGTTTAAATGAAGGTATTAGTAGGACTTTCTGGTGGCGTTGATAGTGCAGTTGCCGCGTATCTTCTTAAAAAAGAAGGCTACGATGTAAGTGCCTGTTTTATGCGTAACTGGGATTCTCTTGCCAATAACGATTATTTGGGTAATCCAAATATTAATAATTCCCAATGTCCTCAAGAAGCAGATTGGGATGACGCAGTAAAAGTAGCAAAGAAATTAGATATTCCTCTACTAAGAATCGATTTTGTTAAAGAATATTGGGACGATGTTTTCTCTTACCTCATTAAGGAATATGAGATAGGAAGAACTCCTAACCCAGATATTTTCTGCAATAAATATATTAAATTCGATGCTTTCTTGAAGTTCGCGAAAGAAAAAGGCTTTGATATGATTGCGATGGGACACTACGCAAAAAGAGTTGATAAAGATGGTGTGGCCTATCTATGTAAGTCTTTTGACCAAAATAAAGATCAAACTTATTTCTTATCTCAAATCTCTCAAGAACAACTTAAATATGCTTTGTTTCCTTTAGGAGATATCGACAAAAAAGAGGTTAGAAAAATCGCTCATGATTTAGACCTTGAAATCGCTGATAAAAAAGACTCAACCGGAGTGTGCTTTATCGGAGAAAGAAACTTCAAACAGTTCTTAAAAAATTATATTCCTGCTAAAAAAGGAAATATCGTTGATATCGACACTAATAGAGTAATTGGAACTCATGATGGAGTGATGTATTACACAATCGGTCAAAGAAAAGGCTTAGGGATTGGTGGAATATCTCACGAAGAAGCTAAAGGCTGGTTCATAGTTAAAAAAGATGTTAAAAACAACATTTTATATGTTGCTAGTGGCGGTGAATCAGATCGATTAAATTCTGATAGTTGCTTAGTTACTAATCTTAATTTTATTTCTATTAAGCCTAGTGAAGGGCAACATATATATGCGAAATTTAGATATCGCCAGCAAGATAATGGAGTAAAGATTCATTATGTTGATGAAGACACGATTGAATTAATATTTGATGAACCATATAAGGCAGTTACTCCAGGTCAAGCAGCGGTTTTATATGACGGAGATATCTGTTTAGGTGGAGGATTAATCCACTCGACATACTACAAAGGAAAAAGAACGGATTTGTAAGTTAATCCGCTCTTTTTATATGTGGCCTAGCAAATTCGCTAAATCCAAGGACAAAAATTTCAACATAATCTTCAAATGGAACTAAGTGATTTCCGTATATACAAGTCTGAAAGATTATTCCAAATTCATTGGTTTTAAGGTGGTTATCTTTGAAACCATTTTTATTTAAATAAAAGTCTTGCCTTCTTTTTCTTAAATCGTTATCGCTATATTTTTCACTAACTTCTTCATAACAAAGAAGAATTACTCTGTCTTTATGAAAATCTTTTACCCAAGATAAGATTTTACTTCCCCATCCTTGATTTCTAATCTCTTTGTTAACCGCTAAAAAGAAGACATAACAAATATCTTTATAAGTTGTTAGTTGGACGAAACCAATAAATAGGTTGTTTTCATAGAAAGCGTAGATATTATTTGTGTCTTTTAAAGCACTTGAAAAAAAGTAATGCGCTGGAGGTCTTTCGTTTTTTGGGAAAGCACTTAAAAACGAAGCTTTGACATCTTTTTTGATTTCTTTGTTGTTCTTGTAGTTTAACGCAACCATACCTTATTATTTTACTTTGCGAAAATTTCTTTTAAAAACTATTTCTTAAACTTTGTTTATTTGCAATAATTGAATTGAGGTATTTAATACATGAAAACATTAATTGTGTATTTCTCACGTACTGGTGAGAATAGTGTTAATGGTGAAATAGAAATTATCACCAAAGGTTTTACTGAAGTTGTTGCCGAAAAGATTGCAAAAAAGACTGGTGGCGACTTATTCAAACTCGAACCTGAAATCCCATATCCAACTAATTATGATGAATGTGTCAAAAGAAGTAGAATCGAGGATCAATACAATGAAAAGATCCCATATTTACACCCACTTTCATCTTTAGATGAATATGATGTTATTTATTTAGGATTCCCATGCTGGTGGAGAACATATCCTCGTGTTGTTGCTTCATTTATTAGAGACCACTCTTGGGTTGGGAAAACTGTTTATCCTTTCGCTACTAACGAAGAAGGTGCTTTAGGTTTAGCGGAAATGGAACTCAAAGGAGCCTTAAGAGGAGCAATCCTAAAAAAAGGATTTGCCTGTAAAGGCAGTGAAGTCAATAACGTTGACGACAAATTAGATAATTGGATTGGAAAATAAATATGAAAAATGTTACAAAAGATATCTTTTATGTTGGTGTTAATGACCACCAAGTAGATTTATTCGAAGGACAATATGTCGTACCAAATGGTATGGCGTATAACTCCTATGTCATCAAAGATGACTTAATTGCTATTATGGACACAGTGGACCAACATTTCACTGATGAATGGCTCAAAAATGTTAAAGAAGTATTAGGAGATAAGAAACCAACATACTTAATCGTTCAACATATGGAACCAGACCATTCCGCTAACATCATGAATTTGATTAAAGCGTATCCAGATGTTTATGTTGTTGGTAACGCTAAAACATTTAAGATGATGGAACAATTCTTCCATGAAGAAATCCCACATCGTTTAGTGGTTAATGAAGGCGATACATTAAATTTAGGAAGTCATGTTCTTCACTTCGTATTTGCACCAATGGTGCACTGGCCAGAAGTTATGGTGACATACGATGAAAAAGATAAGGTCTTATTCTCCGCTGATGGATTTGGTAAATTTGGTGCTTTAGATGTCGAAGAAGATTGGGCGTGTGAAGCAAGAAGATATTACATTGGCATCGTTGGAAAATATGGTGCTCAAGTACAAGCTCTTCTTAAAAAGGCCGCTACATTAGATATTCAAATTATCTGCCCATTACATGGACCAGTATTAAGTGAAAATTTAGGTTATTACCTAAATCTATATGATATTTGGAGCGGATATAAAACCGAAACTGAAGGTGTCGCTATTTTCTATACTTCAGTATATGGACATACAAAAGCTGCTGCAGAATTATTAGCCAAAGAATTAGAAGCAAATGGAACTCCAAAAATTGCTTTAAATGATTTAGCTAGAGAAGATATGGCGGAATGCGTTGAAGATGCATTTAGATATGGAAAAATTGTTTTAGCAACAACTACCTATAACGCTGGTATTTTCCCATTTATGGATGAGTTCATCGCTCATTTAGTGGAAAGAAATTTCCAAAACAAAAAGATTGGTTTAATTGAAAATGGAACATGGGCTCCTTTAGCTGCTAAAGTGATGACCGACAAATTATCAGGATGCAAGAATATTCAATTCATTCAACCAACCGTGAAGATTTTATCTTCAATGACTGAAGAAAATAAAGAACAAATTAAAGCTTTAGCAGACGCATTAAGCGAAGAATATAAAGCTAAAAAAGAAATTATCGAAGAAAAGAAACCAGAAATCGATTCTAAAGCCTTATTTAAAATCGGATATGGTTTATATGTCGTTACTTCTAGAGATGGCAACAAGGATAACGGTTTAATCGTTAACACTGTTACTCAACTAACAGACACCCCACTTAGAGTGGCGGTTAATATTAACAAACTCAATTATTCTCACGATATGATTAAAAAGAGTGGAGTTCTTAATGTTAATTGCTTGAATATTGAAGCTCCATTCAGTATTTTCCAACAATATGGCTTTGCCTCAGGTAAGGATAAAAACAAATTTGAAGGTAAAGAAATCGTTAGAAGCGCTAACGGAGTGGCGGTTCTTACAGAATTCGTTAACTCTGTTATCTCTTTAAAGGTTGATCAATATGTTGATTTAGGAACACACGGAATGTTCATTTGTTCGGTAACTGAATCAAAGGTTATCAACAATGTTGAAACTATGACTTACAATTACTATCAAGCAAATGTCAAACCAAAACCACAAACAGAAAAGAAAAAAGGCTATGTATGTAAAGTATGTGGATATGTCTATGAAGGAGATGAACTCCCAGATGACTTTGTCTGCCCACTTTGTAAACACGGACCTGCTGATTTTGAAGAAATTAAATAGGAGGACTATTCAATGAAATACGTCTGTACAGCATGTGGATTCGTCTACGACGAAGCACTCGGTGATCCAGTTAATGGAATCGCTCCAGGAACAAAATTTGAGGATTTACCAGATACTTACTTATGTCCATGGTGTGGCATGGGCAAAGATGCCTTCGTTAAAGAAGAACAATAAAAATATATGCCCGTTCTTACTCATTTAAGAGCGGGCTTTTTACTATGAAAAATCGTTTTAATAAAGATGAGTTAATTTTCTTGGAGAAATTTTCTAGTAAATTTGCTTCTGCAAGAGACTATTATTGGTTAGCTAGAAAACAAAAAGAAGAAAAGTATTATTCCTATCACACTAATAGGGTTTCTTTTGCGTTACAGCAATCTGCTTATTCAGGTGATGAATGGGGAATGTATGAACTTGGTTTATTGTTATTAAATGAAAAAGATCGACTCCCTGAAGCGTTATCTTGGATATATCAAAGCGCTATTAAAGGAAATGAGGCCGCTAAAAAACTTATCTATGATAAGTGGGCTGAAATATATTCAAAAGTAATGACATACTCTATTAAAGATAATAGTGAATACGCAAATCTTGAAGTTAAAAGCGCTCTACTCACTGCAATGCTATTAATTCATCTTGGCTTAGATGATTGGAACTCTTTAAAAGAAGAAGATAAAATTTATCGAGTTAGTGATTTAGTTAATAATCTCACTAGAATATACGACATTCCGAATATCAAAGTCGAATTTAAAAAAGAAGTTACATATAATAACGGACAAAGTCGCGCTCAAGGACTTGCTTATCCAAACATCTATTTAATTCAAATCGATTCAAGTGTTCTATTAAATTATGAAAGACTGATTCAAGTAATTTTCCACGAAGTTGGACATGAAATCGTTTTTACAATGAGAAACATTTCTTATCCAAAACAAAATGAATTATTAGCTAGATTTGGTTTAACTAGAGATCGACTTAAGCAGTGGCAAAATGATGAAATTGGATACGCTATTACATTAAATGAAGAAGATCCAGATACGCTTAGCTATGGGGTGTGGTGGACATATTATTTATATTTCCCAAAAAGATAAACATAAAATTTATTTAAATTTATGTTGTTAACGATTAAGTAATAATTTAAAATACAAATCGGAAACAAACTTTAGTTAATTCATTTATAGAGAGTGCGGATGGTGGAAGCGCATAATGAATCTAAAGAAGCCACTTCCCTTGTTTCGGGTAATGCCGACGATTCATTAACGTAATTAATGATTAATTAAGAGCACATCGCAATAGCGAGTGAAATAGGATGGTATCGCGGCAAAGTTCGTTCCTAATATAGGAACGTTTTATTATATTTGGGAGAAAAAAATATGAAAAAGATGACTGGTAGTGAAATTAGAAGCACATGGTTAAAATTCTTTGAAAGTAAAGGACATCACATCGAACCTGGAAGTTCTTTAATTCCAAAAAATGACCCAACTTTACTTTGGATTAACGCTGGTGTAGCGGCACTTAAGAAATATTTTGATGGAAGTGAAGTTCCACCAAGTAGAAGAATTACTAACGCTCAAAAGAGTATTAGAACAAACGACATTGAAAATGTTGGTAGAACTGATAGACACCACACATTCTTTGAAATGTTAGGAAACTTCTCCATTGGAGATTATTTCCGTAATGAAGTTATCCCTTGGGCGTGGGAATTATTAACTAGTGAAAAATATTTTGGCTTTGATCCAGAACTTTTATATATCACTCATTTCCCAGATGATATGGACACAAAAAGATGTTGGATGAATGCTGGAGTAAAAGAAGATCACCTCATTCCTTTAGAAGGAAACTTCTGGGAAATCGGAGATGGTCCATGTGGTCCAGATACAGAAATCTATTTTGACCGTGGTGAAAAATATGATCCAAAACATATCGGAATTGATCTACTTAAAAACGATATGGAAAATGATCGTTATATCGAAATATGGAATATTGTCTTCTCACAATTTAACGCGGTAAGTGGTAAAAAGAGAAGCGAATATAAAGAATTACCAAGTAAAAACATTGATACAGGTGCAGGCTTAGAAAGACTTGCTTGTGTTATGCAAGGAACACAGTCCAATTTTGAAACAGATTTATTCTGGCCAATCATTGAGAAAGTTCAAGAACTTTCAAATAAAAAATATGAATCAAATAAAATGGCCTTTAGAGTTATTGCTGATCATATTAGAGCAGTTACATTCGCGACTGCTGATGGAGAAGTTTTCTCTAATGAAGGTAGAGGCTATGTCCTCCGTAGATTAGTCCGTAGAGCGGAACGTTTTGGTAGAGTCTTAGGAATTGATAAACCATTCTTATATCAACTAGTTGATATCGTTGTATCAATTATGAAAGATTTCTATCCATACTTAATTGAAAAAGCTGATTATGTTAAAAAGCTTGTTATTGCCGAAGAAGAGAAATTCTTAAAGACTCTCTCTAATGGTGAATCACTCTTAAATGATTTAATTAAAGGCAAGAGTGAACTCTCTGGAAAAGATATGTTTAAACTCTATGACACATTCGGTTTCCCTAAAGAATTAACTTTAGAAATCTGTGAAGAGAATGGTGTCACAGTCAACATTGAAGAATTCAATGAAGAGATGAAAAAACAAAAAGAAAGAGCGAGAGCCGCTCGTGGAGATTTACAATCCATGAATAAGCAATCAATCGACTTAATGGAATTCACTAAAGAAAGCAAATTCAACTATGAAATTACTGAATGTGATAGCGAAGTCATCGGTTTATTCGTCGATGGCGAAAAAGTTGATTCTTTAAGTGGAGAAGGCGACTTAATTGTTAAAGAAACCCCATTCTATGCAGAAAGCGGTGGACAAATCGCTGATGTTGGTGTCATTAAAAATGACAACATGGAAGCAAGAGTTTCTAATGTTAATAAAGCACCTAATAAACAACACTTGCATCACGTTACCGTGTTATATGGTGAAATCAAAGTTGGTGATAAAGTTCACTTATCAATTGATTCATTAAATAGAAAATTAATTGCAAGAAACCATAGCTCTGTTCACTTACTTCAAAGCGCATTAACTGAAGTCCTTGGAAGTCACGTTGCTCAAAAAGGCAGCTATGTCTCTAGTGAATATATTCACTTTGACTTCTCTCACTTTGAAAAGATGAAAGAAGAAGAGATTGCAGAAGTTGAAAGAAAGGTTAATCGTTGGATTAGCGAAGCTATCGAAGAAGAGACCAAAGTTCTTTCAATTGATGAAGCAAGAAAGATCGGTGCGAAAGCCTTATTTGATGATAAATATGGCGATGTTGTTAGAGTCGTTTGCTTTGGTGAAGTCTCTAAAGAATTCTGCGGTGGCACTCATGTTAAAAATACCCAAGATATCGGTGTCTTTGTAATTGAAAGCGAAGAGAGTGTTGCTAGTGGAGTCCGCCGTATTGTTGCTAGAACATCTATTGGAGCGTATGAACTTCTTAAGAAACGTGAAAATATGTTGAATCAAGCAAGAAATATCGTTGGCGCTGGTTCATATTCAGAAGTTTCAATTAGACTTAATACATTATTAAATGAAAAAGCTGAATTAAAGAAGACTGTCGAATCTCTTAATAGCAAACTCGCTAATAGCGAAGCAAACGCTATTAATAATGAATTCACTAATTGTGGTAGCTACGAATTATTAGTAAAATATCTTAAAGATACTAATAGAAATGCAGCCTCAACTTTAATTGATAAACTTAAAGTTTCTCACCCAAATTCTGTCATCGTTTTAATCGCTGATGATGGAGCGTCACTACCTGTTATTTGTAGTGTAAATGGCGAAGCATTAAAATCTTATAAAGCAGGTGATTTAGTAAGACTCGTTGCCGGTGAATTAGGTGGATCAGGAGGAGGTCGTCCAGACTTCGCAAGTGGAGCGGGCAAAGACCACTCTAAAGTTGAATCCGCTATTAAGTTAGTGAAGGAAACTGTTAAATAAATGGATAAATATATCGGATTAGATTTAGGAACAGTGACTTTAGGAATCGCAACGAGTGATTCACTTGGATTTGTCCATGGCTTAGAGACATTTAGATTCCCAAAAGAAGCATATTCACAAGCGCGTAAACGCGTTCATGAAGTTGTAGAAAAAACTGGAATCAAAAATATTGTTATTGGTTTACCAATAAATATGGATGGCTCTCAAGGCTGGAGAGCGGAATCTTCAATTAGATTTAAAGAAGATTTGCTTAAAGAAGATCCAACTTTAAAAATTGATTTACAAGATGAAAGAATGACGAGTATTTCTGCTCATAAAACTCTTTATGAGATGAATGTTTCTTCTAAAAAGCATAAAGAAACTGTGGATAGAATTGCAGCCTGTGAAATACTTGATTTCTATATCAGGATGAAAGGAAACAAATAATTATGGATTTAATGGACGAAAAACAAATTACCATCATGGATGAAGATGGAAATCAACATGTGATGGAAATCCTCTTTACTTACGAACACCCAGAAAGAGGTAAGAAGTACGTCTTCTTATATGAAAAAAATAACCCTGAAGAAATTATCGCGATGGAATATAACGATAATGGAGAGTTATTTGAAATTGAAAGTGAAGAAGAATACGAAGAAGTCGAAGAAGTGTTTAACGCTTTTAATGAAGACAACTTCGAAGGCGATAGTGAGAACTAAGCTGTAAAAATAATTAAACCTAATAGAGCCGATAACCCAAGAATCTTAATTGGAGAAAGGCTCTTTTTAAATACTTTCTTATAAATAAGAGTGACACCAAATAGAATCACAAGTAGAGTTAAACTTCTCTTATCAAAAGAGAATTCACCATTTAATGAATGTCCACTGAAGAAGATAACTTTTATTAAAAGTAATAAAGTGGTGGATAAGATTAAAGCTAAAACGATTGGTTTAACCCCATTTAACGCTCCTTGAACATATTTGTTTTTCATGAATCTGTTCATGAGCATTGCAACAATGATAATGATGATTAAAGAAGGTAGAATTACTCCAATAGTGGAACAAACCGCTCCAAAAGGACCAGCGACTGTGTTACCAACAAAGGTTGAGATATTTAAAGCGAATGGCCCAGGAGTAACTTCACTAATCGCGATAAAATCAGTTAAAGCGTCTTCACTAATCCATCCTTTTCCAATCACTTGTTCTTGAATAAGAGGAATCATCGCATAGCCTCCACCAAAGGTGAATAGGCCAATTAAGAAGAATGTATAGAAGAGTTCAAAGAAAATCATTATTCTTTTTCTCCTTCCATTTTATTCACCTTAGTGAGAATGATTCCTAATAGAATTCCAAAAAGAATTAAACATAAGGACATAAATTTAAATTGAATATCAAAAACATTAAAGACAATCATGACCGCTAAAGCGAGGATGAATGATATCACTCCAATAACTGTGTATTTAACACCTTTTCTTAATTTCATAAATGCGTTAAAAAGTAAAAGAATGACTCCAACTTTTAATCCTTTAAAAATGGCCTGAATAACTTGCCACTGCATGAAATCTTTATAAAAATACGAAATTATAAAAATAATGACAAAACTTGGAAGAGCTAAACCAAAGGTGGCAACAATACTTCCAATAATTCCATTAACTTTATATCCAACATATGTTGCAGTATTAACTGCAATTGGCCCAGGAGTGGATTCGCTAATCGCGATGATATCAAGCATTTCCATCTCGCTAATCCATTTCTTTTTCTTTGAAACTTCTTCTTCAACGATTGGAATCATCGCATATCCTCCTCCAAAAGTTAGGGCTCCAACTTTAAGGAAGGTCAGGAATAATATTAATAGTCGAATAAATAAATTGTCCCTTTTCATTTGCGAGTAAATTATATACGAAAGTATAACGCTTTTGTTAGAAAATTAATGGCTAAGATTTTTTTACTAAAAAAAGATATAGCATACTTAATTCGTTATTGGTATAATAACGCATGACAAAAAGAGGTGTATAACATGTCTGATAAAGTACAATTAACAAAAGTTGGTAAAGAAGAACTCGAAAGAGAACTACGTAAATTAATCGATGTCGAACGTGAAGAAGTTAAAAAACAATTAGCAGAAGCTCGTGCTCAAGGTGACTTAAGTGAAAACGCTGACTACGACGCTGCGAGAAATAGACAAGCCGAAGTTGAAAACAGAATCAAACAAATCGAAGATATCCTTTCAAACTATGAACTAATCGATGATGAAAAGAGTTCAAAAAGAAAAGGTGACAAAATCGCATTAGGTTCAACTGTTACAATTAGATTCTTAGAAACAGGTAAAGAAGCTAAATACATGATTGTTGGCACTGTTGAAAGCGATCCATTCAACAACAAGATTTCCAATGCTTGTCCACTTGGTGAAGCACTCATTGGTAAGAGTGTTGGTGACATCGTTGATGTTAAAGCCAAGAAGAACTACAAGATTGAAGTTGTCAAAATTGGCGCTTAATTAACGAAAAAATAAGACCCTTTGGGTCTTTTTCTTTGTCTTAAAAAAATTTAAAGAAAAAAATCAAAAAAATCGCATTTTCCTCCTCTTATTAATAGTGAGGAGGTCTTTTATATGATCAAGATTTTAATCGGGGTCGTACTAGTCGCAATTGCGGTTGTTGCAACTTTCCTAGTACTTGACCCAAACGTCGGCATTCAGTCGGTTGGAAACGTCACTGAAGTCGCTAACACATTTTCTGTTACAGTGGAAGGAGAGGTTTATAAAACCGGAACCTACACACTCAAAGAAGGAGCGTTAATGTCAGACTTATTAGAAGCTGCTGGAGGAACGACAAATAACGCAGATAGTCGTGCCTTTTATGAAAGTAGTGTCCTAACTAGTGGAGTAACTTACTATATCGCTTCTAAATATGATGCGACTGATTTATGTGGCGCTAGTGAACTTGATAAAGTAAATGTCAATATTGATGACGCGAATGCTTTATCTAAAGTAAATGGAATTACTCAAACGATTGCTAATTCAATCATCACTTATCGTAGTGAGAATGGTTTATTCTCAACGCTTGAGCAATTAATGGAAGTTTATGGCGTTGGTAATGCCACTTACCGCAAAATACGTAACTATGTAATTTTACACGCGTGAGTCTCATTCTTTTATTCGTCTCTTTATTTATCGGAATTAACACCCGTTATTCGATAATAGTGGGAATAATTGAAATAGTCGCGCTTATTATCTTTGCCTTTTTCAAAAGAAACAAAAAAGTTGCTGTTTTTACTATCCTTTCTTTCCTATTGGGTGTTGGTTTATCTTTTATTAGGCCAACATCCTCTAGGACAGAGTTTCAAGGAATGGTGATCGAAGTTAAAGAAAGTTACTACATATTCTCTTCTTCTTTTGAAAGGTTTTATGTTTCTGAACCTGATAATTATCGTGAGGTTGGAGATATATTAACTCTTACCGCTGATAAGGAAGAGTTGGATTTTGTAACTTTAGAATCAGAATTTGATTTTAAAGATTATTTAAATAAAAAAGGAGTATATAGTCAGCTATTAGTTAAAAAAGTAGAGGTTAAATTTTCTAACCCAATTAGATTTAATAAATATAAGAGATTATTTTTAGAAAAGTTTGATGAAAATAGTCGTGGAATTGTTGCTTCGATTCTATTTGGAATTAATAAAGAAAGTGAATTAATTGATGTAAGTAGAAGTTTACATTTATCAAGGGTAGTTTCTGTTAGTGGAATCTATCTATATTTCTTTTTTAAGTTAATCCGGTGGATATTAGCTTTATTCATCAAAAAAGAAAAGATAGTGGATTTTATTACTCTAATATTATTTTTCCCTTATGTGATATTAACTTTCCCAAAGTTCATTACAATTAGGTTCTTTATTCTTCAACTTGCTAAATACATCAATACCTATCCTTTAAAAGGAAGATTTCGTTATATCGATATTGTTTCTTTTAGTGGAATAATGTTTCTACTATTTGATTACCATTTAGCCTATCAAGACGGGTTTGTTTTAGCGTACTTTATAACTTTGTTATCTCTATTTTTTAATTACTCATTTTCTATTAAACCAAAAATATTAAAAAGGATGATGTTACTATTAGTTATTGCGATATCATTTATCCCATTTACTAGTAGGTATTATAACGAAATATCAATTTTCTCTTTTCCGCTTCAGCTTTTAGTGGCCCCTATTTATATTTTGCTATTTATCTTAGCGATTCTTTCTTTTATTGGAATTCCTTTATTTTCAGTTATTAGTGGAATAACTTCTTTTAGTGTTAAAGCTTTAAATTTTATCTCTCCAGTCATGATAAAAATATATGCTTATCCATTTAATGATATTTCTTTACTATTATTTGAAATAATCTTTATTGGTTTTCTATATTTTTTATCAATTAGATTACGTCCAATTAAAAACCTAATAAGTGTATTTCTACTTTTATCAATTTCACTTCATATCATCCAATTTAGGAACTTTGTTAAGGACTATGTCAGTTTTATTAATGTAGGTCAAGGAGACTCTACTTTGATTAAATATAAAAATCAAACAATTTTAATCGACACTGGAGGAAATAAATATAAAGATATCGCCACTGATGTATTAATTCCTTATTTTAAAAAGAATCAGATTTATCGGATTAATTTATTAATTACCACTCATGATGATTTTGACCATTCTGGCGCTGTTAAGTCTCTTATTAATAACTTCACAGTGTTAGACTATGTGAAGGATTATTCGAAATTTCCAATCGATTTAAATGGTTTTAAGCTCACTAATTACAATATTTATCCAGAATTATGGAGCGAAGAAAACGATAAGTCTTTAGTTATTGGCTTTAAAGTGAATAATTATAACTATTTAGTTATGGGTGACGCTCCTATAAAGATAGAAAGAGAGATAATGAAAGATCATGATTATATTCCTTGTGATATTTTAAAAGTTGGTCATCACGGCTCTAAAACATCTACAAGCGATGCTTTTATTAGCTATTTAAAGCCAAATGTAGGAGTTATATCATGCGGAAAAAATAACTTTTATGGTCATCCTCATAATGTTGTATTAGCGATATTAAGGAAATATAAAGTTGAGATTAGAAGAACGGATATCGAAAGTACGATAACTTTTTGACAGGAAACCTATCAAAAAGAATATAATATATGTGATGATTTATTTTATTTATGGAAATCAATCGCCAACAGTGAAGTCACAGATTAGAAAAATCGGTGAATCTTTTTTAGGTGAAGAAAAACCTGATGATTTAAATTTTATTAAATTAGACGGTAACAATTTCTTAGTTCAAGACGCAGTGGATGAATGCCAATATGTCGCTCTTGGATATGAAAAGAAAGTCGTTTCTTTAGAGAACTGTTATTTTCTTTTAAAACCAAAACCAAAAAATAAAATCGACGCTAATCAGATTTATGATGAGCTTTTAAATTATATATCTAGTGGTGGAGTTGAAGAAACTTTACTGATTTTATCAGTAACATCTTCATCAATCGATGATAAATCACCTTTGTTTAAAGCAATTAAAGAAAAAGCTAAGATTATTGAAATAACTGATCCAGATGAAAAAGGCTGGAATGAATATGTAAGAGCGTTTGTCGCTAAAAAAGGAATTACAATTGATCGTGACGCTTTAAATGAACTCGCTAGCCGCACTAATGGAGATGTTGGAATGTTCATTAATAGTGTGCAAGTTCTTACTCTTTATACTGACCATATCCGCTATAAAGATGTCTGCCAAATGGTGGCACGTCCTTTAGAAGACAATACATTCTTAATTTTTAATTTATTAATCGATGGAAATAATGGAGAAGCAGTGAGAATGCTTAAAGATTTAAAAATCAATGGTGT
>JBGURM010000026.1:0-3063 GCA_045132035.1 Bacilli bacterium
GGGCGATAGATTACCCAACTAAAGGCGAAGTGATTGTTAACGGAAAAGATATCACTAAATTCAAAGAAAAAGAGTTAACTAATTATCGTAAAAATGATGTTGGCTTTGTTTATCAGTTCTTTAATTTAATTAACGATATCACCGCTTTGCAAAACGTAAAGATTGTAACTCGTTATAAAAATAAAGAAAGAGCGCAAGAATTATTAGACAAAGTAAATCTACTAGATAAACAAGATAAGTTTCCACGACAATTAAGTGGAGGGCAGCAGCAAAGAATCGCTATCGCTAGAGCTTTAAATAAAGAAGGGAATCTTCTCTTATTCGACGAACCTACTGGTGCTTTAGATGAAGCGTCTGGAATTAATATTTTAGAATTAATTAAAGAACTTCATAAAGAAGGTAAAACTGTGGTTTTAGTGACTCACACTAAAGAAATCGGGCTTATTTCTGATCGAATCATCACAATGAAAGATGGAAAGATTATTTCTGATAAGGATAATAATCCAATACCTGTTAAAGAGGTCCACTGGTAATGATTAGATTATTACTACGTTCCTATATCAAACGCTTCATATCCGTTTTTCTTGCTTTGATCATTATAGGTGGGGTGTCCGCCGGAATATTTAATGCCTTTTTATCCGCTAAAGAGCATTTAGTTCGCGACCCAAGTCGTTTTTTTAATGAATATGGCTATATTAACGAACAAGTCTCTCTCACTATAGATGAGCGAGAAGAATATATGGATCTATATGATGTTGAAGGTGTTGCGTCCATTGATATGCGTTTGTCTTTTGATGTACATCTAGAGAAAGATGATGGCAGAACAATAAATAGTAGAATTGTGACTTATAGTAATCACAAAGATGAAATAATGAAACGTTATGTTGTTAGTGAACTACCACGAAAAGAGAACGAATATAATGTTGCCGTTTCTAATAAATACGCCCAAAATAACGGCTTTAAAGTCGGCGATAAAATAAAGTTAACTTTATATAGTTTTTCATATAGTTTTTATATCAATTCAATTGTTGATACAGTTGAAGGAGTCTATCCAGCTTTTAATCAATACGTTTGGAGCGATGATTATGATTTTGGCTACATCTATTTATTAGAAAGTGATTTAAACGCTATCTTTAAAGAATACGCACCAAAATTATCGGCTTTAATGAAAATTAATCCATCTTTAAAAGAATCCTTCGATAACCTTATTGCGTCCACTAATCTATCACCAATTGATTTAGATAATTTCGATGATAATTTTGCAAACAAAATTGTTAATGAATTAATCATCAAAAACGCTCCCGGATATAGCGAAGATGTTATAAAAGAAAGAATAGACGAATATTTCAATAATAAGGGAATAGAACCACTAAACATTATTAAAGGCGAAGATACAGCCCCAAGGAAGTATATGACAAGCGTCGATCGTCAATTGGGAGTGCCTTTTATATTTCTACCCGTTTTCTTTTATGCTGTTACTATGATTTTAGTCGCCCTATTTATCGGGCAAATCATCCGACAGACCACAAGAAATATCGGCATTATGCTCTCTAATGGTGTTTCAAGAAAAGAAATCATATCTGTGCTATTAGTGTTTTCTTTATTAATAGCTATTATAGCGATTCTTATATCTATCCCGATTGGCTATGGCGTTTCTTCTTTAGTCACTCATTCGATGACAAAAACATATTACATCCCTATAATTAGTAGTTCCTTAAGTCTTCCTGTCGTTTTGATTAGTAGTTTTTCTTTATTAACGCTTGTTGCTTTAGCCACTTTGCTTGCATCTATTTCTATTTTTGAAATCACTCCTAAAGATGCATCCATTAATAATGAATCAAATCGAAAATCACTACCGCTTAAAATAGAAAAAAGAATACAAAGAATGCCGTTTATTGCTCAAAACGCTACTAATTCGATGTTACAAAATAAAAGGCGATTCTTCATATCCACATTCTCTATATGTACTTCTTTGACCATGATTTTGATCTGTGGATTCTTCCAAATATCTAAAACCGAACTAATAAATCAAGGATGTAACAGAAGGATGAATTATGATTGCCAAGTCTATCTGAATAATAACAACGATGAAGAGTTGATTAATTATATTAAGAACGAAGAATGTGTTAATAAATACCTAGATTGTTATTATTCATATTTAGAAGTCAAAACGAAAAATGGTCAATCTCAGTTTTTAGAATGTTTAGCGTTCAATCCAAACGAAAATGATGGAATGATAAATATACCCGATATAAGCGGCAATAATTATCTATCTTTACCAGAAGAAGGAATCATCATTCCTAAAAACTACGCTAAAGAGATGAATATCAATCAAGGAGACTATATCTACATTAGTAATGTAGAAGTTAAAGTTAGCGGAATATCAAACCAATATTTTCACGCAATTACATATTTATCAAAAACGCAGTTTGACGCTTTATCAGTAGACTATGTTTCTTCTTTACTTATAAACACAAATGATGAAGTCAAGTTGTCTCAAGTATTAAGTAGCAAAACTAAACAATCACTATTAGTGTTTACTTCCTCATTAAGAAAAGAACTACATCGCATCTTTGATACATTAGATGTTTTCTTAATAATCATGATCGTGTTCTCTTTATCAATCACTTTAGTGATTTTGTTTGTGATGAACAAAAACGCACTTATTGAGCAAATATATCAATTATCTCTATATCGTGCTATTGGATTTAAGATTAGTACTATCTCAAAGATATTTATTTTCCAACACCTCGTTCAATTTATAATTGCAACAATCATAGCTATTCCTTTAAGTGTTTTAAGTAGCAATATCCTTTTTAATCTCGCATCAAGCTTAAGACAGACTTACCCGTTTATATTTTCTTTCCCAATAGTCTTGCTCGCCTTGCTTTTCATTATTCTTGTCATCGCTCTATGTCATATATTTGCAATGTATAAAGTCAAAAGAATAGATATCGCTAATAATTTAAGATCTTCAGAATAACTGTTTCTAATTTTTTATTTTCTAATTAATCGGAATCATACCTAATCAGGAAGATTAAGCACCTACCGAATATGGAATCT
>JBGURM010000027.1:0-4205 GCA_045132035.1 Bacilli bacterium
TGAAAAAGCAGAATATGAGATGTTTGGTTCTCATCCTGTTTATATCTATCACGACACTGATTTATCTAATCGACCAATTAGAGGCTACCATACCGCGGTATTAAAGAAATACCCTATGTTACCAAGCTATATCAAAGATGCATTCCATAGAACTTTCGTAGATGGCTTAAAAGATAGAGAAAATGGAAGAACTACCGAATTGGAATGGCTTAAATTACTTTGTAAGTATCGTGATGAATTAATCACATGCTCATGTGGACACGAATATATATATGGATTTAGTGAGAAGAAGCATAACGAGCGATGCCCATATTGCAAGAAAGAAACTAGGAAGTTTACTTACTTACATATCGGTAAATCAAAGATTCTTCTAGAACCAAATAAGCTCATATATGAAATCCATGTTGATAAATATTCACCAAACTATAACACACCAATCGGTAAAGTTATTGTTAATAAGAATAATCCAGGATTATGGGGAATTCTCTTGAACTTTAAAAATGATGTCTTAGTCAAAGACTCAAAAGGTCAAGAAAAGACTATTGCTAAAAATGGAGTTATCCCAATTATTAGTGGCTTAAAAATCAAATTTAGCGATAACGCAATAGGGGAAATATTAACAAATTAACATTCTTACATCGATTATGTAGGAATAACCTCTACGATATAGTTGGAAAGGAGATAAATATGCTTATTATCAGACCACTAGTGTGTTTCTTAATGTCCCTCTTCACAGGCGACAGAGAATTTAGCTGGTTCCGTGAAGATGGAACACCATTTAAATAAAAATAACTTAATAAAAATCTTTCAAAGTAAAAGGAGAATTAAATAAAGATGAAAGACAAATCATTAACAGACGCAATTAAAAAGCAAGAATTAAACCTATTATTTATTATCGATAATAGTGGATCTATGGAAGGGGAAAAGATCGGCGCAGTCAATAACGCGATTAGAGATGTTATCTCCATCATGCCTGAGATCCAAGAAGATACATCAGATGCTGAAATAAAAATCAGCGCCCTTACATTCTCAGAAGATTGTAAGTGGGTATATAGCGAACCAAAAAATGTCAGTGACTTTAAATGGAAGGATATCACTACCGAAGGTGGTACAGACTATTCTAAAGCATATGACGAACTCGCTAAATTCTTATGCAAAAAAGAAAACGGCGGCAAGATGCCTGATATCGGTGGAGTAGCGCCAATCATCATCTTAATGAGTGATGGAATGCCTACTAGCCCAGATTGGATGAATCATCTTAATTCATTAAAGAAGAAGGGATGGTTCAAAGTCGCCCTTAAATATGCCTTAGCAATTCAAATTGACACTCAAGAGGCTATGGACGTCTTATCAGCATTTACTGGTAATCCAGAGACAGTCTTGAAGGTCTATACAGCAGAAGCTCTTAGAAAGGTGATTAAGGTTATCGCTATCACTGCTAGTAAAGTGAAATCCTCTTCTAGCCAAGTTAGTGGTGGCGCCTTAGTTTCTAAAGAAGAAGAAGCAAAGCAAGAGATTGCTAAAGGTTTAGAAGAAGTTCCTGATGTTGAATGGTAAGGAGGTAAAAGAAGATGATTGATAGAATTGCTAAAGAAAAACTAAATATCATTCTTCTTATTGATGCCTCTAAATCCATGCAAGGGAACAGAATTAAGCAAGTTGATCAGGCGATATATGATATCCAAAACTATCTTATAGAACTTGGTCAAGAGAACTCTAATGTCGATTTCTTTCTCACCTTAATACCATTTGCTACCACTTCCTCCTTCTATCTAAACAAATCTTCAATTCCAGTTGAAGAATTTAAGTACAGTGGTATTAAGTGTGGCGGATATAGTAACCTCCATCTGGCATATGAAAGCCTCGAAAAGATTATGAAAAAAGAATCTAAGGGCGGAATTATGCCAGACTTCGGGGGTGCTGCTCCAATTCTTCTATTGTTAACTGATGGTCATCCAACAGGTAATGAATATAAGAAACGATTAGAAGAGTTGAAGGAAATCCCATGGTTTAACGCCGCATTAAGATATGGAATCGCTATTGAGCTTAACGATAAACGAACTAACAAGGTGTTAAAAGATTTCGTTGGCACTAACGGCGATGTCATTAATTGCTATGATTCATCGATGCTTAAAGAGATAATCAAAATCATTGTCTTAACTGCTTCCAAGGTGAAATCTACTTCCGCTAATGTTGCCTGTGGATCATTCACTAATCAAAATGTGGTTGCCCAACAGCTTATTGCAGAAGCACTTAGTGAGACAGAGAATTGGGGGTGGTGAGTATGTACTATGTATATAACAATACGCAAATCGGCTATTCACATGTAAAGAACAAGAAGATCTGCCAAGACTTCTCAGCCTCATATAAAGATAATGAACGACTCATTATTACTTGCTGCGATGGACATGGTGGAGCTCAATATGTAAGAAGCCACCTTGGTTCCAAAGCTGCAAGCGAAGCAGTGATGAATGTCTTTAAAAGTATAGACTCACACTTCTTTAATGAAGCAGATGATAAAAAGATAACTGAAAAGATTAAACTGTTAATTCTTTGTGAATATAACAAGCTTATAGAAAGAGAGATTGCCAATAAACCATTTCGAAAGAAAGAATTGGTTGGCTTGGATGATGACCAAATCGATGTATTAAGATTTAATCCTGCTAAAGCGTATGGCACCACCTTATCTGGGGCACTCATATATAAGAACAAATTAATTGTAGCCTCTATCGGTGATACAGAAGCGCTTACAGTTAAAAATGGAGAATTAATAAAGATATTTGATAACTCAAATGATCCAGCAGGGAATGTGACTTACTCAATGTGTCAAGAAGATGCTTATACCTATCTTAGAGTGGTAGTTCTAGATACTAAGGATATAGATGCACTATTCCTATGTACAGATGGATTCTCAAGTCCATTTCAAAGCTATCAAAACCTATATAAATCATTCATTAAACCAACGATTAGCAACGTCTTATTTACTAAGTCAACTTCGACTGCAGATAAGGTTGTTAATAAGTTAGCTATAGAGCTTGGAGTTGGGGATGATGTGAGCCTTTCATTCTTCATAAAAAAGAAGGCAAAAATTGGATATTATCGTTAAAAAGGAGATAAAACATGAAATTTTCAATTAAAAAACTAACTGTATTATTATCCGCAATGACATTAATTGGTTGTGGCGAAAACCAACAAACATATTCAAATAATCAAGGCTTTGGAGACTTTGGATATAACGGATTATTTCTAAAAGAATACGCTACTAAACAAATTGGAGTTGATGAAGCAAAAGAGCTTGTTGATATAGCTCCTAAAAAAACTAGTAGAGCCACTTCAAATAGTGATGTTGATCATAACATCGAAGTGGTACTTACTAAATATGCATCTTTAGTCTCTACTGTTAAATACTACATTAGTGATCGAGAAGAACAACAAGTGAGGGAAGATATCTATCAAGGTACAGACTTCAAATACTTACTTGATTCTAATCATTATGAGCCATTTGGACAAATGAGTGTTAAATACTTGTTCGTCAATGATGAACTATTAGATCAAATGGAAGTCATGAATGAAGAATTTAAAGAATCAAAAGAGCACTTAACTTCTCCATTTAATGAACCATATACTTATCACACTAATGAAGATAAAACACTTATTCTACAAACACATAGTTTCGCAGAATTGCCTGCTTCTACTTGTGGTGGAATTGGTTCAACCTTTAGACAAGATTGTGAATTGCTCTTTGATGAAGAAGGTAAGATCACTTTCTGGCAGTCTTCATTAGGGCTATACACTTCTACTCCAACTGGGACAGTCAAAGAAGGATATATCTTCGAGGTATCATTTAATTGGATTGCTAAATAAATTAGAAAGGAGAATGGAATGGATTACCGAAGTGCGTTTATTGAACTAATAGAACTTAACGGCCTAGATGTTTTAGATAACAACTTCCTAGTCCGTTCTTTTCTTTTAGATAAAATAGGCAATTCGCTTAAAGACAAAGCTGTAGTTGAAGCATATTACCATGTTAATTCAATTCACAATATTCGTAAGGAAATTGAGCATTTACCTTTTGAGAAATCTACTAAAAAACTAAGCTCAATAATTAATCAGATAAATAAAAGATATACCGTTCTTATTTATAAAGAAGCTCTTACTCCATTACTTAGTTATCTTTATCCTAATAAGCTTAATATCAAGCCAGT
>JBGURM010000028.1:0-7465 GCA_045132035.1 Bacilli bacterium
AGAATCTCCTCCAGTTTGTAAACCAATTGGAGAATAGAAGTTAGTAAAATCAATATCTTCTCCATATTTTTCGACCGCTCTTGTGAAATAGTCGGTCACTTTCTTTTTAGAACACAGCATTCCAAAGTATCTTGGTTTCATCTTAAGTTCTAAGATTTTGTCTAAAACGTTGTAGTCATTTTGATGACTTGGAGTACAGACAACGATATATCGATTATCTGGGATTCCATTTTCTTCAATAAACTTCACGAATCCTTTATTAACTTTAATATTAGCGGAATCATCTAAAGCATTAATGACATAATCTCTTTCATCGATGATGGTAATAAAGAAATTAAGTGGACGAAGAATCTTTGCAAGGGCAGCACCACAATGGCCCGCTCCAAAGATATAAACATAGTTTTTTGGTCCGACAAACTCATAAAAAAGTGTCACATGACCTCCGCACGCCATATTTAGTTTCACTTCTCCATCATCGACTTTGACTTCACGATCAAATAAACAATATTTTTCAGAGAATGATTCTCTTTTTAATATTACTTCTTTACATTTATTTCTAGCGTAATATTCAATCGCTCCGCCTCCGACTGTACCGAAAGCACTACCGTCTTCAATTACTGCCATTTTTTTACCGACATCAGCGGGACCCATCCCACTTTTTTCAGTAACAGTAACGATTACCAAGTCTTTTCCAAAGTTTTTATATTCTGCAACTTTTGAATAGAAATCTAACATAAAATCCTCGTATATATTTTAACGAAATCTCTTATATTTAAAAGCACTAAAAAATATTTTTCTATGTGCGCGTCATTCAAGGTTAATGACTGCGCGTGCGAGGCAAATTTTTTCAATTAACTTTGTTAAAATTTTATGGTTTTATATTATTCGAAAGGATTTACATCATGAAAAAGTTATTATTAGTTTTATCGTTTTCTTTGTTTTTAGTGGGGTGCGCTCCTGAGCCATCTCCTTCTTTACCTCCAGTCGGTGGAAATACATATACAGTCAAATTAACTCCAAGTAATTCCACTCTTACAACCGCTGATTCTACCGAAACAATTCAAGTTGAATTACCATCAGTAGAAGATGCAACTGTGAAATATAAATTAGAAATTGGTTCACCATGTTACATCAAAGAACTTTCTAGTGGATTAAGTGAAATCATTGTTAAACCTAATTCATATATCAAATCAGTGTCCAATTATACAGTTAAGAGATTAGTTATTGATTTTTATGGCGGAAAAGGAATTAACTTTAATGTTTATGGAAATGGGGATTCTTCTTTAGCGTATCATACTTCAGAAGTTGCTCCAGCTGATCCTAACGAGGGAGGAATGGTTTATGAATATGAAGTTAATCACACTTCCTTTAATATTAAAAACGAAACTGAATTTAATAAACCTGGTTTCTATTCTATTTCAGTAGTTTTTGAAAAATAATATAGAACTAAATTGTCTTATATAATACAATTTCTATGTTAGAAGGATTTATCAATATGGAAAAACGCAACAATATTTTAAACATTTTATTCTCCGTTCTCCTTTTTGGTGGTTTATGGGGAATATTAGAAGCTACATTAGGTACTTTCTTACATCTACCATTTGTAAGCGCTGGGGGAGTATTTACTAGTAGCACTGCTATCATGGTTCCTTTAGCTTTTATGCTTATGGGAATGTGCTATAAGAAAACTGGTAATTTCCGTACTTCTATTTATATGGGTATCATGGCAGCTTCGATTAAAGCTATTGTTTGTGCGATTTTCCATTTAAGTTTCAATCCAGTCTTCTATATCTTAATGGAAGCGTTAACTGGAGCTATTGCGTTACTTGTTATTAGACCAAAAGAAATCATCTCTTTTAGAGGTTTAGGAACATTTATCTTAGCCAACACCATGTATTTACTTGGCTCAACATTCATTAGAGTTAACGTGATGAGTGTTACTCCAACAATGTTAATTGAAAACATTGAAAAATACGCATTCATGTATAATATGGTCGCTACTTTATATGTCTTTATTACTGGTGCGATTATTTATGGAATTAAAGTACTTGCTCAAAAATATGAATGGAAATTTGATGGATTTAAGAAAGTCTTATATTCACCAATAACCGCGAGTGTTGTTGCTTGCTTAATGATCGCTGTAACATTTGTTGTTAGATAAGTTTTATATAATATAAAAAGGAGCAACCGCTCCTTTCTTATGATAAAACTAAGAGGTAACATAAATACTTCTTAGTTTTTATTTTATATAACAATATGTTACAATACATATGTATCATTGGTTAACCATTGAGGCGATTTCGACCTCGCAAAAATCTTTACAGCTAGACTGTTTTATAAGAACCATTGATACACCTATATTTAATACTAGCTAAGAGATTATGGATGGCCTCTTAGCTTTTTTACTGCTTAGGCATAAGGAGTAATTAGCTTTAGAAATAAAGGATGCCGCTCTTTTTTTGTGCTAATTATTCTTCTTCAGCTTCTTCATCTATTTCATCAATTTCAGTGTTCTTTTTTCTTAACGTTTAAGTTAAGTAAACGAATCATTAAGGTGAAGACGTTAAATAACGCTAAAGCTAAAGAGATATACCAATCATAGAAGAATAAAGTTAAGAAAGATACGCCCACTAAAGTCGCACCAAAAATAATATAAATGAGTTCTGATTTATTCTTTTTGATAATGTCAAATACAATTAAAATCGCATTAACGACCATTAAGAAATAAAATAACGCTCTAAAGAGATAACTAACCGCTCCTAAAGCAGGGTTTTCCATAAGTTTAAAGTCACCCGCAAAGACTGGTCTTATTTCAATAAAAATAAAGACAAAAGCAATGATTGTAGAAATCGCTAAAGCGGCATAAGAAAGGATAAGCTTAATTAATCTCATTACTCAAACCACCTTTCCATTAATTCTTCGGTGACAAAGTCAAATAGAACCACTCCACGATTATTTGGATATAATTTGAGTTCATCCATAATCCAAGGATTAATGACATTAGCGACACTAGGCGCATAACTTGGTGGGAAACTGTTCTCTAAATATCCACTTAAGAAATTAATCTTCATTTGATATAGAAGAGTGCTCTCTTCAAAACAAGTTTTGATTACTGATTTTTTATGTTCAATACTCTTTAATTTATATTCATCTTGAATATAGATGCCATTCATATTAAATGAATCATTAACTTTCCATCCGTCATAAGCAGGAACTCCAATTGTGGAACCTTGATAACGGGATATTAAATGAATCTTTTTTCTTGCTGGACCAACAAATACTGGTAAAGAAGTATCAGTTGACCAATATTCACTACCGGTGAATTTCTTAAGTGCTTCTTCAAAAGTAATTGAGGAATTCTTACTTTTCTCTTCTTCTTTAACCGACATGAAGATGAATTCACTTGGATTAGTTTTTAAAAATGATTCACAAGTATTAACAATTGAGGTAAATGTAATTTTTTGATCCACTATGCCATGAACCGCAATTAATTCATTTCTTACTAGTTGAAGACGAATATCTAAAAATCTCACCCCAATATTTAATTGATTATCTAAAGATAATGATTGACATTGACCAGCAACTCCTGCAATTGAATATAAGGCAACTGAATCATGAGTGCCTGGAATATTAACATCTTTTATTGGGGTTAGGTCACTAACATCCTTTAACCAATTAGGGTGAGAAAAATATGAGCTTTTTTGTTTTAAAAGTCCACTAAAGCCAACAACTCCACTTGCTAAAGTAAGGGTGATTAAAGAAACACCTAATATGATCTTTTTCAAGTTCATTTTTATATATTTTACCACATCTAAAGTAATATATTACTTAAATAATATAAATCTTTCATTTTTGGGAAAATTTCTTTCGCTTTATTCTTATATTCCTCAGCTTTTTCTAGGTCTATTTCCACCCCTATTCCATTTTTGTAGCAGATTGATAAGGCTACAAAAACTTGATAAGGAACATATGTCTTTTTAGAAGATTCTAATAACATCTTAAAAGCGTCACTATCAGAAATATCTAATCCACTTTTATTTTGTATGACTCGTACCGCTAATAAACCTTTAGAGACATCTGAAGTCCAAAAATGATGGTCTTCGTTATATAATTTACAAGCCTTTAATATATCTTGCTTTACTCCTATTCCGTTATCGTAAAAATACGCTAAAGCGAGAATAGCGATTTTATATTTATCGTTTTCATATGTTTTTTTAATACATTCAAAAGCAGTTTCTAAATCTCTATTAAGAATAGATAAAGCAATCGCATAATCCACCAAGTGGATTCGATCATTATCATTAATTGATGTTTCTAAATATTTAATCGCTTTTTCTGGCTCTTTAGAAAAGATATCTTTTCCATAATCATGGCACGCTCTAGGAAAACCCATATCCGCACTTTTGATTAATAATTTTCTTCTAAATTCTCTATCTTCATAATAATTAGGATCAGTAGCCCAATAATATAATCCCTCTGGATCATTAAAATCTTTTGCTAATCTAGAATAGCCATAACTTCTTTCAAAATCATATTCCGTTACTTGTTCAGTGTTATAAGCTTCCGCTAGCATTGAAGCAGCTTCAACTACTTCTTCTTTAAGTAAATCAAAAAGAAGAGAAAATATTACATCTCTTTTTTCATACGCTTTTCCACTTTTATGAAAAAGAAAATCAACATATTCAAGTTTTTCTTGTGTTGTTCTCATCTTTTAAATGATAACAAAAATTAATGAATATGTTGATTATATCTTATTTAGTTACAATGTAACTATTGCCATCGATGACAATGTTTGAACTATAGAATTCTTTAAAAGCATCAATTGCGTATTTAATATCTTTAGTGCCCGCAGTTTCATATGTGGAATGCATCGCAAGTTGAGCTAAACCGATATCAACAGACATTAACGATATTTGAGATAAAAGGATTCTTCCTAAAGTTGCTCCACCTCTAACATCACTTCTATTAGTGAAAAATTGATAAGGAACAGAAGCGTTATCACAAATCTTTTGGAATATTGCACTACTAATCGCATCACTTGTATATGCACCTGTTGCATTAAATTTAATAGCGATACCTTTATTCATATAAATCTTATTATCACTATCAGTTAAAGATGGTTTATTTGGGTGAACAGCGTGACCATTATCCGCACTGATTAGAAACGAATTAGCGACCGCCACTTCATATTGAAGTGAGAGGTCTTTACAAATTCTAAGGAATGAGGATTTTAAGAAGTCACTATCCGCTCCTTGATTAGAAGAAGAACCAACTTCTTCATTATCTGCAATATATAAAACATTAATTGCTTTATCATTATTTGATTCACTAAACGCCACTGTTGAAGTATAGACGCACATTAAGTCATCTAATCTAGAAGAAGAGATAAATTCGTTCTTCTTTCCCCAAACAATACCGCTTTCTTTGTTATATAAGAATAAATCAAAATTAACAATTTCTTCTTTTTTAATCTTTAAAGAAGATGCGATTTCATCTTTTAAAGATGAATCATCTTCAAAGGCACTAAAAGGTTGAAGATCGACCGCCATATTATAGGTATAACCGCTATTGATATCACGATTAAAATGAATACAGATATTTGGAATAAATAATGTGTAATCAACTAAATTAACTAATTCTGTTTTAATAGTGTTTCCTTCGTTAATTACTACTTTTCCAGCGATTGATAAGGGACGATCAAACCAGGTAGGGGCAATCATCCCTCCATAAGGAGCGACATTGATCTTGTTATATTTATCAGTAGTTGAATTAGCTTCAGGTTTGATTTTAAAACTCGGTGAATCAGCGTGAGAAACAACAACGTGGAAATAAGGATTATTTTCACTAACTTCTTTACCAATATTAAAAGCCACTATTGTGGAATCATTACGAATGATAAATACTTTATCACCTTGTTTAAAGGTGTAGGCTTGATATTCCTTAACTTCTTTATATCCTTTTTGTTTTAAAATATTAGATACATTTTTAATCGCGTAACACGCGACTGGACTTTCATTAATAAAAGAAATTAAGTTATTTCCATATTTTAAATTTTCTAAGGATGACTCTTCTATTTTTGAATTAGCGCGATCTGGTTTTTTAGCGTCGGCCGGTATTAACCAAGTCTTTCCAGAGAGCACCGCTCCTGGAATTCTTCCTTGAGCGCAGTAATTACGGATACTTCTTGCCGATAATTTGAATTTCTTTCCTGCTTCTTCCACTGATATAAATTTCATAATCGATAAAATCTCCTATATCGGTAATATTATAGAACTTATCGGCAAAATTCTCTACATTTTTATTTTTGTGCTTTAAAATGATTTCATATAGATATTAATATCTATATTTTTTCAAAAAAATAATAAAAATCTCTACACCACAACTCGTATAATTAAAATTTTTATTGATAAATAATTCTTATTGTCTTAGTATATCTTTAGGATTTTTTGAGTATGAAAAATAAAAAATTGTTATGGATTGCAGCGATCGCACTAGATGTTGCCGTTACCGTATTCCTATTTGTAATCCACATTATTATGCTTGTTAATATTGTTGGGAAAACTCCTGAACAATTGCAACAGCTTAGAAATCAAGACAATCTCATTGGAATGTTAATGAGAGATAACGTCTTATATCTAGTTGGATTCGTTATTCCATTATTTGTTATCTTAGTAATCAATATTGTTGGACTTGTCTTCTATGTTAAAAAACAAACTAAGAAAGAACCAGTTCAAGTTAATGACTTAACAGATGAACAAAAAGAAGCTCTTAAAAGAGAATTACTCCAAGAACTTCAAGGAGATAAAAAAGAATAGTCACGGTTGTGACTTTTTCTTTTATAAAGAAAGTATTTAAAAAGCGCGATTGCGCTTTTCTTTTTTAATGATACCAGAATGTTAATAGATTTAGTAAAGTATCTGATTTTGCCATATTTGCAACTTTATCAAATGTCGATAAAACGCAAATAAGTAGAAAAACATCACTTTGCATCAATTCTTTATCTCCATTATATTTATCGATAATTATATTGTATTTCCAACTGATTGTTGTTAAATCCATATGTGGAGTTATTTCTTTAGAAATAGAGTCTTCAAAATATGTTCTAAAAGCGAAACGTGCTTGCCTAGCATAAATATTCTCGTTAGCGAAGTAATTATAGAGATAAGTAATTAAATCAGATCCATTATGTGTTGTTTTTTCAACGATATGATATGAAGTAGAGGCAATGTAATTAAACAAAGAGAAAGCATTTTCTCTTCCAATAGAAGAAACCCACTCATTATATTTATTTAAAATCACACTGATTCTGTTACCATCCGTGTATCTTGCCGTTATTTCCATTATTTCTAATACTTGATCACGTTCTGCCATATCGAAATCCTTGTATTATAGAATTCGACCAAAGAATTGATTGATCTACATCTATAATTCCTTTCTTTGGGAACCAAGTGAGTTATTCATTTCA
>JBGURM010000029.1:0-5169 GCA_045132035.1 Bacilli bacterium
ATGATGTTCCTAGTGATTATTTATCGATATTCTTCTTTGAAGGATTATATGGCTCGTGCCTATATTACGCTGAGCAACTAAAAAATAAAAAAGATAAGAAAAAAGTTAAAGAAGATATTAAAAAGCTTTGCCGTTTCTGGGCCAAGCTTATCATATCCGCCACAAAGGAAAACTAAGTTGCAATCATAAGCAAGCATGCCTATTGCCTTTCGAAATATCTTAAACGCAATTGAAACATATTCATTTACCAAGTAATTTCTTATACTGCCGCGCTTTATTATTGTCGTCAGCAAAAAAGCGAAAAATTGTATCAATAAGCGTGCATCATAGGTAGTTCAAGTCCTGTCAACAATCTATAAATTTGCGTCAAGGGTGTAGCAATTGAGGGTTTTGATACATATTCTTCAGTTATCGCTTATCTACCACTAGCTTTGGAAACCATCGAAAAACATTAAAAATGGGTAAAAATGAAAGAAAAAAGACCTGATAATGAGTATCAAGTCTGTTCATATCGTTTGGGGGCAGAACACTAAAGTGGTACTTTTTGCCCTAAAAAGTTGGGGTGCAGACAACTAAAGTGATACAAATATTGCTATTTCCTTGATTTAAGAGATGCATTCAGTAATCGGATCACTTTTATTTAGTAGTTTCTTATAAAACGAGTCCATAAGTATAGCCCCTAATGGAGCGGTTATTAAAATCGACACCACTGCAGCTGTTAAAACTAGTGTACCACACGCTAATCCTTCAGAAAGGGCAATCGCCCCAATTGAAGCCTGAACAGTGGCTTTTGGTAAATAGGAAATGATAATAAAAATCTTTTCTTTCCAAGTAAACTTTGTAGCTAATACGCAGATAAAGACTCCTATACTTCTAAAGATTAATGCTATGAAGATTAGTCCCACTATGATGGCGCCTTCTTTAGAAAAAGCGTAATGAACATCGGTGGCTATACCCACTAAAGCAAAAAGTAGTATCTCAAAGCCTTGCCATAATCCGTTATAAGATTTTTGAATTTCTTTAGCGTCTTCTTTTTTAAAGATGTTCACCACCAAAGCCATAACGATAATCGCCAGTAAAGATGAGACACTAAAATATGGTTTTAAAACTTGTTCTAACGCTAGCATACCAAAAGATAAACCAAACATAAAAATGACACTAATGATTTTATTAAATTTTAGGTAACGGATAATTACGACCATCAAAAAGCCAACACCGATGCCTAAAATAATTCCGCTTACTATAGAAATTGGAATTTGTGATAATCCCCAAACATCAAAATTTGATGTTGCCACAAGATTCTTAAACGAATAGAAAAGAACAATAACAAAGATATCATCACAAGATGCCCCTGCCATCACTAGTTCAGGAACGCTATGTTCTTTGCCATATCCTTCATCCATTAATTTAATCATTCTAGGGACGACAACTGCTGGAGAAACCGCAGCAAGAACAGAACCAAGAAGCAAAGCTTCTAAATGGGATATTCCTAAGAATAGAGGGGCAAATATGGTGACACCCACTATTTCAAAACACGCTGGTACAAAGCACATTAATATAGCGGGTCTACCAATCTTTTTCAAATTGTTAATATCTAAGGATAATCCAGATCTTGTAAGAATAATAACTAACGCTACCTGTCTTAAATAAGAAGAAATAGATAAAAGTGTATCATCAACAATATTTAATAATGATGGCCCGATTAATATTCCAAGGATGATATACCAAACTAGTTTAGGAAGTTTAATCTTTTCAAAAATAAAACCACCAAGTATTCCGCCACCAAAGATGATAAATAAAGATAAAAATATATTCATAATTCTCCTTTTCATCATAGAAATTAAAAAGCTGATTTCTACGACAAAATAAGTCATAGACGTCATCAGCTTATACTTGCGGTTTTCTATTTCTAGAAGGGAGACATCATTCCCAGTGGTGATTATATCACAAATAAATAAAAACAGTACTGAAATTGTATCAATACTGTAGTTAACATCTGTACCGGTGAGACGAATTGAACACTCATAAGCTCGTTTGCGACTGAGGGAATACATTACCTGCGACTGAGTGAACATACACTTTTTACCGGTTTTTTACAGGTAACAACAACATTATTACAGAAATTTACTGATATTTACAGTTTTTGCTGAAAAATGTCGGTTTTCTATTTTTTAGTAATAAAGAAGGTTCCACCACGATATTTGTTGCCTTCAGCTGAAATTTCATATTTCTCACGGAAGAAGGCCTCACTTATGAAATGGACATCTAGTTCCAATGCACTGCTTGTTCCACGAAGAAAACTCACACTCAATTTCATCTAATTCCATTTCAACACCATATTTCTCTTTAACAAATCTAACCCCACTACTTAAAGATAAGAAAGCATTTCTTTTGCAGCATCTAGGTCCACCTATTTCGCTCATCTTATCAATAACTGATGATGTAAATTCCATATTTTCTCCATAATAAGGCGTGGAGCTCAAAGGACCGACTTCATGGATAATCGCCAATACTGCCGCAACAGATGCAACAGATCCGCACATTCCCCAATAGCCACACATCGCTCCAGGCATTTTAATTGTTCTTTCCGCTAGGATATCAATGGCTTTATCAAGATCGATATCTCCACCACTGTTTTTGTACGCCACCATAAACGATGCACCATCAAGGAAATGATGCTCCGGCCCATGAATATTAACAAAATCTTTATGCATAATTGACTTTGCAATTTCTATAGGATTCTTGCTTTTGTTTTTTAAGACTTCTTCTTTAATAAGCTTATATTTTTCATCCAATGTATATTCCATAGTTCCACCTAATTTAAATAACTTTTTAACATTTCAATTTTATCTTTATCGATTGAATAATGAACCCATTTCCAATCTTTTCTAGCAACTACCAATTCACTATCAGTTAATATTTTCATATGGTGAGACAAGGTTGATTGATTACATTCTACTTTTTCTAATAATTTACAAGCACAAAGTTCTTTAGCGTTAATTAATTCTTTTAAAATGAATAATCTCGTTTCGTCCCCAATTGCTTTGAACATATTTGCATACTTCTTTAAATCCATAATTAACACCTCTCATATCGATATGCATCAATATAATACATTCTCACATCGATGTTTGTCAATATGAACGCAACAGATAATAAAAAAATCCCTGTTGTTAGAAGAAACAATGAAGCTAAAAGAAATGACATCTTTTTTATGTTTTTATAATAAGTCAAATAATGAAAAACACTATGTGAATTGATGTGAATTCTATAATTAACATTATTAGTTTTTCTTAAGGTGGAAGAAAAAATGATTAGAAAGTCGCAATTAACAGAAGAAAACAAAAAATTAAAAAGAAAACTATTTATTTGGGAAAACATAAATATAAGTGTCAATTCTTCAGTTAAAGAAAAAGAAATCGCTGCGGAAAAGTTTTTAAATGAACATCCTGATTACAATCTTTATGAGGTAAGTGACACCATCAAAATCAATAGAGGAACCTTATACCACCACCTTTATACAAGAGTGGAAAAACCTTGGTATGTTGAAAAGATGGAAACTTTATCAAAAGAAGTCATTGAAGTGTTTGAAGAATCTAAAAGACTATATGGTGCAGAAAAGATAGTCCTCGCTCTTAAAAGAAAAGGAATAATTACCGATAAGAAGATGGTTCTTAAGATAATGAGGGAAAATAAGTTAGAAAAAGCCACTATTGTTAAAAAGAAGAAACCCACTATAAATTCTTGGAAATATAAAAAATTTAAGGATTTAGTGAATAGAGATTTTAAACAAGAAGCACCAAATAAAGTTTGGACCAGTGACTTTGTCGAAATAAAAGTTAGAGGAGTTAAATTCTATCTATGTGTCATCTTGGATTTATATGCAAGAATGGTCGTTGGGTGGCGATTATCTCATAATAAAAACGAGAATTTAGCCATCAATACATTCAAGGATGCATTTGAAAAACGAAACGAACCTAGAAATTTGATTTTTCACTCAGATAGAGGAGCGGAATATACTTCCAATAATTTTAGAAAACTATTAGAAATGCTGGGTGTCCAACAATCATTTTCTAGACCTGCTTCTCCAAACGATAATGCCTGTACCGAAGGTTTTATTTCTAGGCTAAGAAGAGAAGAAATCAATGTAAACATTGAAAGATATGAAAATTCTATGGTGATGCGAGAGTATTTAAGTCAATATTTTAATTTCTATAACAATAAAAGAATTCATACATTTAATAATGGTCTAGCCCCAAAAGAAAAAGAGGATGAATATTACCAAAATCACCCTCAAAAATAGCCATAATTTTTTATTTATTAATAAATAAAGCCGGAATCTATGTTCAATTCCGGCATACTGTACGCTTGGTTGCGGAGGGTGGATTTGAACACACCGGCCTCCAGGTTATGGGCCTGACGAGCTACCACTGCTCTACTCCGCGATGTCAGACGTGTCCGTAGGCACTGAATTACTTACGGTTTTTACGTCTTGCGTTTTCAGATTTGAGTTTTCTCTTTAAACCAGGTTTAAGGTAGAATTCTCTTTTCTTCGCTTCTTGGATCGTACCAGCTTTATTCACTTGTCTTTTGAAACGACGAAGTGCATCATCTAATGATTCATTTTCACGAACGACTACTTTTGGCATGATATTCACCTCCTTGCGATTGCGCTTTGATATACTACTATTTTATTAACAAACAAGTCAACACTTTTTTATCTTTTTTTATAAAATAAAAGCACCTTAAGGTGCCTCTATATAGGTTTTGTTAGTTAGATAATCTTGGTTCCGTTAGATGTGCCAATTCTATTAGCGCCAGCTTCCACCATCGCAAGTAGATCTTCGTGAGTTCTCACTCCACCGCTAGCTTTAACACCCATTTCTGGCCCGACTGTTTCTCTCATAAGTTTGACATCGTGAGCGGTTGCGCCACCAGTAGAGAATCCGGTTGATGTTTTTACAAAGTCAGCGCCAGCTTCTTTAGAAAGTCTACATGCTCTAACCTTTTCTTCATCTGTTAATAAGCAGGTTTCGATAATTACTTTAAGGACTAATTTACCTGCAACTTCTTTAAGAAGTCTAATTTCTTCTCTGACATAGTCATCATGTCCTGCTTTAAGCATACCAACATTGATAACCATATCGATTTCTTGAGCGCCTTGATCAA
>JBGURM010000030.1:0-3131 GCA_045132035.1 Bacilli bacterium
AGCTGCTGGCACTGTGTTCAAAGCCTCACTTCCCTTCTTGAAATCTGATGAGTGTGAGAAGGTAAAGGGACAACTCTCCTATATTGCTCAGGACATGAAAGAAGAACGTCAGCAAAGTCGAAGCCGTGGATTCCACATGTAATACTCAACTGAAGAAAGATGCGGTGTTAAGCCGCATCTTTTGCTGTAATAGGCTTAATAAACTCTAAAAAACAAACAAATATTATTTTGATTGAAGATTTTTCACTAACTTTACACCCAAACTAAAAATTTGAAAAGTATGCAAGACGTAAATCGCCTAAAAATAGTGTTAGTGGAACAGAAGAAAACCAGTAAGTGGCTGTCAGAAGAGCTAGGTGTGAGTCCATCTACCGTTTCCAAGTGGTGCACAAATTCATCACAACCAGATATTGAGACTTTGGCAAGAATATCTAAACTTCTAAATGTTGGAGTGGAGGAACTTTTCAACAAGAAATTTATGGAATCTGTATGAGATTGTGCACAACTTTTGCTTAGTTATGAGAGATTATTAATAAAGTTTCAAATAAACATATGGATAATAAAGAGAAAAAAGAATATGGAGGTTGTCTAAGTGTCTTATTGCCATTGTGGATAATTGGCCAAATCCTCACCATCATATATAATCTGGCATTTGCTGGATTTTACACAGACCTCCCTATGATACCTATTATCCTGATAGGTACTAATATTATTGCTCTGGCGGGTATTATTCTTCTACTCCAGTTTAAGAAAATTGGTTTTTACATATTCATCCTTACATTTGTTATTACTTTTTTTGTTGGAGTATTCTTTCCTGATTATGTTAAAGATCATACAATCTTCAGATCAATATTTGGATTAGGTTTGTTCTTATTGCTTATGAGCTTTAAGAATAAAGAGACAAAACTTAATGGTTATCAAACTCTTGGTATTTTCAAATCTCAAGATGACTCAGTAGATTATGCTTCACAGGAGCAAACCACCAAAGAGAATGAAGTAGCAAATACCGATAATGCAATTATCGCTTCTGACAAAAATGATGAAGAGGAAGTAACGACAAACGAGGATGATAATCTTGAGATTATACCTGAGAATATAAAGGAAGATTATCATGATTCGGTTATTGATAATAATTGTGCAAATCCTATATCTGAATCTCTACACAAGACGAAGAAGTTCTTCTATATCTTCATTTCATTATTACTTATAACAATCATAATTATTGCTTTTATTCTAATAACAAAGGACAATAGAAGTAATCAGGAGATTTTTAATGATGCAAAAGTATTTATTGATAATAAAGATTATAAGGAAGGAATAAAAGAACTTACGAAAATCGAGGATGATTTTATTCAGGCAAAATCTCTTCTTGGCAAATTATATTACTATAATGATACAATTGGTATAAACAAGAATTTAGGAGAGAAATTGCTTTGGGAAGCATTTGAAAAGAATGATTCAGACGCATGTCATACTTTGTGGGATATCTATAGAGAAAAGGGTGATTGGGAAACATTGTACAAAATCAGCTCTAAGATTTTAGAAACAAATGAATTGTTAGGTCATCGTTATTTAGCGGGGTTGTATTTTGTTGATGAGATAGGTGAGAAAACAAACTCAAAGAAAGATTATAAAAAAGTAGAATATCATGCACTTAAAATTGCTTCAAATGACATCTATGCAAGCTTCTATTTAGGTCAAATATATTCGGAAGGGGGACATGGGATCGAAAAAGACGATGCAAAAGCCTTTTATTGGTGGAACAATGGTGCTAAATTGGGAGATACCGATTGCTATGATAATCTCGGATGGAGTTATTATTATGGGCATGGAGTAAATCAAAATTTCAAAAAAGCATATGAATCATTCAAAAAAGCTATAAGCATCGCCCCTAATGACGCATATGCACACTATTATATGGCATTAATGTTTAAAAACGGGCTCTATGTTAAAGCTAATAGAGACTCCTTGAAGTACTATTTGCAGAAAGCTAAAGATTATGGAAATGAAGATGCGCTAATAATGTATGAAAATGAATTTTGATTTATGAAATTATGAAAAAAATAATCGTCCTTTTAATAATCATGGTATCAATACCTTCTATATACGCTCAGACCGTTATTCAGATGGTTGAAGATAAAGGAGTATATAAAATTCCATGTGAGATAAATGGGCTAAAAGTAAAAATGGTGTTTGATACCGGAGCTGCAGCGGTTAGTCTTTCTAGATCTCTTGCAGAAATGATGTTGGACAATAATTATATATCCATCTCTGATTTTATTGGCAAATCTAAGTCTTTGACTGCAGACGGCCGTATAATAGACCATACAGAAATTATACTTCATTCATTAAAGATTGGTAACATAACAATTAACGATGTTATTGCTGTTGTAATCAATAGCCAAGACACACCACTTTTATTGGGACAAACAGCAATTCAAAAACTTGGTATAATTTCAATCAAGGGAGACAAATTATATATAAAGGGAAACTCGGATTATTCGTCAGGGAACTCAATAAAAACTCATTTTGAAAAGTGGGATGCTCAACATTATATCTATTCCAATTACACATATGGATTCGGCTGGACTTTACCCAAGGACTACGAATGGGAAAGAGTTGAAGGAACCGAGAAACATACAGTCTTTCGTGCAGAAGGGATGCCTTTTAGCGTATTCGTAAATGCTCAGGTTTCAGACAAAATTAGTGATCTTTGGAAAGTTTATAATCAATATACATCTTTAATAGAAAAATTGGATGTCAATTATGAGAAGAAAACAGGAACACTTGTTTACGAAAGAGAATTTGAAAAATGTAATTTACTTGGACAGCATGCTATAAAAACTACATTTAAGGAATACTTCAAAGATAGCCGATTCAAAGAACCAATGGAAACTTATGCTGAAGAATACATAGTTATTCATAACGGCTATATTTTTACTATAGCAGTTAAAATTCCAAAAGAATTGTATGACACCGTTGATTGTCGCGATGAATTATCTAAAGTATTCAAAGGATTTCGTTATTCTGTAAAACAATAAAGTATGAAAAAAGTATTTTTAGCCACATTGTTGGCAATGGTTTCATTATTTGCTTTTTCTCAGACCAGTTCTGGTTTGTGGAATAGTAGT
>JBGURM010000031.1:0-30996 GCA_045132035.1 Bacilli bacterium
CGTTAATTGAATAATTAATTGCAACTCTTCGGAAAAATAAGTTGTTCTTACCTTTTCAGTATAATAAATGCGATGCTTCCTAAGAAAGGAGTAGGCATGGAAAAACATGAAAAAGGAAGTAAAAAACACATTACAACAATTGATAGATTCAAAATATTAAAATATTTATCTTTAGGCTTTAACATACCAAAAATAGCTAATCTACTTGGTTATAACAAGACTTCTATTTATAGAGAATTAATACTTAACTCGGTTGTTGAGAATAAAAAACCAAACACTATTCAGGTTGCTCAGTTAAGAAACTGCAAAAATTCTCAAATGTGCCTATCTAAAGGAATTAAAAAATGTTCTAAAACATGTATGAAATACTTAGCTAAAACATGTTCTCTTATAAATAAGCCTTATGAAATATGTAACTTCTGTGAAAGAAAAAATGGCTGCAACCACGAACGATTAATATATCATCCTGAAATTGCTCAAGACACCGCTAAAGAAAGATTTAAAAACGGTAAAACCAAAATCAAATTAAGCGATGAAGAATTAAAACAATTCGATGATTATGTTTCTTCGCTAATCATAAACGGGCAATCTCCTGAAGTGGTTAAATCATATTCTAGTAAAAAAGATTTCCCGGTTTGTAGTCGCACATTAAGAAATTACATCGATAAGGGGTTGTTGACCGCTAAAAATATTGATTTAAGAAGAAAATTGACTATAAGTGTATCAAATAGTTACAACTATCCTCGGACATACTCTCATAATCCGCTTAGAAAAATGGATCATCTTTATGAAGATTATCTTACTTATATCAGGGTTCACCCTAATTTAGTTACATTTCAATGTGACACAGTATTTGGAAAAAGAACCGATAAGAAGTGTCTATTAACAATTCACGCTGATAAATTACATTTTCAGATGTATATCTTGCTCACTAACAAAACTAGCACAAGGGTTAACCAAGCATTTAAGTCGATAATAGCTAGACTAGGTAAAGAAAGATTCTCTAAAGTATTTGCAGTTTTATTAAGCGATAATGGACCTGAATTTGATGATTTATTAAGTCTTGAAATTGACGAAGATGGAGTTGTTCTCTGCCGTATCTTCTTTACCAGGGCTTATCGATCTAGTGATAAGGCAGAATGTGAAAGAAATCACGAATTATTCCGCTACATCAAAAAGAAAGGGAAAACTCTAGATACACTAGAGGAAGAAGATATTGAGTTAATAAATTCAAATATTAATTCTTATCCAAGGAAATCATTAAATTGGAAGACTCCAATTGAAGCGATGAAAGCTAAGTTTGGTAGTGATATTGTTTCTCTACTAGGAATCGAAGAAATCAAAAGAAAAGACGTCAATTTAACCGCTAAATTACTCCACCACAAGTAAGCAAGGTTATAACGTCTATTAGGAAGCATCTTTATAAATATCGAAGTTGCAATTACTTATTCAGGAATAAGAGGCAACATCCTTTTGCTATGCTTTCTAACTTAAATATAACTAGAAAAACGCTTAGTTTTCAAGATAAAAAAGCCCCGCTCCTCACATTATGCGTGTACGCGAGACTTATTTTTCCGAAGAGTTGCAATTAATTATTCAATTAACAATTTGATATCAGTTCTATTACTCAAGTGTTTTATTAATAAATATTGGCATTTGGTAATTCCAACTCGACCAGTCATGGACACTATTTTCATCCCAGAAATTAAAATCAATGTTAATTCCTTTTTCATATGCAATATTTGCTAGTTCGTAATTTGAATCAATAACTAGATGCTCCCAAGCACCTCTACCCACTACCACAATCATTTTCTTTTGGTTAAAAAGGTTGATATATGGATGGTCACTTGGCATATTTCTCAGGCAGTGAACTGGAGAATTCATATAGACATTTTCATCCCAAAAACCATTAAAGAAACTGGCTATGTCATATTTTCCGCTTAGTCCAATAAACCCACCGAAGAGCTCTGGTCTACGGAAGAAATTGTTACTCGCATGACTCGCTCCCATGCTCGCTCCAATGAGATAAGGCTCACAGTATCCTTTCATATTGTCATACACAAATGGAAGGACTTCATTTATCAAATATTGATGATACATTTCAAACTTATAAGCACGTTGGCCTCGATCCCAAGAAATTGAAGAAACCGTCTCATCATCATTTGAATCAAGACAAAATAATTTCATCTTTCCGTTTTCTAGGTAATAACTTAAAGCGTCAATCATTCCGTTATTATAGAAGTCATCACTTTGTTTACTCTGACAAGGAAATGCAATAAAAGCAGGTCCATAATGGCCATAAATCTTAATATGCATTTCTCTACCTAGTCGGTCAGAATACCAACTGACTTCTTCATATTTCATCTTAACAACATAATAACATAATATTATTGTTGTTTTTCAAAAAAATAAGAGCATAATATCGTTTGGTTTAATTATGATTGCGACAATTATTATTGCTGTTACAACATTTGTGTTAATTACTCTATCAATCTTACTATTCCCTCATATTAGAATTGGAAGGTTTAGATTAGATACTTACTGGATTATTGCCACTATTGGGGCAATTATTTTACTTGCTACTTCTTTATCACCAATAAATGAAGTATTTGCACAGCTAACAAGTAATAACGAAGTCAATCCACTTAAAATCATTGTGTTATTTTTCTCAATGACCTTCTTATCAATCTTTCTTGATGAAACAGGTTTATTTAGATATTTAGCAAAGCTAGCCACCAAAAAAGCAAAAAATAGTCAGATACTTTTATTCTTCATTTTTTACTTTTTAACTTCTGTCTTAACCGTGTTCACTTCTAACGACATTGTTATCCTCACTCTCACTCCATTTATTTGTTTCTTTTGTAAGAACACTAAAATCAACCCACTTCCATATTTAATCGCAGAATTTGCCGCTGCTAATACATGGTCAATGATGTTCATTATTGGTAATCCCACCAATATCTATTTAGCTACATCCGCAAATATTGATTTTATTAGTTATTTCAAAGTAATGGCATTACCAACTTTAGCCGCTGGATTAGTTGAATTAGCAATTATATTCTTACTATTTAGAAAACAGTTACTCACAAAAATTGAAGTTACTGAAGACGATTTCCATATTGAAAGCAAATTTGATCTTTGGGTTGGGGTTGTCCACTTAGCAATTTGCTTAGTGTTCTTAATCATCTCCTCATATATCAATATTGAAATGTGGATTGTTTCATTAAGCTGCGCTGGTTCGCTGATGATATTTAACTTAATCACTAGAATCGTCACTAAGAAAAATTGGATATATATCACTGAATCTTTAAGAAGACTTCCATATCAATTAATCCCATTTTTCTTATCAATGTTCATTATTGTTGTAGCGTTAAACACTCAAGGCATTTCTGAACAAATAGCGGGTTTCCTATATCATGGACCAATCGTTTTTGTTTATGGAACAGCTTCCTATTTATCCGCAAATATCATCAACAACATTCCAATGAGCATATTGTTTGCTAACCTGATGAATGGACTTACTGGAGTTCAATATACTCAAGCAGTCTATTCCACTATTATCGGTAGTAATATTGGTGCTTTCTTAACTCCACTTGGTGCATTAGCGGGTATTATGTTCTCTGCTTTACTTATGAAGCAAGAAATCAAATATTCTTTTGCTAGTTTCATAAAATATGGAGTAATTATCTCTATTCCTACTATCGGAGTAGCCTTATTAGTGCTATTTTTTCTTGTCTAACTCTTAAAAAAATATCAAAACTTCAATAATACAAATATAATAGTATTGTTGAGGTTAGACATATGAACATGACAATTATCATAATTTTAGCGGTCTCTTTCGCTGTTTTAGCATCTATGCTTGCTATCATTGTTTTTAGGTATCTTAGATACAAATTCATTGGAAGTGTAGCGGCATATATCGCAATTAGCTATTTAGTGTGTTTAACGTATGCTTTATACGCTAACTTCAATCCAATGCCAACAATGGTTGAGGGAGTTTTAACACCTGCTAAAATTGGAGACCCTTGGATTGTTGTTGCTACCTCATTATTTGATGCTTTAAAAATGATGGCGGTTGCCTTTGATAAAGAAAAGATTGGTTTATTCATCGAATCTGAAGAATTCATTAATCGTATCTTTGGATATGGCTATGTTACAGTGTCTGCAACCGCATTATTTTGTACCTCATTATCAGTCATCATCAGCTACGCTCATAACTTTGTTGTTAGAGCAAGTACAGCCTTTAGAACTATATTTGGAAAAAAAGATATTATCTTCTTATTTACTGATACAAAAGTAACTATTACTTCCCGTTTAGCAGAAGAACTTAAAAAAGATGGTCACGTTGTTATCGTTTATCTATCTAGAGCAAGCCAAAAAACTCAAGAAGGAACAGAATATAAAGATAATCTTCTCTCTAAAGGAATTGACACTAGAGTGGAAGTATATGGTCGCGGGATCGCGGATCTCATCTTTAATCGTGGTTTCACCATCGATGTAATAAAAAACAAATTACATCTATTTAATAAAAACAAAGCAAGAAAAAGATATGTCTATGGCCTATTCTCTGAAGATGATTCTTCAATCGATATGGCTAATCACTTTAAAAAAGCAGTTACCACTAATAGTTATTTTAAAAAGATTAGAAGAAGCATTTATTTTGATGTTAACTATCGAAACGAAGATGCAGTTAATGACTTAATTAATGACCTAAAAGATAAGAAAATAGGGGCGTATATCACTCTTTCAAATATTATCGGAATTGATAAAGTTATCAACTCAAACAATAAGGTAGTCGCCTCTTTTGTTAAAAGGAATAAGATTTCTGATGATTCGCTTGGTTATTTATTGAGTCACTTTGATAACAACATTGAGTCTGTAATTAACCCAGATAAAAAGTTAGATAAATGGTCACAAGAATTATATAGATTACTTAAATCTCCAGAAACTAGAGATAGAGATATTGATCCAATTGAAAACTTTAAGATTTTCTTAACTTATCAAGATAGTGATATTGATATTTCTAATGGTTATTCTGTTTCCACTCTTCAAATCATCAATACTCTTTCTGAATATGACATGATTTCTAGCGATTTCATCCTTAATAACCAAATTACTAACTTTGTTAAAATCGATAAAGACAACCTTAAAGATATTGATAAAGAAAACAAATATATGCACGTCACCTTTGTTGGATTTGGCAAAATCAATCGCCCAATCTTTAACAAGATGACATTCGCATATCAATTATGGGGAGATAACACTAATAAAGTTAACTACCATATCTTAGATATGTACTCTGATTCTTTTGTTGAAACTTCCACTAACGACTACACCAATATCGCTAAAGCAAAAGAAAGTACAACTTATCTCCCATATCTTTATAGTGTTAAAGCAGAATGTTCAGGACAAGATTTAACAAACTATCGAGTCATTGAAAACTACATCGAAGAAGCTTTTAAAGACGAGAATAGATTTAACGACAAAGGATTTGAAATCTTTGTTATTTCAGTTATGAACACAACCACCAGTGTTCAAATTGCTATTTCATTAAGAAAAGCTATTAGTAAATTCATTACTGATACTCGTAAAGCACTTAAGACTGTTATCTTCGTGAAAATTGGTAATACCAGTGTTTCTGAAAGTTATTTCTCTAACTGTAATTTCATTAAGAGTCAACAATCAATTAATGATGGATTTTTATTTGATGAATCAAAGGGAAGAACTGTTGCTCCAATTGTTTCCTTTGGTGAAAACGCTCTTATGTCTAAATATATTTCTTCAACCAACCAATTCCTTACTGATGTTGGTAAGACTGCGTTAGAAGCGTATCACGGCAAAGAGAAGGTCAATTTAATTAGAAAAGATTGGTTATTAAGTGGAAAGAACTCAGTTCTTGTTAACACTATGCCAACATTCTCCATTAAACCAAAACTCGCATTATTAGGTTATCACCTTGATAAAGACTTCCACCTTGTTGAAAAAGGATTCAAAGAATATATCGAATCAGTTGAAGCCTTAAAATTAAGAAGTGATAAAGAAGAACCACTTGAATATAATGACACCAACTATCCACAAAACATCAAATGTTTAGCGCAATTAGAGCATAACCGTTGGTTAGTGTCCAACTATATCGTTCATCAAAGTAATCAATGGGGATTTGATGAATTCAAAAAGAGCTTCGAAATAAAGAAAGGTAAACCATATTTCAAATCTAAATCAGATGGCTACGCTAAACACGTAGGTATGATTACAAACGAAGGATTAATCAAGTTAAGAGATGAAGGCATTGAAAAGTGGAAAGAAATAGTCGGAGATAATGAAGAACTCTACTTAGCCGCAAAAGTTGGAATGTATAAATTCACTCTTACTTATGACACTAATGCAATGAGATGCATGTTCGAAGTCTTACAAAACCCAGAACATGAGCAAAAATAAAGCGTTTTATTTATCAAAATTGAAATCAGTTTTTGTAACTCCATCTCCATAAATTGTTTTGAAATCATTTTTCATTGAGATGATGTTATATTTTGCATCTTCCCACGCTGCTTTTCTTTTTGCAGTTTCTTCTAAATTTGCGTGGTCTCTAGCGTCATCATCTGCGATTAACATGAAGACTTCAGTTTTGTAAGTCGTGTTGCTCTTGCAGTAATTGTGCATTGCACTATCACCACTTGAGTTACCAAACGAGAGAACTGGGATTTTACCAATCTCTTGAGAGATTTGTTTAACTTTGTTTGTTTTTAAGTTCTTGATAATTAATTCATCAGTTCTAACTAATTGTTCGCCAGGTTTCATCGTGTAATCAACACCATCTTCATCACCTTGACCAGTAGACTTTAAGACAACATCCATTCCAATAACACGATTTGGTTCAATGTTGATGGAATCCACTAAAGCACGGCATATATACCTATCTGAACCAGAAACAACATAACAAGTGAAGTCGTTAGCGTTTAAATAATCAAACACTTGTAACATTGGTTTATAGAAGCTTTCAGCATAAGTCATTCCACTAAATCCGTTAGCGGATGTTTTCGCGTATTTTTTTGTATAAGCATCAAATTCACTGACAGTCATTCCAGCATAGGCTTTCGCTGCAGCACGAGCGTGGACCATATCGAAGTGATCTGGGAGTTTGGTTCCGTTTCTAACAAAGTCTCTAATATTTTGCGCAGCAGCGACAACATCAGGATCTTTATTCGTGTAAGTAGGATCATCTAAACCACGATATTCAAGCATATTGTATTCAAAATATGTTGGATAGAGTTCGCCAATAAATGTTCCATCCATATCAAAGGTCGCAATTCTATCTTTAACAGGGATGAAGTTCTTTGAACTTTTATTGGTGACATCTTTAACATAATTTTCTAAAACAGTTAGAGAATCACATTTGTTCCATAAGGTAAGGTAGTTTTTCTCAGGTTGACTATTATTACAACTTGTAATGGCTAATAATGACGATAATAAGGTGAGTGTTAATAAACATTTTTTCATAATTTTGCCTCGATTATTTGCATATTTTATCATAACGACGGTAAAAGAGAAGATAAACTTGCTAAATTATCTATTGATAATTACAATATTAGATACTTCCTATGGTATTATCATATCACAAATTTTTCATTAATGATTATCAGCCTTGATAACATTAAGATTTTTAAATATTTTCATAAAATACGTCATTTCTTGCGCATTATTAACCAAAAAGGACCACCATTATAAGTGATCCTTAATATGTTAATGTGTTTTGTTATAGTAATATCCAACAAATATTAATGCGACTGTCGCGAAGGCTAATGCAATCAGTATTGAGGCTAGAACATATACCCAAATTGGTAACTTCTTTAAATATTCTTGTTTCTTTACCAAGTAGCCAAATATAACCGCTATACCCGCTAAAGTAACGCCTCCAAAACTAAGTCCAAGAATATAGAATATATTCATAAATTATTTGTTGTCTTTATTGAATAAGACGTCGTCAATATCTCCCCAGCAATTTGCTTGAGCGGATTCAACGTGAATTCCAACTTCAACTTTTGCGTTAACAGGAATTTCAATGCCTTCCATTAAAGCGTCTTTATATCCATCTGCCCATTTAGTAATGACGTGTTTCTTTTGACTGACAATATTGCCATTAACTTTAACAAATAAGTAGATGTTTTGTGTACGTGGTCCCATTGGGTCAGAACCATTTCCACCGCCTAAGAATGAAGCCTGCATCTTATATTTACCAGCCGCTAAAGTGGTAAATGTTTGGCTTAATTCAAAGTTAACGCCTTCACTATCTGTGGTCCAGAAGTGCGCTGCAAACCTACCTGTTTGTGGATTCTCATTAGTAACTTTAATAATGTGTGTGCTTGATAGTTTATCGTTTGTGGTCATTTTCCATGGACCATAACTACCAGTTTCAAAAGAATAGTTTTCAATAAAGTTAAATTCCATAATAGTTAAGCGGCAATTAACTTCTTTTCCTTCAGCAATACCTTTAATGACATATTTTGCATTGCCTTTTTCTTTAGCAGCTGCAATATCAAAGTCTTCCCACACTACAGGAATTGGTGATTTAGTGTCGTCGCAATATACAGCGTTAACAGTCTTTGGCAATTCAAAATCATCAGTGTCGTAATGAATAAGTTCAATATCTTCAACGCCATCAACAAATTTGTCGATTGTGTTTCCAAATCTCATTAAGTTAAAGACTTTAAGGGTTTCAAGTGGGTGACCTGTTGAATCAAAGAATGCTTGGTTATCAACCACTGTTCCTCCGCCACCGAGTTCACTGACGTCCTTATCATATTCATGAGCGTAGCTAGATGCCCAACCACAGCCATATTTTTCCCATTTCGCCTTATTCTCTTCGTAATCTTTTCCACCAGCGCTAATCCAAGCACCTTCCCAATAACAAATGCCTAATCCGTTAGTGGTTTTATTAACGATTGTGTTTGTTAAATTAATTACATGGTTAATTTGTCCATGATATGTGAATGGGTAATCTTTCTTATCATAACCAGAAGTTGCACCAATTGTGTTTCCACCAAAATCAGTGTCTTCATCAGTGAAACAATAAGAAGTTTCTAAGACCATGACTCTCTTATTATATTTAGCGGCAATTGTTGATAAGACATAAGAAAGGTTATCTAATGTTCCATGCCAATATGGATAATAAGATGAACCAAAAACATCATAATCAACGGTTGTAAGTCTAGCAGCCCAGTTAAGCATATTGTCAGTTTTCTCTGGGTTAGCAAAGTGTAAAGCAACTAAAGCGTTTGGGAAAACTTCTCTAACCGCTTTACTACCAGCGTTCATTAAATCACAAACATCAACCCAAGCGCTTTCTCCAGCCATTTTGCCGCCATTAGTCTCATTTCCAACTTGAACCATGCCAACAACAATGTTTTCATCTTTAAGAGCTTGTAATGATGATTTTGTAAATTCATATAAAGCATTTACTTTATCTTCTCCATATAATGTTGCCCAAGCTTTAGGCGCCATTTGTTTAGAAGGATCAGCCCAGAAATCTGAATAATGGAAATCAACAAGAAGAGCCATATTATGTGCGGTTGCTCTTTTTCCGATTTTAATCGCGGTTTCTAAGTCGTTATGCCCACCACCATAAGAGTGACCTTCATTGTCATATGGATCATTCCAAATACGAACACGAATATAGTTAACTCCTGAATCGCTTAAAACTTGGAAGACATCAGCTTCATTTCCTTGATAATCATAATATTTAACTCCAGCTTCTTCTTCAGAAATAACACTAGAGATATCCATTCCTAAGATATAGTTTTGATCAGTTAAATTTTCTACTTTTCTAACATATATTCCATCAGATGTTAATTTTGTATAAGTACGATTAAATGGATCAACATCAATTAAATCTTTTTTTGTGTAAACAGTTGCTTTAAATGTAACTGGATTATATTTGTAATTGTCATCTTCATCTTTTGATAAAGTCACAGTTGTGTTACCAGCTTTAACAGCGTGGAGTTTATTATCCACTACACTGACAATTGATGGATCGTTACTTTTTAATGTGTAAGTACCAATATCATCATTACTGTTTTCAATACTCGCTCTTGGTGTAACGTCTTCTCCTCCTAACACAACAAAAGCTTCGCTACACACTAAATTACGCACTTCTTTTTCTTTTGGTTCTGGAATAGGAGTGTCACTACTTCCTCTAGGGTTACAAGACATTAGTAAGCCAACTGTAAATGGTACTAATAATAAATGTTTTAATTTCATCTCTAATCCTCCCTATAATTTGTACTCATCTAATGCAGGTAACGAGTTTCCATCGTAATCAAATAAGCATTGATTCGCCCACTCATTACGAGTGTCTTTCGCGTTACTATGTTGATATATTTGGGCTTCTTCACTCGCCCAGCAAATTCCTTCTCCAGGAATCCATGTTGGTTCCCAATAGTTCACAGCAATTAAGCCATGTTCTTTCGCGAGTTTTAAGAATTCACGAACAAATTTCCTTTGTCCTTCTTTGTCTGGATAATATGGCATCATCTTTAAGAAATCATCAATATTATCCGCATTAATCACTAAGTGTTTAGCTTTTCCATCTTCATCTTTTTTGTAATCTAATAAAGTGAATGGAAATCCAAGTTCAGCGTTCATTACTGGAAGTCCAAATTCTCTTTGGACCATATCCATATTAGCGAAATATTCTTTGAAGTCATGATGCCAGAATGGATAATATGATGAACCAACGATATCAATTTCAACTTTTCTATTTAATAAATTAGAAATGATTTCTCGATAAGCGTCTTGGTCATAACTTCTTTCTAAATGCAAAACAATCTTTGCATCAGGAAAGACTTCATGGCACGCTTTAATGCCAGATTTAAGGAAACTAGCAAAGCGATCAAAAGAAGCTTGCCTTTCTTCCCCATCTTCTAAGTGACCAAATGGCCAAAGCATTCCGTTAGTGATTTCATTTCCAATTTGAATCATATCAACTGGAATATCGTGTTTTTTAATCTCTTCTAATGAGGATTTTGTGAATTTATATACTTCTTCAACGATCTCTTCGTAAGATAACTTGCTCCACGCTTTTGGAAGAAATTGTTTTGATGGGTCAACCCAAAAATCTGAATAATGGAAATCAATTAAATGATGGAAATCATATTTTTTAAGCATCTCTGCAAGTTCAATAAAATTTTTTAAATCACATGTACCTGCTAAATATGGTTTCCCGTTTTCATCATATGGGTCATTCCATATTCTAGTTCTAATTAAAGAGACACCATTTTGTTTAAATAACGCGAAAGGATCGACCTCTTTTCCGTTTTTTTTATAAACAGGATGAGAGATTCTTTGTTGCTCTAAATAAGTAGAGACATCAATTCCTAAAATCATTTGTCGTTATCCTCGTATTTGATTGGTTCGTCATCTTCACCAAAGTCGGTGACTCTTTTATTAATCATTTTGTAACGATATTTTGCTTGTTCGTTTAAGCGAAGAACATCTTCTTCGTTTCCGTGATATCCACATCTTAAGCAATAATATTCGTCTTTTTCTTCGTCGTAGAACATGTCCATATCAATTTCACGCATGAAACATGCTGGACAACGATAATTTAAGCGGCCTTTCTTAGATTGAGACATGTTACTAGTCCTCCTTCTTTAAGAGTTTTTCCACTTCTTAAGTGGTACGCTGGAGAGAAGGCGATTCCTTCTTCAACTTCAAGATAATCGCCATTACCAGAAAAGACAATTGAGGTTTGAATATCTGGGATGACAATTTCTGCTTCTTTAGCGTGCTCAGATCTTATTTTTCTTCCCTTATAGAGATAATCCATCTTTTGATTATCAACTCTTAAGGTTACTTTACTTAAGTCTGCTTGATATTCGTTATTACCAAATCCACCAGTCATATATTCAGTAAATGTCACTGGCTCACTAACTTTAGATAATAATTTTCTTTCGACTTTTAAGATGGATTTGCCATGTTCAAAAGTAAACACTGATTGAACAATAATCTTTTCTCCTCCTAAAAGTAAATCGACTGGTTTAGTAGTAATGACTACATCTTCACCAACTTTTTCATATCTCGCCATTGTACGAGTCAAGCATAAATCAGTGGTTTCGCCTTTATAAGTAACTTGGCAGCTCTTATTAGTGCCTGCACCTGCGTAATGCGTAAAGAAACCAGCTCGATAGTTCGCTTGGATTAAATATGGATAGGTCGCATCATAGACGTGATCTGTACCAATACCAACTTCAAAAGGAATTCTACTAGCGTATGGTCTTAAATCAATCATCGCTCCACCTTGATTGAAGTCTAAACATGTTCTCATATATGGGTCAACGTACCAGAAATATTGTTTGTTACTTCCATAAAGGATATCTTTCCATAAAGCACATTCAGGGGTGTTATAGTCTGGATGTTTTTTACGGTAATAATCAGCGAACTCACCCATAGTCATATCGATAAGTTCACCTTTTCTTTTAAGTTCACCATAATAATTCATCGCATCTTCATAAGATTGAGCGAGTAAATCATATGGGGCTTCCCATCTTCCTTTTTTATTTAACCATCCTGGTCCAACAAACATCATATTATAGGAATAGCCGTCATTATATTTTCCTAAGTGACGATATTCATCGATTAAGTTGAATAAATATGGGAATTGCCATTTTCCTTCTTTGTCTTTGTAATAAATCATTCCACGAATAACGTTTTGTGGGTGAGTTCCAAAGTTAGAGCCATTACCATCAAAACAAGCAAGTAAGTCTCTACTTAAATGTGGAATAGCGACAATTCCACTGTCATCATCTTTACTATAAGCTGGGCAGTGTGAATTAATTTTAGAAGGAATCCACGGATTCCATGGTCCACCATCTAAGAATGTGTACCAAGAGTTGTTACATGTGTGATAAGCCTTAGAGCCTTCTTCCCAACATGTGGCAACCGCACATTTAACAGATGGGTATTGTTTCTTCATGTAGTTAATTGTGTAAGCATCCAAGAAATAACTTCCTGTGCTTTCTGGATAAAAACCAAATTTCTTATAGAATAAGCCAAAGACGTCATCGATAATCTTTTCTTTGTCTTCTTTTGAGAACATCCAAATGCAGAAATCTTCTGTCTTATACTTTTCTTTAAATTCTGGGCAAGGTAAGCCTAGAAGAGATAACGCTATTTCGTCGCCATATTTGTCGTGATGTTCTTTAACGATTTCAACTAAGTCATCATTAAATAACGACGCATATGTCACGTGAATTGTAGTTTTTAAACCATTCTTATGAGCGGCTTCTTGTTGAAATAGGAAGATCCCTAAGGATTCTTTAACAACTTCCTTAGGGTCTTTACCGCTAGTTTTAGCAGCGTATTCTGGCGCTAATTCTGGGCGGTGAATGATGTTGACAATAAATTCATTTTTCATAACTATTACGCTCTTTTTGCAATTAAGGTTTGATATTGTGAAGGAACAAAGCTTGCAGTTAATGAAGCACCAACTTCATTCAATCCTAATGTATCGAGATAGACATTATATTCACTTAAGTTGATTGAGGTCTTTGCTCCTACACCATTACAGTGGATAACAACATATTGTTCGTTTCCATTATTAACTGTGTATTTAAGCACTGCTCCACCATCAAGTGTTTCAACATTAATCTTGCATGTACTTGCGTGTAAATCAGCAACATCTTGCTTAAATTTGATTAATGCCTTGTAGTTTTCATAAATACTAGCGTTAGTGATTAATAATTCATATTTGTATTGGTTAACGCTATCAGGTGATTGATAGGAGTTATGATCACCATTTTTGCTTCTTAAGAATTCTTCACCAGCAAGCATGAACGCTGTACCTTGAGAAGTAAAGACAATTGCATTAGCAAGAACCGCCATCTTATTGAAGTCTGTTCTTGAACTAACTGATGGATTAGATTTCTTAATACGATCAATTAAAGTGTAATTATCGTGACATGTAACATAGTTAACAGTCTTATTTGGATCTTCAACTGCGTTAGTGGTTGCACCTTTAATACCATCTTTAATAGCAGCGATATCTTTAGCATCGATATTTTTAGTATCAGTAATCCAACCTTGAGAAGCATCGGAATTAAGTCCGCCTTTAATTAAAGCGTCTCTCATTTGGTCATTGAATTGACCGTATCCTTTATATTTAGATGCATTACTTTGCTTTGCGGAATTGGTTTCAAAGTTCTTCATTGCACTTGTTCCACCAGTCCATGGTTCGCCATAAATAACGATACCTGGATTGATAGTTTTACAAGCTTCAGTAAGTTTATTCATCGTAGTAATGTCATGTAATCCCATTAAGTCAAATCTGAAACCACCTAATTTGTATTCTTTAGCCCAGAACTTAGTGGAATCAATCATGAATTTTCTCATCATTGGCATTTCACTAGCAGTTTCGTTTCCACAGCCAGAACCATTAGAAAGTTTGCCGTTAACATAACGATAGTAATAACCAGGCATAAGGACATCAAAGTTTGATCCACCAGCGTTACTTACGTGATTATAAACAACGTCCATAATTGTGTTAATGCCAGCTTTATTAAACTCCATAATTACTGTTTTGAGTTCTCTAATTCTTGCATATCCATCATGTGGATTAGAAGAATATAAGCCTTCAACAACATTGTAGTTAAGTGGATTATATCCCCAGTTAAATTTATATGTTGTTTCATCATTATCTTGATCAAATATTGGAAGGAGTTGAACTGCGTTAACACCTAATTCTTTAATATGGTCAAAGCCTGTTTTAACTGTAACACTATTTTTGGTGAAGGTAGTACCTTCTTCAACCATGCCTAAATATTTTCTTCTGTTAGCTTCACTTCCAGTCCAAGAGGAATGAGAAGTGACATCAGCAACGTGAGTTTCCCAAACAGTTAAAGCGTTTCTATCAATTTGATGAGGAGTAACACTATCCCAACCAGTTGGATTGGTCTTTGAGAAATCAACGATTTGTCCTCTTAAACCATTAACACCAGCACTCTTTGCGTATGGATCAACGATTTCAGTATTAACAAATTTTGAGTTAGTAACTGCGTATGTATAATATTTGCCAGCTAAATCTCCGTTAACTGTTATGGAGAAGATGCCTTTTTCTCCTCTACTCATAACATGTTCGGTATATTCATTACTACCTTTAGATGCATCAACTGCAGTTGGGGTACCGTTATCATAGATTCTTAACTTGATAGAACTTGAAACTGGTGACCAAACTTTGAATGTTGTTGATGTTGGAGAATAAGTAGCACCTAAATCATCTCCATCATAATTTAATTCATTGAAAATTCTTGAATCATATAAGTTAGCGATACTGACTGTAGTGCTAATAGTTTTTCCACTCTTCAAAAATGTTGCTTCGAATTTATAAATAGAAGTAATAACGACTTCAGAATGGTGACTTGGTAAAGCGAAAGTAAATGACTTGGAATTAACTCCAACACCTTCTGCAATTAAGAGTTCGTCTTTATATAACTTGTAGGAAGTCACCTTATTTGTGGTTTCAACTTTAATATTATTTAAATCAGAGAATTCACAAACAGTGATATCATCCGCCATCGCTTTATTTGGGTTTGAATAAATATGAGGATCTCCACTATAAACATAAACGTGATAGCAGTTATTCGCATCAGGAGTTAATGTGCTCTTATCAACAAATGCATCACTATCTGTCGCACCATCTTTTGACCAGCTAGCTAATTTACGAATAATAAATCCTGCTCTTCCATCTGGACACTCTCCTAAATATGAGAATGGATAATAACCAATAACACCAAAATCATCTTGATAATTGAAAGTATCAACTTTTTCATCATTACCAGATGGGTTTGATCCATCCCATAACCATAATCCCCAATCAGCGTATTTGTTATCATTACGACGATAATGGATTTGGAAAGATGGTTCATCCATCTTTGGAAGTTCTGTAGGAACTGTTACATCTCTAGCAGAAATGTCTTGTGGTGTGTATTGATAATCTTCATCATCACCGCCACCAGTGGAATTACCACCTCCACATGCCACTAAAGATAAGAAAAATAAAACCGCAAATAGTAAAGCTCTTTTTTTCATAATCACTTATTATCTTTAAAGATAATCTCCTGATTAGATTATAATAGTATTTATTTTAAAAATAAATAAAAAAGAACCCTCAATCCGAGGATTAAGGGTCTTTAAATTGCTAAGCAAATATTATGCGTTTGCTGGAGTGACAGAAATTAATTTTGCACCACTAGCGATTTCTGGAGTGACTGTACCACTCTTTTCAAATTTTTGAAGTTGACCTTCAACAACGATGAGATCGCCTGCTGCTGGTTGATTGCATTCGTTTGGTTTTGCATAGTAAACAAGAAGAATTTTGCTTGCATCTGTTTCACCTGCTGCATCAGCGATTTTGAATTGGAAATCACCACTTGTGCCAACTTTGACGAATTCAACACAAATACCTGTAACGTAGAATCTGCCTTCAGATTTTCCATTATTGACAGAGGAATCTAATTTATCGATTTCTGCTAAAGCTTCTGCGACTGTGAATGGATGTTCTTCAGAACCATCGTTTCCAGTAGCTTCGCCTTTAACTGTAACATTAACTGATCCACCTTTGACGTTGTTAACTTTTTCCATATCAGCTGCTGCGACAACATAGACGACTTCCATGTCTTCTTCACCAACAGTGACTTCGATGTTAGCATCGTTAACTTTTAAACATGTATCCCATGAACCGTTATTGCAAATACCAAATTGGATTTTGCCAGTGACGGCTTCAAATGTGACAGACATTGATAATTTGTCTTCTGCAACTGCCATTTTGTAATCATCAGAGGCTGACCAGCCATTGAAATCACCGATAACATACCAATTTGGGTTAACAGCTGTGTCTAATGCTTCTGGGAATTCAACACCAAGAGTTAATTCAACTTTTGTTTGTAATGCTGGATCGACGAAATCAGAGAAATCAACTACGAAAGCGTCGCCTTCATTTAATTCATCTTTTAATGCGATTGTTGCATTAGAGTCAGCTTGTAAAATTTGAACTGCTGCGTTGCCTGATTCACCTTTAAGGATTTCGTGGCCCCATGTTAAGGCTGTAATGCCTGCGTATTCAGCGACAATCTTGAATTCGATGACGCCTGGAACTGTTTCAGCGATAACAAATGTGAAGACTTTTCTATCTGCATCTGGTGTCATCTTATTTGTGATATCCCAAGCACCATTGACGCCAGGAATGTATAAGTCAACCCATGTTGGGACTGCTTCTGCTAATTCATAAGCGAGTGTAACGTTTGTGACTTTAACAGGTTCGTTTGGTTGTTTTTCCCAAGAGTGAACGTTTGTTAATGTTCCATCTTCGACTTGTGTGCCATCATCGTTTAACGCTAAGGCTTTAAGATTAATCTTTCCACCTTCTTCGATAACGAATTCTGGGTTCTTTCCATATTCGTATGGAGCACATAAGTTAGATTTAAATGTCCAGTCGACACCAGCACCTGGTGCTCCTGAATCTGCTGTGTAACCAAGTGTTAATTGGTAAGCATATGGATGATCGCCTGTTTGATCCCATTTGTCATATGCTTCTTTTAATTTTTCTGCTGTTGTGTCATAGTAACCGTACCAAATCTTGGTTTCACCAAGTTTTTGAAGTCTAACAGCAGCATCTGGGGCTGTAGCCCATGAGTTAAATGTTCCAGTTAAATAAACTGCTGTCCATGAACTGAATGCTGGGGTTGTGTCTCCCATTTCAAAATAGAAAGCAACTTTTCCTTCTGGTACATTAATAGATGGTGTGTCTCCGCCAGGTGTTCCGCCACCTCCGCCACCACCACTAGTGTTTCCTCCGCCACAAGCAGCTAATCCTAACAATGCTGCGGCAGCAAGAACTAAAAACGATTTTTTCATTAAAAATAACCTCCTATCGTTTTTAATTAATAATTTTTTATATTATAAGAGAAACACAATACGTAATTTCTCATATAACCTTTTGAAAATGCTATCTTATTATAGCAATACTTTGCGGTGGAATGTTAATCTTTGTTTCACCAACCGCAGTTAATCTGATGTTACCGCTTGTACATAACTCAGCGACAACATTTTCCCCGTATAAGGAATAATCAATTTGTTTGGTTTCTGTCTTACTTGCGTTAATCGCAATATGAATGGTTGAACCTTTATATGTTCTTTTAATAACTGCTAAAGCAGAACCTTCGGAATATTTCTCTTCAAAAGTTCCTCTAGCAATTTCTGGGAATTGTAATCTAATGAGGTTTGCCTTTTTAGCGTAATTAAGAATGCTATTAGAATCTTTTTCTTGTTCTGCTACTGTTTTATGTGGATAGCATAACGATTCATCAACATCCTTTTCACTACCAACTCCATATAGACCACCAATCTTACCAATCTTAGTGGTGTAATCATCACCCCAACGCAAAGGAAGACGATAAAAACCATCTTGATCAGTGCCTTGTGAGCCCATTCCAACTTCATCACCATAATATGTGAAGGTTGATCCTTTTAATTGTTGGAGTAATCCTAAAGCAAATTTCGCATTATTTGCGATTTTTCTTCCAGAAACGCTACCAACATATCTAGAAGTATCGTGATTTCCTAAAAATGGAGCTTCAATTCCAGTATCAGCAGTCTTTTGGTTATTTGTTAATGCAATTGTAACCATTTTTGCGCTTTCAGTATTGACTGCTTGAGAAACATAACCATTATTTTTTGCACAGTTTCCAAATTGGAAGAAAGAATCAATACCACTAGCTTGGAAATTCTTATTAACTGATGAATTGGTTCCCCAATCACCTTCACCGACAATGTAGCAATTTGGTTTTAACGCTTTACATGTATCGTTAATCCAAGTGAGCATTTGCAAGTTTTTCGCGTTATTGTTTGTGAAATATGATGTAACTGCGTCTAATCTAAATCCATCAACTTTGTGATCAACAAGCCAGAACTTAAAGATATTCTTTAATAAAGTTGCCATATCACCTTCACCATCAGTGATCACTTGTTCAAGATTTAAATCAGGCATTGTCTTATCAAATCTTGATTCATAGGCGACACTATCACTAGGTGATACTTTAGAATATCCAGAAGGAACGGCACCGCTACAATCAATCCAATTATATCTATAATATTCTGCGCGTGTCTTACGACCATTTTTTGCGCAAACATATGAATCAGTAAACCATGGGTGCTTATTAGATGAATGGTTAATAACCATATCAATAATTAATTTGATATTTCTTTCATGACACTTTGTCACTAATTCATCAAATTTTTCTATAGTGCCAAATCTTTGGTCAACTTTAAGATAATCTTCTACATCATAGCAATGTGATGTACTGCTTGGATGAATTGGGTTAAGCCAAATACCGTTATAGTGCATTCCTTCAATGTAATCTAATTTGTCAATAATGCCTTGGAAATCTCCACGACCATCCTTATTTGAATCCGCGTAAGATATTGGGAAGATTTGATAGAAATTACGATAATTGTCATCAATGTTTTTTATCTCAATATCTTCGTATTTCAAAAGCAAAGGATCTTCTTTGTTACAGGATGTCACTATCATTGACATACCTAAAATAGAAACACATAGAAGTGAAGCTTGTTTAATTGATTTTGAAAGATAAATATTTCTTTTCATTATTTCTCTTCTTTTGTTTCTTCTTCCGCCACTACATATTGGAATTCTGGGTGAAGTAAAGAAACACCAGTTTTCTTGTCAAAAAGATGCATAACTTTTCCTTCGAAGGAAATATATGATTTGCTTCCAGGAACGTTAGCAGCGTTATTTTCTTCTTCGGTTAAGTTAACAGTTGGGACTCTAACAACGATAGAAGAACCATCAACACATTGTAAGTGGAGATGTAATTCACTACCCATCATTTCTGAGACCACTAATTCGCATTCAAGCGCGTTCTTGCTAGCTTTAGTGGAGAAATTCATATGTTCTGGTCTAACACCAAGGACAACTTCTCCTTCTGGAGCGTTGTTCTTCGCGAGAAGTTTTCCGTTTTCTCCATCAACTTCAAATCTTACGCCTTTGACTTCAACAAAATATTTATTACCTTCTTTTAAGAGTTTTGCTTCGTTAAAGAAGTTCATTTGAGGAGCGCCAATAAATCCAGCAACGAATAAGTTAGCAGGAGTGTTGAAAACTTGTTGAGGAGTTCCAACTTGTTGGACAAATCCATCTTTCATAATGACGATTCTATCGCCTAAAGTCATAGCTTCGGTTTGGTCGTGAGTAACATAGATGAATGTCGCATCAATCTTCTTTCTTAAAAGAATAATTTCCGCTCTCATTTGGTTACGTAATTTTGCGTCTAAGTTAGATAATGGTTCATCCATAAGGAGAACTTTACTATCACGGACCATGGCTCTACCGATCGCCACTCTTTGACGTTGTCCACCAGATAGTGCTCTTGGTTTACGTGGCAAATATTCAGTAATACCAAGTGTTTCAGCAACAGATGTGACTCTTTCATAAATCTCATCATTGCTCATTTTCTTGTATTCAATTCTAACTCCTGATTCAAGAGCAGCGTTTGCTTCCGCTACTAATCTTTTAAGAGTTGGAACATCTCTATGATTTTCTGGTAATTTATCTAATTTAGCTTGATACTTATCTGCTTTTGCTTTAATTTTTGCTTTTTCAGCATCTGTTAATTGAACAGGAACTTCTTGTTTAATTAAACGAAGTGGGAAAGCGATATTATCGAAAACAGAAAGGTGTGGATATAAAGCGTAGTTTTGGAAAACCATCGCGATATTTCTATCTTTTGGTGGTAAGTCGTTAACCACTCTACCATCAATTTCCACTGTACCTTCAGAGATTTCTTCAAGTCCCGCAATCATTCTTAAAGTTGTTGATTTACCACAACCAGATGGACCGACGAAAACAATGAATTCTTTATCAGCGATATCAAGGTTAAAGTCATGAACAGCTATAACCTTTTTATCATAAATCTTTTTTACGTTTGTTAATTTAATTGCAGACATAATTTTATCCTTTCACTGCGCCACCAGTAACGCCTTCCACATAGTATCTTTGCAAGAACATAAATAGCAATGTGATTGGAATAGCGACAATAACACCGCCAGCACAGAATAGAGTGTATGATGTACCGAGTTGATCAGCGTCTAAGAAAGCCCATAAACCAACTGCGACGTTATATGATGCATCCCAGTTGTTTGTAAGCATACGAGCAAACATGAAGTCACCCCATGGTCCCATGAACGCTGTCAAAACTGTATAAATAATAATTGGTTTTGATAAAGGTAAAATAACCTTTAACATAACTTGGAGTCTACTCGCTCCATCAATACGAGCAGCCTCATCCAATGATTTAGGAACAGTATCGAAGAATCCTTTTGAAATGTAATAACCCATGCCACTAGAAGCACAGTAAACAAGGATTAATCCACCGATCGCGCCTTCTTGAGTTAAATGCATATCTTTTAAGACTGTATAAAGGACTAACATTGTTAAGAATCCAGGGAACATACCAAGGATTAACATGAAGTTCATTAAGAACTTTCTTCCTTTGAATCTAAGTCTTGAGAGTGTGTAAGCCATAGTTAAGACCATAATTGTTTGAACTACAGATGTAGCTAAGGCAATTAAGAATGTATTTAAGAACCAAGTTAAGAAACTAGATTTGGTAAATAGGTTGATATAGTTTTGGAATCCCCAGTGGGTTGGGAAGATTGTTCCCATACACATACCACCACGTCTAATTTCAGGAATTAAGCCTTCTTCAACTGCTTTCATATCGTCGAAATACCAATCAACATTTAATGATTGTAAAAGGATTAAGACGAAAGGAATGAGCCAAATAAGACAAATAAGAATAAGAACTGTATAAATTGCGGTGTTACCAGCAATTCTTCTTCTTTTCATACTGCCGTGTTTTTCCTTTTTAAATGAAGGAGTAGTTACTAATTGTTCGTTTTCCATTATTGGAAGTCCTCCTCATTCTTAACACTTGGAATGATGTTGTAAACAACAAGCGACACAACCGCAACAACTAAGAACACTAAGATACCGATAACAGAAGCCATCGCATAGTTATTTTCATCAACAGTTAATTTGAATAACCAAGTGATAAGTAAGTCTGTTTCTCCAGCTTTAATAGTTGCTCTAGCAATATCACTAGATGTTGGTCCTCCACCAGTAAGAAGATAGATAACGTTGAAGTTATTCATATTACCAGTAAAGCTCGTTAATAAATATGGTCCTGTAACGAATAACGTATACGGGAGTGTAATTTTGAAATATTGTTGGATGGAATTTGCACCATCAATTTTCGCGGATTCATATAAATCCGATGGAATATTCATCAAAACACCAGAAATCATCAACATCAAATATGGAATACCAACCCATATGTTAATGATAATAACTGTAATTCTTGCCCATGTTTGATCTTCAAAGAATGGGAGAGGACTACTAATCCAGCCCCAGCTTAGAAGAGTTTCGTTAACAATACCGTTTTTTGCAAACATCTTGGAAATGAATAACAAAGAAATGAATTGAGGAATAGCGATTGTTAAAACCAAAATTCCACGGAAAATCTTTTTACCCTTAATTCCTTTTTTATTAATCGCGAGTGCGACTAACATACCAAGGAAATAGTTAGTAAATGTTGCAAAGAACGCCCAAATTAATGTCCAAAGTAAGATTTCACCAAATGAAGCTGAGAAGGCGGTACTACCCGCATTCCAGTTAAAGATTTGACCAAAGTTTTGGAAACCAACCCAGGAGAATAATTTATCTGGTGGCATATGTTCTTTCGTGTAATTAGTGAACGCGATAAGAATCATGAAGAATGTTGGCAAAACAGTAAATAAAGTAATACCAACGATAGGTAAAGCAAGAAGTGATTTATGGAATTGATCATCAATTAAAGAATGAAGATCTTGCTTATTGCTTTTAAGTGGTTTTCCTTTCGCTAAAATTTCTTCAGAAATCTTATTTTGTTTGATATTTAAATACCATGTATAAATAAGAGCAATTGTGAAGAAAATAGCCATCACACCATAAAGAAGAATCCTAAATGAGTTGTCTCCCCAAATTGTTTTTTCTACTTGTGTTGGAACCCCAGCAACATACACTGTTTCCATCACCTTTGTTGTTTCAACCGTTCCTAAAGTTCCAAGCATAGATAAGTTAGGAACACCAGTTGTAATCATAAACAAGATGTAAGCAACTTCAAGGAAGAAAAACGCTAAACCTCTAAGTATTTGGCCTCTTAAAACGCTTCCAAAGCCAAAGATGAAGAAAGAGACTTTTGTTTTCCAATCTCCTCTAACAAATGTTGTACCAATATTTTTAAGGGCATCAACAAAACCAAGGCCAATCTTTTTAAAGAATTGTCCTATAGCTTTGATTCCCTCCCAAATCCTAAATGGGATAGCGGCGAAAAAGGAAAGAAGATTATGTAATATTTTTCTAAACTTATTAAGTTTTAAATACTCAAGATCAGTAAGTTTTTTCATTTTAATATTCTCACCTTAAAAAAGAAAAAGGGTAGATAAAGTCTACCATAAAATATTATTCATCAATTGAATAGTATGTGTCAATTGTTCCACGATAGTCTTGTAAGACTCTATAAATTGCAGAGTAGGAACCATCTGTATCTTTAATAGCGGTTCCAATACTAGCAGCAGCAGTCCACCAGTTATCTGGATATTGACCTTGGACTGAACAACCAGCAGCGTATTGTAAATTTAAAGCTTTTAAGCCAATGTTTTCTTTGACTGCTTGATTGTTTTGAGCATTTTTATTACTTGGTCCCCATTTCAATGTGTTGAATCTTTCAAGTTGGCATTCTTCACCAGTTAAGAAACGGGCTAAACTAATGGCGTAAGCACCTTTAATTGGGTCTTGAGCACGTTTAACGCCTAAGAATTTACAACCTTTGAATGTATGTAAATGATGTGTTTCATCATTAACAGTAACAGATGGTAAATCAGTTGCACCAATATTGGTGTTTAATTTAGAAGCGATATCATTGTAATCCCAAATACCAGAAACACAAACAGCTGCGTCTGGGACACCGGTCTTATCTTTTGTAAAGGCTGTTGCGCCAGTACTATCATCAATGAAAACGCTTTCGTTTGTTTTAATTAAGTTATACATTGCTTGGCATGCAGCGACACCTTCTTTACTTCTATATGTGTCATCATATGCGCTGAATGTTCCATCATCACGAGCAGTCCATTCAGAATGGCAACCAAATGCATAGAAATAAGAAGCACTATACCATGCAGAACCAACGATATTGAAATAAATCTTTCTATTGGCGTTCTTGCATTCTTCGATAATGGTTTCCATATTATCAAGTTTTGGATTTACTGCACCATCAACATCTGGGAAAACAGATTTGTCATAATACATGAAGATACCATTGTCAGAGGTAAGTGGGAAAGCAACAACTTCACCGCCTAATTGGACAGCGGAAGAAGATGCTTCGTCGTTGCTATTGATAATTTCTTCTTTAACGGTTGGATCAACGATTGTTTGAAGAGCACCAGCGGATCTTAAACGAGCAAGTTGATCTTGTGCAAAGCAGAATAAATCAGCACCTGATTCTGGATCGGAAATCATTTGTGCAGCAGAGTTTGATTCACTAACTTTGTTGACAACAATACCAATTTTCTTTCCATCGGTTTCTTCGATGCCTTTAGCCCATCTCTTTGCTTGGGCAATTGTTAATTCATTAGCCTTTTCAGCAGCCCAAATCTTTAAAGTATAGTCATAAGATTCTTGATTACAAGAAACAAGACCACCAATTAAAAGGGCAGCTACACATGCTAAAACGTGTGTTTTTTTCATGTTTTTTCTCCTTTTAAAGAAATAATTTGTAGAAATAAACAAATACTCAAATTGATTCTTTGACCAAAATTCAAATACGTTATTTCTAAAAACATATATAATTTTAAACAAATTGTTTACTACATTCAAGAAACTTGTTTTAGAGATTTGGTTGTTTTATCATAAAGCAGTCATTTTAATTGATTAATAATTATAAACATCATGAAATATAACAAGATTAAAACAGGAAAAATAGAGATGCTATCTGTAGATAACGAAAAGGGACTCGTTGTTATTTTTTCTCCGGTTGGAGCAGGAATAAAAGATATCTTTTTCGACAATATCAAGATGATTGTCACTCCAGAGAACAGCGTTTCTTTTTTAGAACCCGTTAACACTTTGGGTAAAACAAGAGAAATTTTATTAGAAGATTTGAAGTACTCTTTTAATGGCAAAGAATTCATCAAAGATAAAACATATGTAACAAGTAACTATGTCTTTCAACCAAAAGTTTGCATGGATAAAAACTTTTTTTCTATCTCATATGTATTTAATAAAAAGAAGTTAAAAGACGGATTACCAAATAACATAACTTACTATGTTTCTTACTCGATGAGTGGGCAATCTAACGAACTTCTTATCGATTATCGAGTTATTAGTGATAAGCCGACCCCAATTTCAATCACTAGCAATTTGATGTTTAACTTAGGGGCAAAAATAAACGACTTGTCACTAACAGTTCCTTCATATAAACGTTTAGTTGAAAAAGAATTTGTCAAAGTAGACAAGGCATTTGATTTCCAAAAGGGCAAATCTCTAATAAATGGCATCAATAAAGGTGAAGGATATTCGGATTATTTCGAACTATCAACAAGCGACGATCCTATTATTATCAAGAACGATAAATATCAATTAAATATATTAACGAACTATAATTATGTTTTTGTTGATAGCGATAATATGAACTCAAATAGAGGAATAATTGTCTCTCCAATAGATAACCCAATTAATATTCCAGTCACAGGCAATAATAAAAGCGAATATTATCATCGAGAAATATTACTAAATTTTATAAAGTTTAGATGATAAACTGGGATTTCTTACAAGTTTTAAACAATAATGTAGCATTATTTGATAAAGTAAAAATATAATAAATCAATATGAGAAAGATTAAAAAGCTAACAGACAATCAAAAGTTTGCAATCATATTAATTACCACTAGCATTTCTAATGGTGGTGCTTTAGCGTTTGTTATTACTGCGTTAAATTATTTCTTAACATTAGATTTCGCGTTAATTAGCCTATATCTTTCGCTAACATTTTTCTCATTGACACTATCGTCTATTAATTCACTTATCTACTATAGGATAATGAAGAATAACAGAATCGCATTTTTTAAGCACATCGCTTTTTCGCTTATCTATTTAACGTTTGCTATTATCTTTCTCACTGTTCCGGATGCGCCGGTTGTCTACGTTTCAATATGTGGAATATATGTATTAACAATTGCCGCTAATAGGGTTTGTAGAGTCTTTGAAGAAAGAAAGCCATTTAAAATGGTTTTCAATTCCTTCTTAGCATTAGTCTCTTTAGCTCTAGCGTTAATCATGTTCTTAACAATTGAAGAAACACAAGCTTTCGCAACCGTCTTACTATTAACAATGATTATCATTATGTTCATTTCCTTAGTGAACTTAATGGTCTTTGCCTTCTCAAGAATTCAACTTAGAACATTATTAAAGATTATCCGTAAGACTTTCGCTTTAGAAATCTTATATGGTCTACTCGTATTAATCTTCTCATTCTCATTTGTCTTCACAATTTTTGAAGACACTTTCGCTAATTATGGTGACGCACTTTGGTATTCTTTTGCGGTTGTTACCACTATCGGATTTGGTGACTTTGTCGCTACCGGTCCAATAACTAGGGTTCTATCTGTAGTATTAGGTATATATGGAATTGTAGTTGTTGCTTTGATTACTAGTGTTATCGTTAATTTCTATAACGAAGTAAAAGCAAAAAGTGACAAAGAAGAGGAAGAAAAATTAAAAGAAACCTCTAACGAAGAAGATAAGACCGAGTAAGGTCTTTATAGTTTACTATTACTGCAGATAAGTGAATAGACATTGATATAATATGGAGCGGGTTGTTGCTTAGTTAATAGCAAGATATCTTGACTTAATTCATCGATCGAATCAATCTTTCCACTAACATAATCATTTAGTGATTCAATACAAGATAGTAGTCTTTGTTTAAGTCCACCAATTCTAATATCGTGAATCTCAAATCCATAGTTTTTGTTTTCTCTTCTCCAGTAGTCTTTAAAATCAACATAGAATCTATCTAAATACTTCACTGTTAATTTGTAATCTTTGATTAATTCTTTTAAAGATTCTCTATCATTAGACTTATATGCTTTTCTAGTTTTAATACCTAATTCAGCTTTAATAGATAACACTTTGCATAAAGATGATAAGTATTTAGCGATATAACCAAACTCTCCTAATTTAGGTTCCACTCTTTTAAGGATAGAAGCTTGCTTTTTATAGTAAGCATTATATTTATCATTAATTGATTCATCAAACACTCCCATAAATGGATCATTATATAAAAGATATTTGGATGGGTTCGCCATTAGATTCTTTCTTTCAATCATATTTGGTCCATCAAGTTTCATAAAGTCATCAAACTTAATTTTAAATGTTTGATAGAATTCTTCTTTAATCTCGTTGAGATTAGTGACTCCATTAAATAATTTAGAAGCATAAAAATATGATGGGAGTGTTGCAAAAATAGAACACTCTGTCCCATCATCACCCCAAGAAGTAATAGTTAGTTCGTCAATATCATGTTCAATCGCGCTTGTAATGCCTTGTTTCATACTTTTAAGCGCCATATCGTTAATTGGAGTAAAGCCAGTCCAAGTCCATGAGCCACAAGCAAAACTAATGTGCTTATTAAACTTATTATGAAGGTCAAATGTCTTGTCATAGAACTTCTTATCAGTGTGGTAATAATCCCAATAGCATAATGAGAAATTATCTGGAATTAGCTTAAGCATCTCTTCATCTAAAGTAATGTCTTTATCGTAATATTCCGCTCCATGTCCTGCGATACGAACAAACATATCGCTCCACGCTGTTAGGGTGAAATCATATTTTCTCGCTAGTTCACTTAATTTTTGTACGTGTCTAATAAATATATCAGTGGATTTTTCATCTCCATGTTTACGGTAATAATTTCCTCTACCAAGTAGATATGCTTCATCCATTCCAACATTGACATTTTTGCTTCTAAATGCGCAAGAAACCGCCTTAAACATCTTATCGATAAGTTCGTAAGTCTTTTCTTCGCCTACTAGTAAAATATCATCAGTGTCATTAATTAATTGATATGGATCCCATCTAAATATTTGATTGAGGTGGGCTAATGTTTGAATACATGGAATAACTTCAATTCCTTTAGAGAAAGCGTAGTCATCAATTTCTTTTAACTCTTTAGAGGTATATCTTCCTCTTAAGTATCCAAAATATGGTTCGTTCTCTAATTCAATACAATCTTCAACATAAAGATATAAAGCATTCATCCCCATTAATTTGGATAAATCAATCACTCTTTTTAGAGTGTTAACTATTCTAACTCCATCTCTAGCAGAGTCCACCATTATTCCTATTTTTTTCATAAACAACACCTACGACACAATTATATCAAAGATATTTTGGGTTGCTGAAAAAATAAGAAATATGATAATGTTTGTCCAGAGGATATTAAAATATGAAGAAAAATTTATTAATTTTACCACTTGTAACTATATTAGTGGCCTGTAATCAACAAGGCACATCATATAAAGAAGTTACAAAAGATGAATTCAACACTAAACAAGAGGACGCTCAAAGTGCCTTAATCGATTTAAATGTTGATGGAGTTCCTTATTTCAATTATGTTGTCTTAACTGGCACCGTTAAAGCAATTGATAATGTAACTAAAGATGAAAAGGTAGTTCAAATCAATGCCCACTACACCTATTCAGAAGAAGAGGAAGATTGGACAAACGATATCACTGATCCAACAGTGGCAGCAACCGCTAGTTCATATTTTTATTTTGTGGCGGGACAAGAAGTATATATTTTAGATAACACCACATTCACCGAAGACAATGTTAAGTTCTATATTGGTGATGACGGAAGCTTTAAAATTGATGGCAGTTACAAAGGCGTAACAGATATGATTGGAATTGTGATGGATACAGATTGTCCATCAATGACTCATATCTATAACAAATACGCATTAGCAACATCAATTCAATCAACATCAACTGCAAAAGTTGACCTTGGATCGCTTAAAACAGAGCAAACAACAATCGTTGATATTAAAGCGGAATATTCACACAAATAATATCAAAAACAATATAAGAGACTGCCTATTTGCAGTCTTTTTAAATAGAAAAGCTGCTATTGACTTTTCCAAGTTTTTAGCAGCTTTTATTTGTTATTGTGCACTTTGTTGTGCTTTGTTATTACCGATAACTTTTGTTCCAAAGTATCCAAGTAATAATGATTTAAGATCAACACCTAAGGTTTTATTTAATCCCTCAAAGATTTGATCACCATGTTGTTGAATCTCACTGACAAGTTTTGCTTCATTACCATCACCATACATTGTGATTCCATCGATTTGCGCAAGTGCAGCAGCGATTGGTTCAGCATACGCTCTTACGGTTTCTGGTAAGACATTGCTTTCAAGAATGAGTTTTAATGTCGCCGCATCGTTATAATTCTTCATCGCTTCAGCCTTTGCTTTGATGGCGTCAGCTTCAGCTTGTCCTTTAGCCTCAATACCTTTGGCTTCTGCCAAAGCAGCTTCTTTATTAGCATCGGCTTCAATTCTAACTGCGGTTGCACCTTCTTCACGTGCTTTTCTTTCAGCTTCCGCTCCAACCTTCTTGATTTCAGCTTTTCTTTGAGCCTCAACAAGTTCTGCTTCAGCGATTGTTTTTCTTTTGAATAACTCTGCTTCTGCAGCTTTTTCAGCAGCGTATTTTTCAGCATCTGCTTTCTTATTGATTGTGGCCGCTAATTTCTTTTCAGCAAGCTCAACTTCTTTGTTACCAAGTTCAACTTCTCTTTCTCTCTTAGAGATTTCAGCATTAGTTGTAGCAACGTTAATTTCTTCTTGTCTTTTTTGTTCTTGAATTCGATACGCTGCATCAGCATCCGCTTTAGCGGTATCGGTTTTAATCTTTAATTCTGCTTCTTTTAGAGAATATTCTGTGTTCTTTTGAACAATGATAGTCTTTGCATTAACTTCTGCTTCGTTTGCTTCTTGAGCCGCTTTTGCTTTTGCAATCGCGACATCTCTATCAGCATGTGCTTTAGCGATCGCAGCTTCTTTAGAAATTTGAGAAATGTTATCAATACCTAAGTTCTCAATTACGTGATTTCCGTCAGAGAAGTTTTGAATGTTGAAGTTCACTAATTCCAAACCTAATTTTGACATATCTGGAATGACGTTTTCTTTAACAGCTTCGGCAACCCCTTTACGATCTTGGACAAGTTGTCTAATACCAACTGTGCCAATGATTTCTCTCATATTGCCTTCAAGAACTTGCTTAACTTGTTCAATTAAGTCTTCTTGAGTCATTCCAAGTGTCGCTTCAAACGCTCTTTCAAGAAGCGCTGGATCACTAGAGATTTTTAAGTTAGCGACTCCATCAACATTGATGTTAATAAATTCATTAGTTGGAATTGATTCACGGGTTTTAATATCAACCTGGAATACTTTAAGTGATAATCTATCTTTTCTTTGTAAGAAAGGTAGTTTCCAACCAGCCTGTCCTCTTAAGATTTTTCTTTTGCCTAAACCAGAGATCATAATCGCTTCATCTGGTCCAGCTTTTGTGTATGAGCAGAGTAAGAAGACAAGTAATAACACCACTCCTAACACACTGAATAAAATTGCAAGAAATAATAACATAACCAAATCCTCCTTCGTCATTACTTTTGTTTTGCCAAAAGTTTGATTTGGGAGTCTTAGTTAATCATTACTTCGCAGTATGAATAGTGAGAATATTCTCTACTTCATCCCACGTGGAAACAATCGTTGGCTTGATTTTAAAGAAGTAAAACCCATTTATTTTTAATAAAAAACCTATATTTTTGAATAAAGATATG
>JBGURM010000032.1:0-3131 GCA_045132035.1 Bacilli bacterium
TTTAACAATTACATATCAAGTTAGAGTTACTGATAGTAAAGGTAATTCCCGTTGGGAAACAAGAACTCAAGTCTTAACCGCACACTATACCGCACCAGAACCATATTATTATCTTGATACATGGATGATTTACGGTAATGATGCAGCGCCAAAACTTTCATTCTCTAGATATCCAACCGATATCAATAATATGAATGAAAAACAAATCGAAAGATATGTTAAGAAATTTGACACTAAACTCGATAAAGAAGTTAAGAAAGACCTCATGAAAGGGGATGGCTCCTTCATGAGACTTGATAATGAAGAATTTGAAGCATTATTTAATGCTTTAGATAGAGATAATGAAGTTGAATTCCGTTTACTCTTCACACCTTTAGGACAAAAGAATATGATTCATCTCCTTAAAGGAAAAGATGTTGGATTCGGTGATGACTTCATCTTCAAAAAGAGAAAGACTCTTAACTATGTTAAATCTGCACATATGCAAGGTTCTGATTCCTTAGATAAGAATCCTGATAGCTTTATCCATTTCGACCATAAAGTCGCAAAAGAATTATTCGTTAATTACGCAGATAAATATTTAAAAGATGTCTATTTCGATTTAGCGCCTGTTATTTCTATCCCAATCTATCAACAACATAAATCATTAGATTACATCTATGAGAGAGGATTTAATAGATCAACAACAAACGCTGAAGTTGAAAGCGCCGCTAACTCTCATAACATTAACTTATTCAAACATCCTTCTACATATTCTACCGGTGTCATTCTTAAGAGTAAGTTTGACTATGAAGCAGAAGATAGTGATGTTTGTACAATTACCGCTCACTCATTCTCCGGAACTGAAAGAATTGCTTATGTTCCTGTTATGGGCGGAGATGGACATATGCATAATGTCCCTGTTCACTGGATTGAATATAATCCAATCTCTAAAGACACTCCATTCGTCGTTAGAGACACCAAAGGTGATAAGAGTACATATGCTTCTGATTACGCAGCTGGTAAATATAATGGCGTAATCGACAAATTTGGAAATAGTAGTGCTATACTATTTAAGAAGAGACTATTGTCCTTCGTTGCTAAAACAAAATAGCACAAAACATATATGCTACAAATAAGGAGGTAACATATTTATGGCAAATGAATTAGATGAAGTAACTGGGCCAGTTAACGCTGAAGGTAAAGACGTTAATGTAATTGCAAAGCAAATTCCAGTCACAGTTGGAACCGGAAGTAAAGTTTTCGAAATTATGCTTTGGGTTCTTGGAATTTTCCCAGGATTAATTTTCCTTGGAATGAAAGTTAAAGCTGGTGCATATTTATCCAAACTTCAACAAAAAATCCAACATGACGCTTCTCAAATTGATAACTACTTAGAACAAAGAGTGGTTATTCTTCAAAACGTCGCCAAACTCTTAGACAAAGCAATTAACTTAGACAAAGAAACATTCGTCGAAGTTGCTAAAGCAAGAGGCAATGGTAACTTAAATGATCAAGGCGAAGCTGTTGAAAACATCAACAAAGCAATCAATGTTGCTATTGAAGCTTACCCAGATTTAAAAGCTCACCAAGAAATCGCAGACGCAATGCAACAAAACTCTTATTTACAAAAAGAGATTACTGCTGCTAGAGAACAATATAACGACACAGTCGCTACTTGGAATAGAGAAATCTTCTCCTGGCCAACCAAACAAATCGTTGCCGCTAAGAGAGGTTACACAACTCGTATCCCATTCACTACATCTGCTGAAGTTAAAGCCGCTGCTAGAAGTGTATTCTTCTAATATCTAGGATATTAACGATGAAATATAGATGTAAAGTCTGTGGACAAATCGTCGAAGTTGCTGACGGTGAACCATGTCCAATTTGTGGCGCTAGCCACGATAAACTCGTTCCAATTGAAGAAGAGAAAGTCGGAGAATTAACTTGGGCTTGTGAACACGTTATCGGTGTTGCTCAAGGTGTTGATGAATTCGTTCTTCAAGGATGTAGAGATCACTTCAAAGGTGAATGCTCTGAAGTTGGAATGTATTTAGCGATGTCACGTCAAGCCTTAAGAGAAGGCTATCCAGAAGTTGCTTTGTTACTTGAACAAATCGCAAAAGAAGAAGCTGAACACGCTGCAAGATTTGCAGAACTCTTAGGTGAAGTTGTTACCGCTGATACTAAAAAGAACATTGAAAAGATGCTTGCCGGAGAAAATGGTGCTTGCGAATCTAAACTCGCTATCGCTAAAAAGGCCAAAGAACTTGGCTTAGACGCAATTCATGATACAGTTCATGAAATGGCTAGAGACGAAGCACGTCACGGCAAAGCGCTTCAAGCAATGCTCAATAGATATTTCAAATAATAATCTATTAACTAAACGAAATTGGCTGTTATTTAACAGCCTTTTCTTTTATAATTATTTTGTTATATGAGTACACCTTTAGCGGAACAACTTAGACCAGAATCAATTGAAGAAATGGTGGGACAAGAGCATCTATTTAAAAAAGGCTCTATTTTCCAAAAAGCCATCTCTAAGAATTTGATTCCAAATATGATATTTTATGGTCCTCCTGGAGTAGGAAAGACGACAGTCGCTAATATTATTGCTAAAAACACCGAAATGCTTCTTTGTAAGCTTAACGGGACAACTGCAACATTAGATGACATTAAAAAAGTAATCGATGATTCTAAAAGTGTTTTTGCTTCTAAAGGAGTCCTTTTATATTTAGATGAGATTCAGTATTTCAATAAGAAGCAACAGCAATCATTATTAGAATTTGTTGAAAAAGGATATATCACTTTAATTGCCTCAACTACAGAAAACCCATATTTTTATATTTATCCAGCTTTACTTAGTAGATGTTCTGTTTTTGAATTTAAATCAATTAGTAGTGACGATATTAAAGTTGGATTAAATAGAATCGTTAATCTTAAAAAGATTAAAATAGATGATGACGCGCTTAATTTATTATCATTATCTTCTAATGGAGATATGAGAAAAGCAATCAATAATTTAGAGTTTTTAATTAACGCTTTAGGCAATAAAAAGATTACCCTAAAAGATGTTAACGAAATAGTGGATAAAGCTCATATCAATTACGATAAGAGCGAAGATAAACATTTCGACCATTTAAGCGCATTAA
>JBGURM010000033.1:0-5013 GCA_045132035.1 Bacilli bacterium
GAAGAAGTCAGAGTCTATTTACAAGAAATCTGTGAAATTATTAATAAGAAGTGATGATTTTCACTTCTTTTTGTTATATGCTTTAATACATGATTTACGTAATTATGGGTCCAACTTGTAGCGGTAAAACAAGCGCCGCGAATGAATTAATCGACATCCTCAACTGTGAAGCGATTAATTTTGATGCTTTCCAAATTTATAAAGATATGAATATTGGGACAAGCAAATTAGAACAAGATGATCCACATTACAAAAAATATCATCTTCTCGATATTGTTTCTCCAGATAAAACTTATTCGGTTATGGAGTTTCAAAAGATATGTCGAGAGAAGATAGATGAATGCCTATCAAGAAATAAAGATGTTGTCCTTGTTGGTGGAACAGGTTTATATCTTAGAGCGGTTCTATATGACTATGAGTTTCCTATTGAAGAAGAAAGAGATGATTCTGATTTAGAGAAGCTTGATAATCATACTTTGTATGAAATATTACAAAAACTTGACTATGAAGCAAGCTTAAAAATCCACGAGAACAATCGAAAAAGAGTCATAAGGGCGATATCAATGATTAGAAGTGGGGATAAGACTAAAAGTGAAAGAATCAATTCCCAAAAACATGAAATGATATATAAAGATGTTAAACTATTGTTTATCTCACCAAATAGAGATACATTATATAAAAATATAAATGACAGAGTTCTTGAAATGGTGAACGCTGGACTAGTTGATGAAGTTAAAAATTTATTGAATAAATATGAACTATCATTAACCGCTAGACAAGGCATCGGATATAAGGAAATAATGGACTTCTTATATGGTAATTGCTCTTTAGAAGATGCTATTGAGTTAATTCAAAAAAGAACAAGAAACTACGCGAAAAGGCAAGTTACATTTTTCAAAAATCAGTTCACTTATGAACTATTTGAATCAAAAGATGAGTTAATTAATTCTATTAGGGGGAAATAGAAATGCTAAATATATATGATGTTGCTGAAAAAGCAGGAATCAAAAAAGATTACGTCATTCCATATGGCTTAGATAAAGCCAAAATTGATTTAAGAATAAATGAAGAATTAAAAGATAAGTCAAACGGCAAATTGGTGTTAGTTACCGCAATTACTCCAACTAAAGCTGGCGAAGGAAAAACTACAACCTCCATCGCTCTACATGATGGACTTCATTATATTGGAGTCAATTCAATGTTATGTTTAAGAGAACCGTCATTAGGCCCAGTGTTTGGCTTAAAAGGTGGTGCGACTGGCGGAGGAAAGGCTAGTGTTATTCCAAGTGAAGATATCAATTTACATTTCACAGGTGATATGCACGCATTAACCAGTTCAATCAACCTCATTTCTGCGGTTATAGACAATCATATCTTCCAAGGTAATGAATTAGGTATCAATCCAGAGAAAATCATCTGGAAACGTGCTTTAGATATGAATGATCGTGCTTTAAGAAGTGTCACTGTTAACCAAAAAGAAAAGAAAAGTGCTCCAAGACAAGATGAATTCGTTATTACTGTTGCTTCTGAATTAATGGCGGTTCTTTGTTTAGCAAACGATCCTGAAGATTTTGTCAAAAGAATAAAAAGAATTGTTGTTGCCTATAACTTTAATGATGAGCCAGTTTATTTAGAACAACTTAGAATCTCTAACGCGATTTATAAATTAATGAAAGCAGCGTTTAATCCTAACCTTGTTCAAACATTAGAAGGAAACCCATGTTTGATTCATGGTGGACCATTCGCTAATATTGCTCACGGATGTAATTCAATTATCGCTACTAAGTTAGGTTTAAAACTTGCCCCAATTGTGGTTACTGAGGCAGGATTCGGTGCTGACCTTGGTGCTGAAAAATTCTTAGACATTAAATGCCGTGTTGGTGGATTAAAACCAGACGCGGTTGTTATGGTTGCTACTGTTAGAGCCTTAAAACTTCATGGTGGAGTGGCTTTCGAAGATTTAGAACAAGAAAATGTTGCTGCTCTTAAAGCTGGAACTGCTAACTTAAAGAGACATATGGAAAATATTGCAAAATATGGTCTTCCTGCTGTTATTTGTATCAACCACTTTAATAGCGATACTGAAGCAGAAACAAATGCTTTAAAAGAATTCTGTGAATCAAATGGATATGAATATGCATTCTGCAATTCCTTCAGTGTTGGTGCTGCTGGTGGAGAAGAACTTGCAAAAAAAGTATTGAATACATTAGAAACTAAAAAGAGTAACTACCACACTCTTTATGATGTTAACGAACCAATCAAACAAAAGATTGAAAAGGTATGTAAAGAAATCTACCGCGCTAAAGAAGTGGTGTATACCGAAGAAGCAGAAGCTCAAATTGAAAAATATAATAAACTTGGATATGACAAGATACCTGTTTGTATTGCTAAAACACCTTTATCATTTACCGATAATCCAAAAGTGTTAGGTGCTCCAGATGACTTCGTTGTAACTATTAGAGAAATAAGACTATCTGCTGGCGCTGGATTCGTTGTTGCACTTACTGGTTCTATTATGACAATGCCTGGTTTACCAAAGGTTCCAGCAGCGGTCAAAATGGAAGATGAATGAAAAAAATTTAAGAAAATAATTAAAAAAATCGAAAAAGTCTCCTCTTATTTATAATGAGAGGACTTTTTTATGAAAACATTATTAATTAAGAATTTAACAAAGAGGTATGAAATCGGCAAAGACAAAGTCTTTGCAGCTTTAAAGCCCACAAACTTATCGTTTGATTCAACAGGATTAGTGTCTATTGTTGGCAAATCTGGAAGCGGAAAATCGACACTGATCAATTTATTAGCAAAAATCGACAAACCAAGCGAAGGTGAAATCTTTTATTATGGTAAACCCTATTCGACATTTAAAAAGAAAGACAATCCACAATTTTTCAATAAGGAAATTGGAATAGTATTTCAAAACTATAACTTGCTTGATGATGAAACAGTTTTAATGAATGTTATGCTTCCTGCTTTAATTGGAGGAACAAGGAAAATAATTGCTAAAGAACAAGCAATGGAAACACTAGAAAAAGTAAATATTCCACATGACTTATTTGATAAGAAAGCAAGCAAATTATCAGGAGGAGAAAGACAAAGAGTAGGAATAGCTAGAGCAATAGTGAATAAACCAAAAATTGTTTTTTGTGATGAGCCTACTGGAGCGCTTGATTCATCTAATAGTGAAAAGGTTATGGAGATATTAAAAGAAATAAGTAAAACGTCATTAGTATTGTTAGTATCACATAACCCACAAATAGTGAAAAAATATTCAGATAAAATTATTGAAATAGAGGATGGCTTAGTAATTAATGATCAATTGTTAAACGAAGTAAGTGACAATATTAGACCATCAAAAGAAAAAAGAAAAAATGGTGGTTCTTGGATAAATGTAATTGCATCAAACAATTATAAAAAACGTATTAAAAGAAATCTATTTTCAACTGCCTCATTAACTATTACTTTAACAATGTTCAATCTTGTTTGTGGATTTCTAAGTAATAAAGATAATACGATTAGAGAAGCATGCTATAAACAGTTTGATTTTGGTGCTGGAACAATATCAGAAGAGATGTCTATTGGTGGGAATGGATTATTATCTCTTACTAAGTCAACTAGACCAAAACTAGACGACCTAATGAGTAAAACCGAAATTTCAAAAAAATATAATATTTGTGTAAATTTTTCGTCAATTCTCCCACAAAATATTCAAATTTTATATGATAATCAAGAACTTGATGATTTGATTTTCACTCCTATATACTCTTTTGATCGACGATATGTAGATTCGAATTTACTAGTGAATGGTTTCCTTCCATATGAGGATAATTTGTTTAATGTTGTTATTAATACAAGTGCTTATAATTTGATTAAAAACGCAATCGGAAAAGATCCTTTAAATGAGCTGCTTACAATTGACTATCGAACTGACTCGGTTTATGTAACAGAGTTAGAAGAATATGTTAAAGACACTTTCTATTTATCGACATCAATAAAGGTGACTGGAGTAGTAAGGGAAATTAACTATTTGCCTTCTCCTAAAATCTATTATTCTTACTGCGCTCTCGAAGAATATATGAAAGAATCAATTCTAACAAATCTATCAACCTACTTTGATAAGGATATTACTTGGTTTGATAGAGTGTTTAATGCTGAAAATCATTCCTATATCTCAGGCTATTCGTATCAGTTATTCCTTAAAAATATTAATGATAAAAATACTGTTTTTGATAAGTCGATTTTTCCTAGCAACTATTCTTTTACAAGCCAGTCTTTGATACTTACTGAGTCATTATTTAACTTTTTAGAAGTGGCAGAATATGGTGTGATCTTATTTCTTATTATTACTATCATTGGAGCGGTTTTAATTTTAAGTATTATGTCATTTGCAAACTTCTCTGATGACCATAAGGAAAGCGCGATTTTGACTTCTGTTGGCGCTACCGAAGAAGAGATTCAGGAAATATATTTACAAGAATCAATGGTAAACGGTTTTCTTGCTTTGTTTTTATCAACAGCATTTTCATTTATATTTGCATTTGTTATTAATCTAATTATTTCTAAGTTTATTGATTTACATAGTTTGATTAAGATTCCGTTTTTAATGTTCATGGGACATAAATTCCTTTTCCCAATTATTATTGTGCTTTTTGTTTTACTTATTTCATCTTTATCAACCATTATTCCAATCTTGTTTTCAAAGAAAAAATCAGTGAAAGGAGAATTACAAAGTTTATGATTAATTTAACTAATGTAAATAAACAATTTGACGGACGTAAGGTTCTTAAAAATATCAATCTTTCTCTGCCTAGATTTGGCTTAGTCATTATTAATGGACCTTCTGGATGTGGAAAATCCACTCTTTTAAATATCCTTTCATCTTTAATTGACTTCGATGGCGATATTTCTTTTGATGGGAAAAGCTATAAATCAATGAGCGACAATGAGAAAGATATATTGAGAAATAAGAAAATAGGATTTGTGTTTCAGGATTATAAGCTTTTTGAATTTGAA
>JBGURM010000034.1:0-12215 GCA_045132035.1 Bacilli bacterium
GCGTTCAATCTTCCTTGTTTCAAAGGGTTAGATAGAATGATGTCATATCTTCCTGGTAAGTATTTATATAATAAAGTATCAAAAAAAGAAAAATATGATATCGAGATTGGCTATTGTTGGAGAAACCCTACTATCGCGATATCCAATTCCACTAATAAAGACGCAAAACATATCATTGTTACACACGGACAAAATCCAGGAAAAGAATATTATTTAAAAAATGACGCCTTATTAGCGTGCTCAACTTTTAATATGAATTATTTCGGAGGAATGATTGAACATAAAGTTCCTATCTATCGTTTTTCTAATGTATTTGATGAGAATAAGATTATTGAAAAAGCAAAAGAAGACGCTCCTATTACAAAAGATAAAGATAGATTTCTTTTCATTACTGTTGGTAGATTAACCATAGAAAAAGGTTTAGATAGAATGATGAACGCTGCAATTAAGCTATATAAAGAAGGATATGACTTTGATATATGGCATGTTGGGGAAGGTTATTATAGAAAAAATATTGAAGAACTAATTAAAGAAAGCAAGTTAGAAAGCAAGGTAAAACTTGTAGGAAGTCAATCCAATCCATATAAATTCATTAAACAAGCTGATTGTTTAGTGTGTGCTTCAGTCTTTGAAGGTTATTCCACTACTTGTGTTGAATCTTGCATCCTAGAAGTTCCATTTATCACTACCGATATAAGCGGAGCAATTGATATTGTTGACGAATCAAAAGGCGGAAAAGTATTCCCTAATACCGAAGAAGGAATCTATGAGGGAATAAAATATGTTTTAGATCATAAAAACGAACTGAATAGTTGGAAAAGCAATCTAAAAACAACAAAGGAAGTTTTCTATAAAGAAAATCGAAAAAAAGCGTTATTAGAGATTTTAAATAAGATAGACAATCAATAGATGAAAGTTATTTTACTTTACTGATTAGAAAGTTACATATATAATCTATAAAGAATTTTTTACAAAAAATTATGAGCAAATTAAAAATTAGTGACGAGACTAATATCGACCGTATAGAACATAAAAGCAAGAAGAACATGGCCATTGGCACGATTGTTGGTTATCTTGCTATTTTAGTTAGTATTGTACACGGCTTAGTTCTCACTCCAATGATTATCACAAGCGTTGGAGTTGATAACTATGGTTTATATGGCGTTGCAACAACCTTGGCTGCTCTTTTCTTGATGGATTTTGGTTTAAACACCACTACTGAGACATATTTAGCCAAACTTAGAGCAAGCGGAAATAAAGATAAGGTTCAAAGATTTTTGGCCACTATCTTTAGAATCTATTTGATTCTATCAATTCTATTTATTTTAGCTATTACCGCTTTATATTTCTTAGCTCCAATCATTTATCGTTCATCATATACACCAGAACAAATTGAGACATTAAGAATCTTAATTATCATTGTTGGTGGTTATTCTTTAGTTAGTTTCCCAACAAATACTTTCCAAAGTGTTATTACAACATATGAAAAATTTGGCTGGAACAAGTTTGCAGAACTAATTCAAAAACTCATCTATCTTGGCTTAACAATATTATGTATTGAATATCCTGATTGGGATATCAATCAAAGAATCATTGGTATTACCGCTGTTAACGCTGGTAGCGGCGTAATCGCAATCATCATGAGATTCTTCTATATGAGATACTATTTAGGAATCAAACTTGATGTAAGACTCAAGATGGACGCCGATAAAAAGGAAATCAAATCCATTCTATTGTTCTCGGCTTGGGGATTAATTATCGCGGTTCTTACACGTTTAGTGTTTAATATTACTCCTTCTATCTTAGGAACTGTTTCTAGTAGTGACCAAGTTTCTATGTTCATGTTAGTTAACACAATTGAAGGCTATGTTTATATGTTTGGAGCAATGACTGGCACTTTCTTTATGGCCAAAGTTGCTCGACTAGAATCTACTGGATCTCCTGAAGAAAAAAGAAAGAAACTACAGGCTTTAGCCGCTAAGATTGGTAAACTACAATTCTTTGTTATTGCCTTAATCATCTTTGGTTTTGCAACAGTTGGTCAAGAATTCATCTCTTTCTGGCTTAGAGATACATTACCAACTAACCCAGACTTCGCTAACATCTATTGGTGTATTCTTGCCATATGCGCCTATGAACTAGTTCGTATTCCAGAATTACCAATTTATAATGCGATGTTAACTGAAGGTCATATCAAACCACTTGCAATTAACACAATTATCAAGGTTACTATCAATATTGGTTTATCATTCGTTTTATCTTCATATTATGGTGCAATTGGTGCTTGTGCTGCTATTGCCGCTGCTAGAATCATTGATGTTGTATTAAATAACTTTGTCTATAAGAAATACTTAGGTATCTCTATTGGTAAGTTCTTTAAAGATGTTTACGCTAGAGGATTGATTACAGTTGTTATTTCTTTTGGTGTCGGTTTAGCGTGTCACTTCTTTATGCCAATATCAAATAACGTCCTTAAATTCGTTGTCGATGGAGTAATATTTGTTATTCTTTATATGACTTGTACTCTCTTTATTACATTTAATAAAGATGAAAGACACTACTACGTAAATATTGCTTTTGAAATCTTACATATTAAAAAGCGTTTAGAAGTTAACGGAGTTGTTCCAGAAGTTCCAGGACCTTTCCCAGAAATCGAAGATCAACAAAAAGAAGAAGTTAACGCCACAGAAGAAAATGCTTCTAAAGAGACAAAAGAAGAAAGTGAAAATAATGGACAAGATTAATATTTTACAAATTGTTGGTAGCATGAATAACGGAGGAGTTGAATCTTTTGTTATGAGTTATTACCGCCAACTACACGATAGATGTAAATTTACTTTTTTATGTTTTAATGATTCAAAAATGATTCCAAAAGAAGAAATAGAATCATTAGGAGGAGAAGTAATAATTGTTCCTCATGTTAAACATTTAAAAGCGTTCAATAAGGCACTAACCAAAGTCTTTGAAAAACATAAGTTTGATATCGTTCATTCTCACTTAAATACATTGAGCGTCTTTCCTTTAAGAGTGGCAAAAAAGTGTCATCAAAAAATTAGAATTGCCCACTCCCACTCCATCAGTAGTAAAAAAGAAATAAAAAGACATATTGCAAAATCAATTTTAAAACTCTTTTCTAAAAAATACGCGAATATCTATTTCTCTTGTAGCGAATTAACAGGCAGATATCAATTCGGTAATAAAACATATGATAAAGGCCAAGTAACGGTCATTAAAAACGCGATTAATCTTGAAAGGTTCAAATATAACGTAGAGAACCGAAAACGTGTAAGAAACGCCTTAAATTTAAAAGAAGACGATATCGTTATTGGTACGATTGGAAGATTTGTTGAAACCAAAAATCAAAAATATATTCTTGAAATTGCTAAAGTTAATAGAAACCTTCAGTTCTTAATTGTTGGTAATGGTCCATTACAAGAAGAATATGAGTCATTCATAAAGGAAAACAATCTTACAAATGTAAAAATTATCGTTCCTGAAATTGATGTTGCTAACTACTATTCAGCGTTTGATACATTCATTCTTCCTTCATTCTATGAAGGCTTCCCAATCACATCATTAGAAGCTCAAACAAGCGGATTATATATCGTTTATAGTAACTCTGTTCCTAAAGAAGGATTAATTACCGGATATGGTGAATTCATTCAAATTGATGAAGAAGGAATCAAACTTTGGAGTGAAGCTTTAAATAAGAAGCACGATAGAAAAGAAGAATTATATAAAGTCGTTAAAGAAAAAGGCTATGACATTAAAGATGCCTCTAACGAACTTTATAAGAAATATCTAGACTTAATTGAAAAATACAAATAAGAGTGGCCACCACTCTTTTTGTTTATAAAAGAAAAGCGTGTTCCCACGCTTTTTAATATTTGAGTCCGTATTTTTCTTCTTCCTCAGGAGTTAATTCTCCTCTCATTGGAATAAGTTCAACTTCTCCTTTATATGAAGCAACCGACACTTTAATTGAATCGAATATCGCTGCGCTCATATCATCTTCACTAACTCCTAACGCTTTCGCGTATTTGTTATCAATGAATAAATTTAAATTCATAATGTATGGAAGATAATTGACATCGATACCGCTTTCAATACCTTTTTCTTTGTATTCTTTAACGATTCCTTTTGTGCCCATTCTCATCATCCAAGCTGGAACTCCAATAACTTTACGGTTATTTCCCATTCCTCTCGCGTCATAGACGATTCTTAAGAATTCTTTCCATGTCTTGTTATACATCGCAATTGGCCAGGCATGGAATCCTTTAAATTCAGTTCCAAGTTTTTCAATCGCACCCGCTAAAGCTTCACCAACTTGTCTAACAGTAAGCATTGCAGTGCCACCTTTTGGATACATTGTGAATGATAATTTGTCCATACCAGCAATTTGTTCAATTAAGATTGTCCAAACTGGTTTACGACCTTTTTGAGTACCAAAAATATAAGGAAGTTCAAGAACCGCTGCGTCAAAGTTTTCATCAACGAACGATTCAACAACTTGCTCTTGTTTAACTCTACTTCTAATATATGGATTACATTCTAATACTCCACTAGGAATGACTTTACTATATCCATATTCATCTTTAATAAGCATTGAGAAATATGATCCACAAACGACTGCTTTTTTAATTCCTACTTTTTTAGCAATAGTGAAGAGCCTTTGAATTGGATTAATATTATATTTTTCATAGAAACTATATACAGGATGTGGACATTCTTGTCTTTCGTCAATTCCAGAAGCAAAGATAAATGCATCGCAACCTTTCATCATTTCTTCAACTTTTTCATCACTAACTTTATTTATATCGCAGAAAGTTAAATCCATTTCTTTTGGTAAAACCGCTCCAACTGGGTTTGGAGGTAAGGCGACCGCTTTAACTTGATGTCCACGACTGATTAAAATTTCAGCGGCTTTTGAACCAAGTAAACCATTTCCACCAACAATAAATACTTTCATACATTCATTCTCCTAAATTTATTTATTTTTACGCTTCTTTTCGCGTTTATTTTGATACATCAAGTGATCAGCGTGAATCAATACATCTTCAGCGCAAGCGTCAATCTCACTATCATAAGAGGCAATACCAAGAGAAACATTAATCTCTTCCCAATCTTCCTTAGCAAAACTAGATATTTCTTTACTACGCTCGAAGAATTCCTTCTTTAGTTCTTCTCTATTTTTGTAATCTTCATCAAAAAGAATAGAGACGAATTCATCGCCACCAATACGATAAATATTGCCATGGGAGAAAACCTTACACATTAACATACTAGCGTTTTTAAGATAGACATTTCCTTTATCATGACCATGTTTATCGTTAATTGCCTTTAAACCATCGCAGTCAAACATCGCAATAGCAAATTCAACTTTTTCATGATTGTCGATACGTTTTTGTAATTCATTAAGAGCAATATCAAAGGAGCTCTTATTTTTAACAGAAGTCAAAGCGTCAGAGTATGCAAGGTCATTCAAACCTCCAATATAGGTGCTAAGATTATCAATCAATTTATTCATTGTGCCTATTAAAACACCTATTTCATCGTTTTTATCATAATTAAGTTTAATATCGTAATTGCCTTTATTAATTTCTTCGGCAGCGACAGTTAATTCTTTTAATGGTTTAGTTAATCTTCTAGTAAGTAAAACAGTAGCAACAGTCACAATCGTAATGACAATAAGAGCAACAGCCACAATTTGCCAAACGACTAATTGCCATGTTCCATTAATTTCTGATAAAGGAACACAAACAACAATGCTCATATTATTAGAAAGATTTAACCAATAAGAATGTTTAGTAACCCCTTGGAAAGTATAGGAAATATGATGGTTTCCTTTAGAAAACTCATCATAAAATCCACTCGGAGCGCTTGGACGAGTTTCTTCTGGCATATTTAAAATATCAATATATGGGTGGTAGATAATGCTGCCATTTAAATTTTCGATAATATAGGCAAAACCAGATTTTAAAAGTTTAATGTCTTTAATTTGTTCGCCCAAAGTGTGATAACTAATTTCAATGCCCACTACACCAACAAAACCATTATGACGATAAACTGGAACGTTATATGAAATAACAATCGCATCTAAATTATCAGTAACGTATGGAGATAACCACACTGGTTCTCCGGTTTCTTTAGGAGTATAGAACCAAATACATTCATTTTGGTCATCACTAATATCGGTGACTTCGTGTTCAACAAATCCTTTGCCATCAAGGTTAGTGAACCAGAATCCTTTTTCATTTGTCACGTCACTAATTTCTGGATCAATACGATAATAATATGTTAAAACCCCGTTAGTGTTTTCGCTTGCTTTTGCAAAGAAAACCTTTGCTTCTTCGATATGTTTAGAAAATTCAGCGACATAGTTAGCTTCATCAATATCATCAAGATCTTGATCAATAAGATTAGATACTGTGTTCACTGATTGTTCAACGCTTTTAAGATAATAGTTAATGTTGTTTTTACCAGTCTGACAAAGTAACGTTATAGACTGTTCAACGTTTCTATGCCCATTATTTGCGACATAAACAGAGCCAACAACGGCAATAACAAAAATAGCAAAAACAATTGAGATGATACTTAATAATGTGATTTTCGTTCTAATTGAATGCATATGATGTAAAAGATTTATGTATACTAAAATGATAAAGCATTTTAATAAATAAGAAAATACAAATACATAAAATGTAAAAAGGGAGATTCTTCCTCCCAATTATAAAATCCCATTATTTTGATTTATTTACTTATTTGGGAATCTATCAGACCATTTGTGACCGCAGTTTTTACATTTGAAATAACCAACTAGCTCAACAAATGAATCCTTATGTACTTCTGTAGTGGCTTCTGTTCCACATTTAGGACAAATTGATTTAACTGTTGTATCACTACAGAAACCTCCATTAACGGCGGCTAATTGTTCTTCGCTAAGAGCGACGCCTTCTTCTTTTGCCATAGCAAGAAGTTCTTCGTTTGTTTTACATTTACGGGCCTTTCCAACTTGTTCTTTGGTTAATCCTTATTATTCCGCCCACTAAAAATGAGATGCCATAAATAATCATATTTTTTCTTTAATATATAGTACTTTTTATTCTATAAAAGATACACTTATGATAAAGTAAAGTTGCTCGTATATTTAGACCACAGGCGCTATGAACTAGCTAATAGCAAAGTCGACCATACGCAGGTACACTGTGGTAAATGAGTATGTGGGATATCACACTACGTGTTAGGGTGTGATAATAGGGAAAGTATTGCCCAGTAGTGATATGAATGTCTAAGATAAATGACGACCATTATGACACGGTCTTAGATATAAGAATATCATCGCGCTCCCTACAATTAGAAATAATTGAGCATGTGGCCATCACGAGGATGATGTAACACCAGTAGTTACGGGACTTAGTCGATAACTACATCAGGTGTTTTCATTATGGTGATGGCTTTTATTATCTCCTTTTGAAGGCACCACTATTAATGTGTTAAAGAAAGGAAAAGTATTAATGAAAACACAATTCAACGAGTGGGTTGCTACACTCTCGCAAAAATATAAGCAATCACAGATTAAAGCCGAATATAGAGTTAACTCTGAACTAATCAAATTCTATTTTGAATTAGGAAAGGAAATAAATGACTCTAATTATAAGAAAGAATATGGCAATAGTTTCTTTGTAAAACTAAGTGATGAACTTAAAAAATCACTGCCAAATACCACGGGATTTTCAGCAAGAAATTTGGAATATATTGAATCTTTCTATATGAATATAGAAAGATTTTGCCACAAGTTGTGGCAAAATTTGACAATTAAAAAATTGGCACTATATTATTAGAAAAATACGGAATAAAATAGTGGCAAACTGAATAAAAGTGGAGTCTTTTACATTCTTTACGATTGTGATCGTTTCTACTTTTTTAAAAAAATAAAAAACTCCCGAAAGAGTTAGTCTATAAGCAGACACAGGTCCCAACCAGAAAGCTGTTGCTTTAGGAATGCTTATATTTGTGTATTCAACTATACGTCTATAGTTTGGGAGATACACCATCATAATCCGACGCCCATCCTGATGAGCTATTGCATGTCCGCTAGACGGATTATCTTGTGTGTGAGCAAACTAGTATTCAGGAGTCACACTTAATCAAAGAGGGGTCATCCTCAATTGAACTGTTTTGGCAGGGGCAGTAGGAATCGAACCCACATTAACGGTTTTGGAGACCGCTGTACTGCCGTTGTACGATGCCCCTAGATATCGATGACTTAGTCACCGAATATTGATTATAAACTACGAAGGACCGAGTTGACAAGAGACATATCAACTTGACCTGCATAATTTGTCTTGAAATGTTTCATTACAGATGGAACACTCTTGTCCTCTAATGAGTTAATAATACTTCTAATTTCTTCTTCACTTAATTGTTTTGGAAGATAAGCATTTAAGATTGCTTCTTGACGTGCAATATTATCCGCTCTTTCTTGGTTATTAACTTTTAAATAGCCTTCTTTTTCATCCGCTAATTCTTTAAGTGTTTTTTGAATAATTGCGAGTAATTCTTTATCGCCAATCTCTTTTCCAGCAGCTTTAAGTTCAACTTCTTGGAGTTTGTATTTATTCATAACTACAGAAAGAACGCCTCTAGCAACTACATCTTTTGTTTTAAGAGCCTCAATATTTGCGGCTTTAATTTGATCGATTAACATTTTAATTACCCCCACAGTGATTTATAGTATAAACCCCGTCTAATGACGGGGTTATTAGTTAGATGGTGATCCCTAAAGGATTCGAACCTTTGACCCAATGATTAAGAGTCATTTGCTCTACCAGCTGAGCTAAGGGACCAACTAGCGAGAATAAATATAAACTATTTAGATATTCAAATCAAGCATTATTCTCGCTTATAAATAAATTAATTATTTAGTTTTTCTTTTTTTGACGATGAATTTGATTAACACTTCAATCTCATGCGCCACAAGTGGAACAAAGGCTGCTGCTGCAGTAATACCCCATTCAACTCCGCTTAATGGTGAAGTCTTAAAGACTTGTTGAACTCCTGGAGTAAGGACAACGAAGAATTGTAATCCAACACCAAGAACAAACGCTAATAACATCATCCAGTTCTTGTTTGCAAAGACTTTGAAGGCACTATGTTGAGTGCTGCTCATACAAACCATGTGGATTAATTCAGCAAATCCTAAAGCAGTAAATGACATAGTTTGGGCTTGCATTAAGATTTGAGAACCAGTTTGATTAGCGGTTCCAATAATTGTTTCTTTAAAATCAGCAATGTGAGAGATTGTACTATAATCAGTAATTCCATTAAGCCAGAAGGCACTTAAGTAGGCAATAATGACCGCAATTGTAATAAATGAGCCGTGCATTATTGTGTCAACTAAACCACCATGAGCGAATATTGTTTCGTTTGGATTACGTGGTTTTTCCTTCATGATTCCCTTATCTTTTGGATCCATACCTAAGGCAATAGCAGGTAAGGAGTCAGTGATTAAGTTAATCCATAATAAGTGGATTGCGATAAATGGAGTTTCAAATCCAATAAGAATGATGAAGAACATAACAAGGACTTCGGCAATATTACTTGAAAGAAGGAAAATAATGGTTTTCTTAATGTTTGTAAAGATACTTCTACCTTCTTCAACTGCTTTTTCAATAGAAGCAAAGTTATCATCAGCAAGAACCATATCTGCAGCACCTTTAGCAACATCAGTGCCAGTAATACCCATAGCAATACCAATATCAGCAGCTTTTAAGCTTGGTGCGTCATTAACACCATCACCCGTCATCGCACAAATATTTCCATTTGCCTTAAAGGCTTTAACGATATTTGTTTTATTTTCTGGAGAAACACGAGCAAACACTCTTGTGTGTTTAACGAGTTCTCTTAATTCTTCTTCATTTAAGTTATCAATGTCTTTGCCCATGACACATTGATCAATGCTTTCAGCAATACCAAGTTCTTTAGCAATTGCAAAGGCAGTATCTTTATGGTCACCAGTAATCATAATTGTAGTAATACCAGCGGTTTTAAACTTCTCAACTGCAGGTTTTGCTTCTGGTCTAGCTGGGTCAATCATTGCGACTAAACCAACAAAGACTAAATCTTTTTCATCAATAACATCTTTATGGTTATAGGCTAAAGCAAGAACACGTAACGCTCTAAAGGAGAAGTCACTATTAACTTCATAGATACGTTTAATATCTTTATCAGTAATTGGTCTTTCTTTGCCGTTTTCTAAGATATATTTTGTGTTCGCTAAGATGGAATCAAGAGCTCCTTTCGTGTAGGTAATCGTCTCTTTTCCGTTTTGATGCTTAGTGGACATCATTTTTCTAACAGAATCAAATGGAAGTTCATCAATTCTTGGAGTGGCCTTTTCTAGGTCGCTCTTATGCATATCAAAGTCATTACCTAAAACGACTAAAGCAATTTCTGTTGGATCACCAAATAATCCTTCATCCACTGTCGCGTTAGAACATAATGACATACCTTTAGCTAATAATTTGAGTTCTTCATTCTTGTGGTCTTTAGCAAATTCTTCTCTTTTAAAGAATGTATCATCAGCATAAGCTTCTAAAACTGTCATCTTGTTTTGAGTTAATGTACCAGTTTTATCAGAACAAACGATACTAACAGCGCCTAATGTTTCAACAGAAGGTAACTTCTTAACGATTGTGTTAACTTTAACCATTCTTTGAACGCCAATTGATAAAACAATCGTCACAACCGCAGCCAAACCTTCAGGAATAGCGGCAACCGCTAAAGCGATAGATTCAAGAACTGCGTCAATCCATTTATCGATATTAGAACCGTTTTGTCTAGCAACAATCCAAATGATTTCAACAACTAAAACTGCAATAACAATCGCTAATGTTAATAAACCTAAGAACTTAGATAATTTAGATAAAACCTTTTGTAATGGTGTTTCTTCATCTTCACTAGTGTCAAGCGCCTTAGCGATTTTACCAATTTCGGTCTTCATTCCAGTCGCGACAACAACACCTTTACCTCTACCATAACTAACAGGGGTAGACATATATGCAAGATTGACTCTATCACCAACAGCAACACTTTCAGAGAATGTCACTTTGCTATCTTTTTCAACAGGAACACTTTCTCCAGTTAATGAAGATTCATCACATTTTAAGTTAACAGCCTCAATTAAACGGAGGTCCGCGCCAATCGTGTCACCTTCTTCAAGAACAACAACATCACCAACGACTAATTCGCTAGATTTGACTTTAAATCTTTTACCATCTCTAATAACTGTACTTTCTGGTGAAGATAATTGTTTTAAAGCGTCTAATGATGTTTGAGCTTTAATCTCTTGAACAGTGCCAATAACGGAATTAAGGATAATAACCGCTAAGATAATAATGATATCTGGCCAGTCACCAACATTTAAGAAGTCAAACGAACCATGTTTAACAGTTTCATAGATTGAAACACCAATCGTAATAGCGACCGCACCAAAAAGAACATAAATCATTGGGTTCGCCATTTGTTCAAAGAAGATTCTAATCCATGATTTTTTCTTTTCTTCTTGTAACTTGTTTGGACCGAATTTCGCTAATCTACTAGCGGCTTCTTCGCTAGACAATCCTTTTTCTGGATCTGTTTCAAGCAATTTCAAAACTTCCGAGTCACTTACGGTCTCAAACTCTTTCTCTTTTAATTCATCCATATAAAAACTCCTTCGGTAAGTAATCAAAGGTCTTGCTCCTTGTCGGTCTATGATCCGGATAGCGATGCTATCGTGTTGACGAATTCATAGATTTGCTACTCCCCGTTTGGATTAACAAACATATTGTATCAATTAATTGATAAAGCAACAATATAATAATGAGTAAGTAACAAAAAATGACTCAAAGAGTCACAATTTGTTTGTCAGCCAGAGCAGTTAACATTCTGGATCGCTGCATCCATTCCCTAAGGAATGCGTCGTGGTCGTACACTGGTTCTCCACCTCTGACAATGATATTATATCAAACTTTTGAAAGTTTAATAACGTTGTTTTCACATAATAAATATGGGGCTGTTAAGAAACCTAAAAGGTGACTTAGCCCCTTTTAATTTACGAAAAATAGGTGAAATCGCAAGAAATCACCTATTTTTGTTACAATACAACTGTTCTATGGAGGTATTGTATGCCTTATTTTACCACAAAACAGTTGGGTTTGTTTTCTTCCTACCAA
>JBGURM010000035.1:0-2748 GCA_045132035.1 Bacilli bacterium
AATTTACTTAGAAGCTTATATTCATTATTTATTTATAAATAATATTTATTCAAATTATGAATTTATCATTTCTGAACCAGGGGTGAGTGGAACTAATATCATTAGTGATTTACCTTCTATTATTCGTATATTAGGTCGTCCAGTGATGAAAGTAATATTCCAATCACCAAAAAAATCATCATTAACTGCTTTAGTGGGTGTCACTAATCAGGCTAAAAATGGAGATTTAATTACTCCACAAGGATTATTTACAATATACGGTTATCCCCAAATTAAAAAATTCCCTCTTAAACGGGAAAGAAAATATTTATTTGAAAAGGAGTGATTAAATCACTCCACTTTTTCTTCTTTCAATTTTGTGAGTCTTATAGAAATTCGCTTTATCGTTATACATTTCTACTTCAGAAAGTTCGACAAGCTCTTGATAAGAGATTGATTCTTTATCTTTATACGCCACACCAGTAGAGCAGTAATAACCACTACTTTCGACAATATTTTTAATTTTGTTACTGATATTATCTAATTCTTCTCTTTTTGAAGAATAGGCAGTAATTAAAAATTCATCTCCACCCATACGGTACGCTAACATATCTTTTTTAATTGACATGAGAATAGCTTTACCAACACATCTAATCGCATTATCTCCTTCTTCGTGACCTTTCGTGTCATTGAGATATTTTAATCCATTCATATCAATTGATATGACTCCAACGATTCTTTTTTCATATTTCGCTAAATCAATATAATATGTTTTTCGAGTAAATAAGCGAGTTAAAGCATCTCGACGATTATCATCTCTATTTAAGAATAAATAATAGAAAACACAAGATATCGCGATTGTCATATTAAGTAAATTAGTAGCGACATTAGTAGCTTCTAAAATAACCGCCACTACGACAAATAAAACACATAAAAGAACCATAATCGCATCATCACGATGTTTTAATGAGATTAAGCGATATGATAAGAAAATGAGATAAGCGAGTAAAAATCCAGATAAGATATGGGAAGAGAAATTAAATATTCCTCTAGTAAATATAAGTCCATCATTCGTGGAATTAGCGACGTAATAATAGGCAAAATGAGATAAAGATTCATTATTAATGAATAAAGCAGGAACATAAAATGCTGCGTTAATCACAAATAGAATAATAAAGACATATAAAGGAACTAGTTTTTCTCTATCTGCAAGTCTAATGAAGAAATAGATGATAATCGGTCTAATAACATATCCCAAAAAGGACATGAAGGCCGCTAAAAAGATGAGATTAATATTTGTGCAAGCATATTTTTCTAAAGTGACAGTTAAGGCTAATAGTAAAGATAAACCTAGAATAATAAAAATATCAGATGAGTGTTTTTTATTACCTTTGAAGTTGACAAAGGTGATAAAGCCCATCGCGATAGTTATACAAATTAGATGGTAGTTATCTAAGAAAAAATTCATATTTACATTTTCTTGAGTTCTTGCTTTCTTTCATACATTTGTTTATCAGCACGACTAAACACTGCACGGAAAGTATTATCGCTTTCTTTATTGAAATCTGACATTCCACAAGAAATAACTGGTTTATTTACTTCTTTAATGTTCTTTTTAACTTCTTTATTAAACTCTCTCATTAAAATGAGACGTTTGTTATAGTTTTCATCTCCTAATAGGAGCACAAATTCATCTCCACCAAAACGATAAAGATGTTCTTTGCCAAAATATTCTTCAATTAGTTTAATGGAATCGATGATATATTGATCACCAACTTTATGACCATAAGTGTCATTGATTTTCTTTAATCCATTTAAATCAAAGACCGCAACTGCGAATTCTTCTAATTCGTGATTTGCAATTTTATTATCCACTCTTTCTTCCATTTCAACATAAGCGTGACGAGAATTTACTCCAGTTAATGAATCAGTGTACGCTAAATTAGTCGCAGTAGCGAGTTCTTTTTTAACGACATCTTTATAATCTTTAACTGTATATACAGTTAGAAGAATAACGCTGATGAGGCATCCAGCGGAATATAACGGGACTAAAGGATAATAAAATTGAATAGCGATCATTAAAGCGTTTGTTAAGGAAACGATTGAAATAATGAGATGCTTTTTACTAATCGTGGAATGTAATAACTTAGAAGTTACTAAGGTATAAATAAATAAAATCAAATATAAAGCAATTTGAACGATTAACATCGCATCTCTTCCAGGATAAGTGAGATAATTACCACTTTCATCTAAAGAGAAGATGACTGGATAGAAGATATTAACCAAAGTTAATGTTACTTGAGTAATAAAGAATAATATTCCTATTCCCCTAATGATTTTAGATACCAATCCTTCACTTTTTAAATATTTAACAATAAAGAAAGTCCAAGTGAGGATGATTCCACCCATAACCAAGAAATAGATGACTGTATCCGCATATAAGATAGGAATCATCTTATAGATGTCAAATACACCCCATAACATATCAACGACATAATAAATGAATATGGCAGCAAGGAAAAAACGATACCATTTAATTGCAGGGAAATCGTTTTTCTTAAAACCGATATCAATGTTGATTAATATGTGAATAGCTAATGCTATTCCGACAAATAAGGCATATGACATATCTTCTTATATTATAGCCTATAATAATTAATTATTAACGTTTTTTATTTTTTGCGTTAATTGAATAATTAATTGCAACTCTTCGGAAAAATAAGTTGTTCTTACCTTTTCAGTATAATAAATGCGATGCTTCCTAAGAAA
>JBGURM010000036.1:0-48762 GCA_045132035.1 Bacilli bacterium
GCATTAGCAATTTCCACTAAGTTACCATTTGTTAATTGCTTGTAACCCAACACAGCAGTTTTGAATCCATCTGGGATTTCTGTGAATTTAAGAGTTAATGTACGTCCAGCATTTTGAACTAAGGATGCATACAAAGTGTCATCTGCATAGACGTTAGTACTTCCACCAACTACTTCAGAAGAGAATTCTTGAGCACCTGGTAGAGCGACTGGAGTATCAAAGCTCCAGTTACCATTGTTGTCTTGATTAGCAAGAGCATAATGGACATTTCGAAGTCCGAAAGTGATTTTGTTATTTGGCATGTTTAAATTCCTCCAGCCTAATTTCATAAACTCTATTTATAGAGTGGTCCGAGTTCGAGAACTCGTTTGTTAAAGAAAAGACGTAGTCGTATTCGAGCAAAGTTTTTTCAAGCTGCCCCTCAATGGCTTCGTCTTTCTTTTTAGTTACTAATGTGATTTGAATCGTTCTTTCATAGTAGACAGGCTTATCATCACCAAACTCAGCTGGTTTCTTTGAAATATCCTGAAAAATTATGTAAGGCGGTTCTGTGTTTTGTTCGTTATCATAGTCGTATCTTGCATAAATAACTGTAGGCAAGACCGTCTGTAATACTGCTTTTAATTTTCGTAGCACGTTATGTACCTCCATTTATGATTCGTTTCATATCTTCAAGCATCTCTGGTGTAAACATGTCATAAGCAGGACGAAGAAATGGTCGAGCTGGAACATGTTTTCCACTACGGTGTCTGAAGCCTAGTTCCACTAAGTGAACGATTGAACCTTTGGTTCTTGAGTAAATTACTATTGTTTTATTTACACCATCACCATGAGATTCCTTGATAAAAGAATCACCTAGATGCTCTTTGGTCCAAGGTGTTCTAGGTGCGTTATCTTTTATGTAATCCAGTATTTGATCAGCGGCATATTCCAATCGCTCAACTATCGCTAGTTCAACTTCTTTAGAATATGTTTTTACCGCTTTTTCAATTGCTGGGGTAAGTGCTGTTAGTTCTATAGATTCCATCCTTCGATTTCCTCCTTTTTAAGAGTTGCTTCAGAGCAGTAAAGTTCCATCCACATTCCATTTTGATAGGTCCTTTCTACTTTGTAGATGGTGTCTTCGTTAGGAATATAAATGTATTTGCTCTTGTCATAAAGGAAACACTGAATAGACACTTTAAAACTAAGCATCACTTTGCTTTCTTTTGATGAATAGAATTCCTTAGAAGTGATGGAGCTCGTCATCCCCACCACCTCTTTGGAGCCAACCAACCGCATACTTTGGTTCCCAAGGGCATCTGCAGCTGTTTTAACACGTAATAGGAATAAGGATATGTTGCCGGAATTAGGATACGCTATCACGAGGAAGAACCTCCACCAACCTCAGAGGGTGTATGCAAGCAAAGCTGTCTGAGTAAGACGTCAACGCTCTTGGGAAGCTCTTTCACTTCTCCATTGTTATTAAATCCGAAGTTCGTCTTCACAAATATGGTAATAAGAGCTGTCACTAAAGGATTGTCATCTGATTCAGCGGTTTCACGAGGAATTCCAACACTGACTAGGAGCTGGCGGCACGAGGCAATATGAATCAAGATTTCATCATCAGCGTAGTTTTCTGTTGCAGGGATAAGCAAAGCTTTCTTCATCTTGGCTAACATGTTTTCGCACGACATTTTAGACACCTCCTCTTTTAGTTATTCAAGTAAAATTCTTCCTATTACTCTTAAACGGAAGGACCCGCCTTTTTTCTTTAAATTCCGAAGAATATAAAACTACAAACCTGCGATGCGACTAGCGACTTACTACAACTAGGCAAGCGGGCACTCCTCCGTGTTTTGACCTAAGGTCTATTCGCCTTCGTCTTCTTCAGATTCTGAATTAGATTGGGCGGCAGCTTTCTTAACTCTTAAGAAGCCTTTGTAGCCGATAACGTTACCACCAGTGAAGACAGAAGCCTTATAGCAGATAATGCCATCTTTGAATTTGTAATCAGTGGATTTGGCTACTTCAACGCCACTGAAGATTGGGACTTCGTAGTTAGCGAGAGGTCCATAGGCAATACCATATTCACCTGCTTCAGTTGTTGCTGCAGAGATTGCTTTACAGTGTGAAGAGATGATGAATGGGATGCCATCGATTGTGTGAGCCTTATAGTCAACATTGTGGACCTTACGACCTTCAGCGGTTCTTAAGCCAGCGAATGCACGTAAGTCATTCTTGTTGAGGATGAGGACACAGCCACCTTCGACTTCTTCGTCACCACCATATGCGTAGACGATTTCATCGAGTGTGTTTTCATCGATTGCAGAAATCTCTAAATCGACATTGTCCGCTAAAGCTTCGCAGTTAGCAGAGAAGATGCCTTTGAAGGTATTGGTTGTACCAGCACCTCTTAAGATTTGTTCAGAGATTTTCTTTCTTAAAGCGATGTTGACACCTTTAAGGACTTCGCCTTGGTAATCAGCGGCTGGGAGTTTTTCTAACTCTTCAGTGATTTCTGCATAAGCAGTGACTTTGACTTTGGAGATTGTTAAATAACCAAAGGTTGGTTCTGCTGTGGTATAAGGATCACCTTCTGCAGTTAATCCACCAGTGCCGTGAGATTTGACGAAGGATTTCTTATAGGTTTCGCCACCCTTTAAGTTAACGGTGTGAACTTGTTCTACTAATGTAGAGACTTCACGGAATGGGTAAGGTGAGATTTTGTCATCGACATGTTCTGGGAGTAAAACACCATTAGCAGTAACGGTAACTGTTCTACCTTCCTTTAAGGCTTGACCGCGAGCTTCTAATTCAGCAGTTGGTTCTGTGGATTTGGTTTCGACAACGACATCTTGGACATCGAATTTACCTCTCATCGCGAGTTTCTTTTCAATGGCTTTGCGTTCGTTTGTTAATTCATCAACTTCTTTATCGAGAGCTTCGAGCTTTTCGACATCAGTTTCAGAATCTGTTAAACCCCTAATTTCATCAAGGCGGGTTTTAATTTCCTTTAAACGTAATTCAAGATTCATAAAATGAATTCCTCCTAGATTTTAGTTTTAATTTTTAGTCTTTTCGCAATTATTGTTCTGCGTTCTAACTGCTCTGCATCATCCAATGCCTTTAGTTCAGCATCCGCCAACTCTAAAGAACGAGCACTTGCTTGGATGGATGTGGCATCATAGGCCGGCAAGTCTACGACACTAACATCAAAGAGACGGTCAATTGCCGTGATCGTTCTCTTAGGTAGTTTTCCACTCTTATCCCAGCTTTGACTTTTAACAGTAAAAGCAAATGACATCTTGTCTAATAGACCAGCTTCGATACATTTGAAAATGTCTCTATTGCTAGTTGTGTCGATGAGTTCGGCATGAATCTTCAAACCTTTTTCATCAACTTCTAAAGAAAGAGAACCATTTCTGGTCCTCGCTATAATTAAGGTCGAGTCGTTATGGTTGTATTTAAACGGCACATCCTTCATGTTTGCTTCTTTTAGAGCATTCACATCGATAGATTCAATAAAGCCATGCTCTTCTGTGCCTATGAGTGTTTCCTCATTAAAAACAATCGCATAGCCTTCCACTATCATCTTTTTGTTTTCCTCATCCGCTCTGGTTTCAATGGATGAGAACCTGACTTCCTTATTCATCGGTTATTTCCTCCTTGGATTTAGGTTTTTTAAAGAATTTGTCTAGTTGATATTCATTTGCTTTATCTGCATCAACATAGTTGAGTGATTGTAGTCTTCTATTTCCACCCTCGATTGGTTCGAAGCCTAAAAGGGCTCTCGATTCGTTGAGAGAAAGAATGCCAAGGCCCATCAACTTTTCTATGGCTTGGACTTTTGTATTCCATGAAGCGTATTGAAGTCTTTCGCTGTAGAAGATGATTTGCTCACCATTCTCGAGCCGACTTCTTGTTAATAACGCTTTTGAAAATGTTTCTGATAAAGCAATGGCGATGCCTTCGATAACTGACTCGTAGAAAGCGTTGTATTCGTTTTCATCGTACTTGTTATCAAAGATAGCCTCGCTCACTCCAAAGTAAGAGATGATTTTCTTTTGTAAGAAACTGAGGGTTGTTGAGTCCACCAGTTTTGGGTCTGTGTTAAGAGGAACATAATCACTCTTTAAGTCCACAGGCACGATGGAGTTTCCACCATCTTTAGCAGCTTCTTTTAAAGCTTCATCAAACTCTTTCTTTTGAGCGGTCTTATCTTTTTCAGAAAGGATTCCATTTATTTTTAATAAACCTTTGATTTGGAATGATGTTTTAATCGCATTATCCAAACCCTGAAGGACGGAATCATTAATCTTGATAGTTTGGAGTAAAGCAGAATGATCACTTATCGCACCGCTCCCACCAAAGATATCGTTGGTTCCATAAAACCTTCTCAAATGGATGAGTGATTCATATGGAAGTGTGAATGCTTTTTTGTCAGAAAAATAAAAGCGGAGAAATAACGCTCCACTCTCATCTCTTAAGGCTTCCACCGAGTTAGGTTTTAATGGCCATAACTCTTTGAGTTCATACGTCTCGTAATCATAAACGGGATAAATGAACGCATTGTTATTTAGATACAAAAGAGTCACTACTCGATAAATAAAATCGAACGGTGTCATTAAAGGGTTAGGTTGGAACTTAAGCAAGAACGCAAGATTCCCTTTTCTCTCTTGGACCGTTTGGTCATCTTGAGTCTTCACGTATCTTGGTTTCAGCTTTGCTGCATGGGTAGCGATTCTGTCGATGCAGATTTTCACTACATCTGATGCATTGATGTTGTCACCAAAGTCAGTGAAGAGATTTAAAGTAGATTTGAATACGTGAGCATCATAGTTAACAGGTGCCACTACTTTTTTCTTTCGTTTGAATATGTCAAAGAATCCCATAGTTACCTCCTAACTAATCATGTTCTCGTAGTCGTTTCTATATCTTGAAAGAACTGCGTAACAAATTATTAAAGCAACGCAGCCATCAATTCGTTTTAATTTGCTATTTAGTTTGCTAGGTTGGATATTACCATTCAGGTCAACCTTAGCTTGGGTGTTAGCAAAGCACCACTTTAAGATTGGATTGTTGTCATAGATGACTAACTTATTTTTAAGGTCTCCTTCGAGCTGTTTCATAGGCTCGGATAATGTGTAGATTCCTTGACGGATTTTCTCCATCGTGAATCCAGCTTCTTCCATTTCCTTTACCCAGTACTGAGAGTTCCACGGGTCATATCCAATCCATAAAGGACGGATACCATAGTTTTTCACCATTGAAACAAACCACTCAGTCACCTTTGAAAAATCGTTTTGATTTCCATCAGATAAAGTGATGAGGCCTTTTTTAATCCAAACGTCATATGGAATCTTGTCTTCTTCCACTCTCTTTTTAACTAGGTCTCTAGGCATAAAGAAATGTGGCACGACATAGCGTTTGCCGTTCTTTATTACTAGTAATACCGCAGCAGTTAAGTCTGTGGTTGAAGATAAGTCGACACCACCAATCGCATAGCTGTCTCTAATGTCATCAAGATTAAACTTGGTTTCATTGTTAAGTTCATTAAATGTGAGCCATGAACCGCTATCGACTTGTTTGATGTTGAAGTCTTTACAAAGCATCGTGACTTTAGTCGCTAGGTCATTACTGGCTTTATTGATAATGTCGTCGAAGTAGGTCTTTGTTTTGACTGTTCCTAGGGAAGGATTGCTTTTTTGCCATGAAGCAGGATCCTCAAAGATTTCATCGATAGAGTCTTGGGTATAAAGCCACGGAAGAATCTTCTCGTCTTTGATTTCGCCTTTTATCATCTTGCGGCAATAATCGAGTTTGCTATCAAGAAAACCATCAACGACAGTGCCTTCAGTAGTAATGATGAAGATTAAAGGGTCAGGCTTTGTAGACTGTGATTGCTTAATAGCATCATAGACTTTTGAGTCTGTCATCCCCCATGCCTCATCAATACAACCGACAGAGATGTTATAGCCATCTTTGTTTTTGGACTGGGCCGAGAGCTTCTTGATTTTGTTCTTAGTCTTTGGAGAGTAAATGTAGAAGATATTCTTCCTAGAGCGTTTCTCATTTCTTAGAGCTCTGCTCTGCTCTCGCATGTTGTTGATTTCTTCAAATAGGATGGATGCCTGGTCGTTTGTGTTACTCGCACATACGATATCAGTGCCACCACTACTTAAAAAGAATTCTGCTAAGTCAATGCCAGCAACGAATGTGGTCTTGCCATTCTTTCTAGCGATGAGTAAGAGAACCTCATTGAACCTTCTAAGTCCAGTGTCGGCCATCTTAAACCCATATGCAGCTTCAAGAATTGCCTTCTCCCACAACTCGAGTTTGAAAGGCATGCCATTAAAAGGTGCCTTAGTGTGCTTGCAGAATCTTTCGATAAACTCGATTCTCACTCTCCCCGGCTTCTCATCATAGATATAGCGAGGATTATTCAAATCGTTTTTTAAGCCATTTAAGACACTTTTTAGTTCCTGACCAGCAATTATTCGTCCTGACTCTATTTCGTTGATATACGATAGTAAGAAACTCATTCTGCACTATCTTCCACTTCTTTAACGGGCAGCGGAATCTCATGGTAATGAATCTCAGAGTCATTTTTGCCTAAAACAATCTTCTTGCCTAGGATAGACCCATCAGTGATACTTTGGATAACATAGCCATCCTTAGCGACAAGAATTCGTAAACCTTTTTCATTAATGATTTCCATACTATTCGCCCTCCGTGACTAAACTGAATGTTCTATTGGTTCCAACATTGTTAGCGGAATAAGTTTTGAGTTTGACTTGGCTGACCTCACCACTACTGAAGGTAATAACACCTGTATCGTTGATAACTTCTCCAACTGGCACTGGCATAAAGTTACCCCATGCACTTGGAATGTAATCGCCACCAGAGATATCAATCTTAAATGTGGTTTCAGAAAGAAGTTCATAGGTGAAGTTGACTGCATTGCCTGAACAACTGATACAACCAAAGTCTGAAGAGAACTCTAAGTCAATTTCAATCGAGCTGTTTTGGTAATGGAAACATTTACCCGCAAGAGGGTTATTTGCTCCTACAATACCAATAGACCAGTTCTTGCTTGTGGCAATTGCGATATCCTCTGTCTCTAATCTGTCATAGACAACTTGATGAATTGAAATAACTTTAGATGCTGCACCACTTAGGTCTTTCAAGTTACGGAACATTTGAATTACTGATTCTCTAGTCAAAGAGGTACAGTTACCAAAGTTCGCATTCACATTGAAATTACTCTGTAATGTAATCTTGCTTAAAACAGGACAATCCTGAATTGCCTCTAAAGGAATTGGTACATTGATTGTGTTAGGGAACCAAATCTCATTTAAAAGAGGACATCCTTTAACAACCGCTGTACCGCCAGTAAAGCTTTGGAGCCTATCTGGTAAATAAAGCTTTTTAAGATTTGGGATATTCCAGAACGAATAAGAAGATAGCTGTCTTAGATTTGAGTTAGCACCAAATGTGACATACTCGCATCCGCAACCACCAAGATTATAGTTACCCCAGCTAGAGAGTGAAGATGGGAAGTTAATATCATCTAAGTTAGGAATACGATAGAGAGCATATGCTTCTAAAGTTGCTAACTGACTTCCGGGTTCAAACTCAATATGGGTACATCCACTTTCATAAAAAGCATGGTCTTTGATAGTTGTAATTGTTGAAGGAACAGTAACAGTGAATTCGTTAGTCGCTTGAGACAAGAAATATGAAGTGATGTAAGTACAACCTTCAGGAATTTCAAAGTGGTCAAATCTTCCTTCTACTAATTGTGAGAGTAAAACAAATTCCTCAGATGTATGAATCTCACCTAAATTACCCCTTAACACAGTGGCCACTACTGGCTCTGATGCATAGATGTAATCTGCTGTGATTGTGGAGTCACTATTAGCAACTTCATCACAAGCGATAAATGACATCTCCCATGCACCTTCATAAGCTGTGATGGCTTTAGGAATTTCAAAGGTGTTGCTGTGGACCCTATACAAATAGGTCGCTCTGGCATGTGTGAATTTTAGATAATGATATGTGCTATCAATTTCAGTATCCACTTCAAATAAGAGTTTTACTCTTTTGGATTCTCTAAAAACTGATATTTCAAATGGATCTACATCTAATTCGAGCTTGCCATTTTTATGAACTTGAACGTGAATCTCGTATGCCATTGAGCTATCCTCCTAACTGTTTCATGAATTCGTCAAACTCATCATCTTCATCGATTGCGTTTCTTCCAATGATTGAGTTGAGTGTTTTTATTACGGTTTGGTAAACCGCTAAAGAGGTGAGGAAAGTTTTATAAGAAACTGTTTCTCTAAACTCACCATTTTTAACTTGTACCGTACCATAGGTAGTTACTTGTTTTTGTAGTTCATCTAACTGAACCTTTAAAAAAGCCGCTTTGTGTAGCAGCTCATCAACTAATTTAGTTTTTGTTTCATCAACATCTTTAAACAGAGCAAGTAATCGCTCGTATTCTTTTAAGACTGCTTTACCATCCACGAGTTTTCCTCCTCCAAAATAAAGTGATTTTTGAAAATTCCCGGGCCACGCATTTCTGAGGTGGGGCCAGCGGTACTTTGCTAATCAATCAAAGATTGATGACCGGGGGATCATAAAATTTATTTAACAACCGAGAAAGAAATGTTAATCTTTCTTTAGGGACACGACCAAGATTGAAACTTGGCAACAGGCCCTTCCTCTTACACCCCGAGCTTGAAAGACGGTAGGAAAGAGGTTTTTTAATAAGGTTTTAAGTTCCCATCCGCATCAAACTGATTAGCTTTCTTAAACCTGCCATGCTCTTTGTTGTGGCAGTCCTTACAGAGATAGATTAAGTTATCAGGATTAAGTGTGACGTTTGGGTTGTTGATGTTGTCAGGTGTTAAGGCTACCTTATGGTGTACCTCTTCCCCCACTGCACCACAGAGTTCACACTTACCATTACACGCTGCTATCTTTTGTTGCCTAGCTAATAGCCAAGCACCGCTTCTATAGAAACGGTTAATAGCAGCACATTTACTTAACACGGACTAACCCCCATTCAGCAAACTTTTCAAAGCCGCCTAAAGCGTTAATGTAATCCCTAGCGATTTTTACGATTTCGCCATATGGCTTTCCATCGATATATTCATCACCAATAGCACAGCTAAGCTCTACGACCTTTTTGGTCTTTTGGGCTTTTAAGAATGCGTAGATATTAACGCTCACGTCTGCTTTAGATAAATCCTTACCGTGTAATCCACCACCAGTAACGGAATCGGCCATATCGCTGCCCAGCTTTCTGTTGGTCATTCCAGTATCGACTTCTTCGGTTCCGCTCCAATCCCCTAAAGGATTAATAACGGCTCTTTTGAAGATTTTCTTTAAATCACTTGTAGCGGCATTACTTTGGCAGATAATTAAACGCGATTTATCAAGCACATATTTGCCGTCATACGGATAAACATCAAAGATGTCTTTCGCAATATCGGTCAATTTAAGCTGTTCTTCAGTAAGTGGCGCACCACGGAATATCCCGTTATCGCCACATCTCACTTTCCCGACTTGATTGTTAGAAAGATGGATGTCTTGTGGAACTTCCTTATAATCGACTTTCACTTTATGGCCAACAATGCGATATATCGCACGTTTAACTTCTTTCTTATTTAACTTCACGGATGTTTCCGCGATTATGTGACATTTGCCATGTCCAAGCATTACTTCCACTGCTATTTTTGGGTTATTGACTCTTGCATAAGCCATATCAACTAAAGCACCAGCAATGCAATCGCATAACTTGTCTGGATGTTTTGGATTTACCTTTTCAAACATTAGTTTGCCTCCTTTTTGTTCATTTTGCCTTTACTGAATAACTTGTTATTGAGTAAAGAACGAAAAAAGCCCTAATTTTGGGCCTATTTAACATGTTTATATCTCTATTATTAGACTCATTGGAATATAATTCCTAATGAGACAAATAATAAAAAGGGCCTATTTTAGCCCTCAATTTGCTTTTTTGCTTCCTCAAGATATTTATCAATCCATCGTCTTGCTGGCGAATTTGGATTCATCCTAACTGCTTCGCTTAGGTAGAAGTATGCCTTTGTTGGATTCTTAGAAATGCTATTTCTGCCGTTTAAATACATTTCTCCAATTCTTCCATAGCAAACGGATGCGTATTTAAAATCCATTTTTCCTAGTTTTTCGTAACGACTCAATAAATCTTGAAAATCTGTATCATCCTCAATCAACAATATTTCGCAATATTCCATTTGAGCGAAAGGGTCACCAACCGCAACTGCTTTTTCGTAATACTTATCTCTTAAAATTATGTCGCTCTCGTGGATTTCTTTCTTGCCATCCCTCAAGCATAATCTTCCATGAAAATTAAAGAAATTTATCAAAACACCATAAACAGGAGAATAAACATTCTCAATTTCCAATAACTTTTTAACAGAAGCAAACACTTCCTTAAAACTTAATTTAGAATAACCACGATAATAATCAGACACTATTCTAGAGTGAAAGACATATGCATACTCAGGAAAGTTAGGATTGTCCTTATGATCCTCACAATACATTAGACAGTGACGTGTATCGGAATATTCCATTTTAGAAGAAAAACTAATCGCTGATGGATGATGTGTTTTTAATGCAGATAGATATTCTTCCAAATTATTGACTTCAACATTGCTATAAATCATAAAATTTATTTTACAGCAAATATAAGACAGATTCACCAAATTTTGATTGAATGTAATTTGCGATATTTTCCTGTTTAAGTGAATCAAGCAATACCTTTATTTTGGCATCTTCCTGATGACCACTTTTAACAGCGATGATATTCGCCATTTTATTCGCAATTTCTGAATCCTTATCTTCAGTCACTAAGCAGCGATTCACCACTCCTGCAGATAAAGCATAGTTGCCGTTGATAACCGCATAGGAACAATCGCTCAACATAAGCGGAATGTTTTGAGCCTCAACTTGAACGAGATTAGCATTATCCATTCCATTTACTTTTAGTAATTCCACCGCTCTATCATAGTTTGATTTATCGCTAGGAACGATGATTTTGTCACCATAAGAGAATGAATCAAGACTTACTTTATTGCCTTTATAAATTCCCATAGGTTCAAAGTGGACTTTCATCGCACTTACGAGATGTGTGCCATTGCTCGCATTAAATTCATTCAAATAAGGTTCGTGTTGGAAGTAATTTGCATCAAGCTCGCCATTTTCTAAGGCATAGTTAGGAAGGACATAGTCATTAAAGACTTTAATATCCAATTTGTAGCCTTGCTTTTCAATGTAACCTTTGGTTTGCTCTAAGATTAAGGCATGTGGAGTTGAACTCGCACCCACTGTAATTGTTTTAGAGTTTTTACCGCATCCTGCTAATGCAAGCACAGGCAAGCAGGCAAGTATGAGAAATTTTAATGTTTTATGCATAAGCACCTCCATAGCAACAACCTCACTAGAAGATTGTTAATGATTTGAATCAAACAAACGATGATCACAATGATCACCACACTTTGGGCAATGATGTTCCAATTAAATCTTTGGAATCCATAGACAATCGCGTAGTTTCCTAATCCCCCACCACCAACTACTCCTGCCATAGCGGAATAGCCAATGATGTTAATTAAGCTGATGCCGATTGAATTAACTAAATAAGGCACCTTACATGCCCATTTAATCCTTATGATAATCTTTAGATTACTGGCTCCATCAATCTTTGCTGCTTCAATAATCGAATAAGGAATCTCAGATAAAATCTCTTCCACTAATCTCGCCTCAAAAGGAATAGCACAGATTGTTAAAGGCACAATCATCGCTGTGGTTCCAATCGCGGTTCCTATTAACGCTCTGGTAAAAGGGAATAAGAATACCACTAGCAAGATGAACGGAATGGAACGTCCGACATCGATTATTCGATTCAAAATGAAGTTTGCGACTTTGGAAGGAAATAAACCTCCTGGCCGCGTTTCACTGACTAAGCTACCTAAAGGTAAAGCAATAAGCCAAGAAACAAAAAGAGAGACAAAGGACATGTATAAAGTTTCAATTGTGGCATCAAACATTTCCTTTACCTCCCTAGAAGAGAAAAAACCAACCGAAGTTGGCTAATTCGCTTTTTATAAACTGCCTTATTTCAACCCTAGCTCCTTTAAATTAAATTCGTGGCAGTCATCACCGTATCTCTTCCAAATTGGATAAGTTGGGAGCTTTTCAATATCCTTATCTTCAAATAAGTGGATGTCTGCTCGAACCTCATTGAAATAATTGAGTAAGGATTCATCACCCTTCATTCGCCAAATTTCCACTCCCCTATGGAAGTAAACATATTCGTGAGTCTTGGGTGCGTATCCTAATTGGTTCTCTTTTCTTTTGCCCTCTGTGACTAAGTACATTATTTCAACCCCCTCCAAAGTGGTCTGAACCATTCTGGTGCGTTTTCATAATCTACCTCATCCATAGCGAGGTTCTCGTTGATGCAGCCTATAACCACATTCCACCAATAATTGAATTCTTCAAATTTGTACTCAGGTTTGCCTTGGTGTTCAAACCCCCATTTGCACATTCTATCTGCTAGGGTTCTGAGTCCTTTTTTACTTTCAATGTGTCTTGCCATCTTACTACCTCCTAAAATGGTAACTTTCCATTACCACCGAAGTAGTATTCAGACCATCTTTTGCATTCTTCATAGGTCTTGCAGCTGTTTCTTTTAGCGTTTTTGACCTGCTTTTTTGTCTGTCTTTTTGCCATTTTCATGACCTCCTTTTGGTCATGTATATAATCGCTCTATTGCTATGCAATAGCAAGTTAATAAGACACTACTTTGATACAAGGAGAAAGCGTGGATGAGGCACCGAAGAACAAGCACCTCACCCACTGTAAAGGAGGTATGCAATGACACAACTAGTCATTCAATTTTCTTTTACGCGTGTAAGCATAATTTGTCGGATTTATTTTAAGAAGTCATCGTTATCTAAGACTTCAAAATCCTTGATGGTTTCAAGTGGAATCTTTTTACCATCTCTTAATAAAAAACACCCTTCATATGAACCGGTGTTCCTTAAGTATCTTTTAACAATCACATCGACATATTTGGTGTCGAGTTCCATCAGGTAAGCAATTCTTCCGATTTGCTCACAAGCAATAAGGGTTGTACCACTACCACCAAAGAGATCCAAGACAAGCTCGCCTCTACGGGAACTATTTTCGATTAGCTTTGTAACTAATGGAATTGGTTTCATTGTTGGATGGAGTTCAGAAGATTGTGGTCTGTCGTATTCAAGGATAGTTGTTTGAGTTCTATCTTCTACGAAATAATGGGCCGCACCTTCTTTCCAGCCAAAGAGAATTGGTTCATGCATGTAATGGTATGGACATCTTCCTAAAACAAAGTTGTTCTTTTTCCAAATTAAGCATTCGGATAATTTGAAGCCTGCTTCTTTAAATGCACCACGGAAGTTAAACCCTTCGGTATCTGCATGGAAGACATAAATGGAACCACCAGGTTTGACGTTGTTATAGAAGTTCACCATCACCTTATCAAGAAATTCTCTAAAGGATGAGTCATCCATATCATCGTTAAGAATGGTTCTATCAGTCATGCCACAGTCATATCCACCACGTTCTTTGTACTGTTGGCCCTTTTTGCCTATGGCAACATTGTATGGCGGGTCAGTTTCAATTAAATCGGCAAGTTTACCATCCATAAGGACATCAACATCTTCTTTTAATGTTGAATCACCACACATGAGTCTATGTTTTCCTAAGATGTAAACATCACCTTTAACTGAATATGGGTTTTCAGGCAAAGCTTCATTTTCATCGAAGTTGTCATCTTTAGGTTTGTCTTGGAGTTTATCCATCAAATCTTCAAAGCCAAATTGAAGTAAATCCATATCAATGTTTTTAATTTCAACGGCTAATTTGCCCATATCCCATTTGGCAATTTCCGCTGTTTTATTATCTGCAAGTCTTAAGGCTTTAATTTCATCTTCTGATAAATCATCAACCACAATGCACGGAACCTCTTTTAATCCTATTTTTTTAGATGCGAGTAAACGTGTATGGCCTGCGATAATTACATTATGCGAATCGATGAGAATAGGATTTCTAAAGCCAAAGGCTTTGATTGAATTCGCTACTGCATCAACAGCTTCATCATTAAATCTTGGGTTGTTGTCATAAGCGATAAGTTCATCAATCTTCTTTATCACTATCTTCTGACTCGACATTGGCATTTTCCCATCCTCCTAATTCGTTTTTAACTTTGTTTTCTAAAATCTTTAACTTTCGATATTCAACAGCAAATTCATCACCATAAAGGATTGCTAACAAATAACGGTTAGCATCTAAACTTGGTGGCATTTTTGTTACTACCTCACCAGCAATTCGTTCACCCACCACTTTTCCATCTTTGGTTTTCATGGTTTTTCTGGTGACACGATGCTCAGCACCATCAGCGAGTTTTCTGACATTTTCAATAAAATGCCTTTTATCGTCTAATTTGGTCTGCTCGATAAGTTCTCTAATTTCTTTTACATTTTTTAAACTTGTGTACGTGTCCGGAGATATCTTTAGGCAACTTGCAATTTCCTTATCTGTTGCACCAGCTAGGATGCATTGGATAATGATTTCGCGGTACTCTGGCCACTTTCCACTGTCCTTCCACGTCGCAAGGATTGATTTTCTACCCATAGGTACTCTCCTTTTAGCGTGAATAAAATTAAAAGAACCCATGATTGCTCACAGGCTCTTCTTTATAGCTTTCGCCAATTCTACAATATTCGATAATTTGACTGATTACAACAATTCAGAATGGGCCAAAGTGGTCCATTATGGTCCAACATTTATTTTGAGACTGTTTAACGCACCCCAATGCCATCTTTTGGCTGTTGTTAGCGAGACATACATCTTAGTGCAGATGGTTGCCCAAGAATAGTCATTAAGGTATCGCATTATTAGAATGTTTTGATAGTCAGGGTTAGGTAGTTGATAGATAGCCGTTAATACTTCATCTTTGGCTTTTTCGTATTCAGCGGTTAGCTCTTCAATCTTCTTTTCTACTTCCATGATTTTATCAATCCATTTAATAAATGGTGCTTGTTGACTTCTCGTTTTCTGCACTACTGGTTGGTCATAATTACCACCAGGAATGGAATTAGCTAATTCTTCAAAGGATTGCTTTTGTAATTTTAAGGCATCAATGCGTCTTTGGATTCGCATCGGCTTTTGTAGGAATTCCTTATTAGTCATGGTCTACCCCCTTAATTTCTGCTTTAACTGCATCAATTAGTCTTGTTTGGGTCATGTCTTTGTCTTTAAGAGCTCTAAGGACTAGCTCATCCATCGTGTTTTTCGCTACGATATGCATCACTACCACTGATCCACTTTTCTGTCCTTGGCGGTAGAGTCTAGCAACTGTTTGCTGATAAAGTTCTAATGACCAAGTAAGACCAAACCACACTATAGTGTTTCCACCGCTTTGGAGATTTAGCCCATGTCCAGCAGATGCAGGATGGATTAATCCAACAGGAAGCTCTTTGTTATTCCATTGTCTAATGTTGTCTGGCTTATCTAGGGTTTTATAGATAACACCTAATTTGTCTAATCTTTTCTGAATTCGTTCTAAGTCGTGCTTGAACCAATATGCTACTAGTAGCGGTTTTCCATTTGCAGCTTCAATAATGTCTTCAAGCTCATCTAGTTTGCGATTATGAATTTCCACTATTTCACCAGAATCGCTATAAATAGCACCATTAGCAATTTGAAGTAATTTACCAGTCAAAACAGCAGCATTTGCACTAGTGATTTCTTTGTCTTTTAATTCAAGAACCATCTCATCAACTAGTTCCTTATAAAGGCTATACTCACCTGTATCTAACTCTACCTGTCTTTCCACTTCAATTAAGTCAGGCATCTTTAGATGGTCGATAGCTTTCATTGAAATGGTAATATCGCTAATCTTGCTATAGATTCTTGCTTCTGCTCCAGCCTGTGGTTTATAGGAGAACACCACCATTCCGTTACGCTTATCTGGAATAAAGTAATCTTCGCGATATCTAGTGATGAATCTTCCGAGTCGAGAGCCATAATCTAAACATTTGAACTCTGCCCATAAATCCATTAGACCATTTCCTGCAGGTGTACCAGTTAATCCAATGATTCTTTTCACATATGGACGTATCTGCATTAATGCCTTATGCCTTTTGGACCTACCATTCTTGAAAGAAGATAACTCATCAATAACAACGGTATCAAAGTCGAATTTATATCCACTCTTCGTAACTAGCCATTCAATGTTTTCACGGTTAATGATATAAACATCAGCTTTGGCTTTCAGTGCTTTTAAGCGTTCCATCTCTGTGCCGATAACGATGCTATATTTCAGAAAGTGAAGATGATCCCACTTTTTTAGTTCATCTGGCCAAGAGATTAATCCCACTCTTAAGGGAGCCACCACCAGCACCTTATGGATTTCAAAGGAATCAAATAGCAAATCGAATAATGCTGTAAGTGTGATGACAGTCTTGCCTAAGCCCATATCGATTAGTAATGCACTTATCGGATGATGCTCAATGTAATTGGTAGCAAAACTTTGATATTCATGTGGTTCGTATTGCATCAATAATTCCTCCTATTTGATTTACATCGTCAAGAACATAAGTGTTAAAGCCTAATGCTCTTAATTCACGATGTCGTTTAAGTTGTATCTTTCTTGGCTTTTTGCCAGGTGCTTTAACTTCGACAAATCCAATTTTGCCTAATGCCACTAGTACAATGCGGTCAGGTACCCCTACATAACCAGGACTAACTAGCTTTAGGCATAATCCCCCAGCCTTTTTAACGGCTTTTACCAATTTTTCCTCTATTTTTGCTTCTTCAGCCATGTGACCTCTCTATTAGTACTGAAGTACTAGCGAGGTCTGAGATGTCTTTTCGCAACTTTTTCTATATAGACTTAATAATTTTTTTCTATATGTGAATAAGTTACTTTTTGAGGTCTCAGACCTCTCTCTTCTTAAATTTTTACTTCAGTAATTCCCCAAAATCTTCATCTGGTGTGGAGAGGTCGATTGGTAATAGGGTTATGCCTTTAATGAAGAATCGATGTTTCATTTCAAGTCGTTTGAAGCCACGTTTCTTCAAAATGGCATAGAAGTCTGTTGTGCTTCTAGCGGATTCACCCATGTTGTAGCAATAGTTACGATATTTGGTGTACAGCTCACCACTAGGACAAGTAGCATTTGGGTCAGATGTGTCACACTTTTCATCTAGAAATAATGCAACAGAGTCGCTTTGCTCTTTATATCCGTCGATGGCTTCTGCCACTTCTTCCGGGGGTTCGATATGGAAACCGTGGTCGATTGCTTTTTTAGCACCTTCGATAAGCCAATAGAGAATAAACTCGCCAGCCTCCTCAACAAGTACCTCGGCATAGTTCTTAATATCTTCTTTGCCAGCAAACTTGTGTTTGAAAGGAATGACAATAATTCTTCTCCAAGTACCATCATCGACAGTTGCTACCTTTGGTAGATTGTTTGTGTAAATGACTAAGGTATGACTTGGGGTGAAGTCAAATGGGTCCTTATATTTTTTGCATGCGTTAATTTTGTCAGTAGAACACATGCGTTTAATTGTGGATTCATCTAAGCGATCACCAGCTTTTGTTTCGGCCGCAATCACTAATCTTCTTCCACGAAGTTCTGCTAAATCAGCTTGTTTATCGCGTTTAATTGATGTGGTTAAAACATCGCTTGCGATAGAGCCATAGTAGTCACCTAGCACACTGCTTATCGAGTTAAAGAAGGTAGACTTACCATTACCGCCTTCACCATAGGCAATAATGCAGGCTTCAACATAGACTTTTCCGAAGAGTGCCATGCCACACATTTCCTGAACATATTCAATGAGTTTATCGTTATGCCCGAAGATGGTATTGACTGACTTAAGCCACTTCTCTTTCCCTTTTAGGGAAGGTGAGACACTGGTCATCTTTGTCATAAGGTCTTCTGCATTATGTTCGCGTATCCCTTTAATTCCTTCTCTTAAGTCATAAACACCCGCTGGTGTATTAAGCAAGAAAGGATTAGCATCAAGCATCATGGAATCAATTTCCACCATTGGCCTGACTTCCTTTAAAGTGGCTGCGATTGTATGAGAGAATCTACGCTTGATGACATATTCTTTGAATTGAAGAGCGGCTAAGTAGCCACGATATGCTTCGCGTTGTTCTTCATCTAGGTTTTTCTCTATCTCACTCTTCTTACAACCTGCCATCTTATCGAATGCATGAGTTTCAGTTAACTTTTTGTAATAAGTGATAATGAGATGCTCTGCTTGACGAAGTTGACGTTCAGTTAACTCTTGAGCTACGGCTTGAGCACCAGCTTCGCTTTCTACCCATTTATTATTGCGGTAGATGATGTTAAGCGTTGCGGCACTATACTTGAGTTCATTAGAGAAATACTTTTGAAGCAAACGAGCCTGTCCAACATCACTTTGGTCAGTTGGGCGGTAGTCGTTATCGTCATCATAATCATCAGGCTTTTTATAATTAGGGTCTGCTAATATAACTTTGTTATAAAACTTAAGAGCACTATTCCAGATTTGCTTAAGTTCAAACTCTTCTAATGGCGGATTACAGTGACTGGCTTTTTCATCGAATAAAGTCTCGGCTTCTTCTGAATCACCATATCTTTTAAGGACCTTAACAGCATAGCGATGCATGGTCGCATTTCTTTGACCTTCAGGAATGTTTTCATCACCACTATCGTAATTATCGAAATCCATCTCATCGAGGAGTTCGTTAAGAGTCATATAGCCATCGATTACTTCCACTTTTGGATTTTCTGTTCCAAAGAAGAAATGAGCAGCATCTTTAGCTTTTGGGTCGATAATTGGTAAATATTTCATTAAACGCTTGATGATGTTATCGTATTCATCTTTAGATTTGATATCTGCAGCGATGATAATATGCATTTTTGGGCGTTTTTGTTTAATGACAGTGACACCGTTTTTCTTCGTAGGTTTATCGAGCATGTGGTTCCTTGAGTAATGGATGATGTGTGGAACACCTTTAATAACATTTTCCAAATCATCTTTATCAAACCATTCACTAGGATTATCGCTGTGGTTATTATCGATATCTACCAATAAACAATTGCTTTTAACAAAGTTAGCACCTGAGCGAGTACCCTTAAACGTCGGACCAACATAGTCATAGATAAACATAGAAGGATCATATTTCCCCGTTTTGGTATCAATGTTGAATTTATGGGGATAGTTAATATTGCTTGGGTCATCTCTAACATCAGACCCATAGAAAGTAATAATCATTGTTTTTCCTCCTAAATTAATCTTTCTGATAGAATTCGCACTCATATCCATCGGCATTAAGAACTAAACCATGCCCCCAAGTTGGGTTTCTGGTCATCCTTGCCACTATGTTTGATACTTTAGTATCCATAGGTGCTTCGATAATTAATTCATCGTGAACATGAGCTACGATTTTAAATTGACTAAGATTTTTCATAGCGAATATAAGTAAGTCTCTTGCAGTAGCTTGAATGATGTTTTCTACGAACTTCGGACCATAAGACTCTATGCGTGAGTACTTTTTATTTGAATCGATACCTAAGTAAGTAATACTTCCATCCACTATTTGCGGTTTGACATATGCGAGCTTTCTACCACTCGGCAAAGTGATAAAGAGCATTTTTGATTTATATTCGAACTTTAATTGACTTAATTTGACTTCATCATTTTCATTGTTTAATGCGGTTTTAATAGCTTTTTCAACATCCTACCAGAACTTCACGATGTTAGGGTTAGCTTTTCGCCAAGCAGTAACCAAACCATCAAGTTCTTCTTCTTTTAATCCATAATCGAGAGCTGACATTGCTATGAGTGCACCTTTGGCTCCACCATAGCCCAATGCCAATTCAGCGATTTTGCCTTTTGGTCTTAATTCAGCGTTAACACCATGCTTTTCTACAGGAACACCGAACATTTGACTAGCAGAAGCACAGTAGATATCTTCGTTATTCCTAAATGCTTCCATTCGCCAATCTTCGCCCGCATACCAAGCAATAACCCTAGCTTCAATTGCAGAGAAATCACTAACTATGAATTTGTGACCAGGGCTTGGAATAAAGGCAGTTCTAATAAGTTGAGATAACGTATCAGGAATATCTGGATAGAGGATTTCAAGAGCGTTGATATTGCCGTCTCTCACAAGAGCACGAGCACTCGCTAATTCAGGTAAATGATTCTGCGGTAAGTTCTGTAATTGAACAATTTTTGAAGAGAATCTACCAGTGCGATTTGCCCCATAAAATTGAAACATTCCTCTTACCCTATTATCGCTACACTTTGACTTGAGCATCGCTTCATATTTTTTAATTGAAGATTTGCTAATCATTTGGCGGAGAGTTAAGACTTGCTGAACCGTTTCATCGGTCGCATTGCTGAGCAATTCCTTCACTTCCTTTTTGCCTAAAGATGGAGCATTAACATCGTTATCAAAGAGCCATTCTTTAAGTTGAGCAACTGAGTTTGGATTTTCTAAATTAGTAAGATTTTGTAGGGTTTTTACATACATTTCTCGGCAAATCTTGTTAATTTCAATTGCTTTAAGGATGAGTGTTTCGTCCACCAGTACACCACGGTCATTGATAAGTTCACACATCCAATACTCTTCCCATACAAAGTTAGGCACTGGATAATGAGCTAATCGTTGTTGGATAGAAGATTCAGCTTCAACATCACGTTGATTGTAGAACTTAAACTTCTCCCATTTTTCCTTATCGTGGTAATAATAATTCCTTAACCTATATCCGTTTTTCTTAGTGCCTCTACATGGAACACAGAAATAGCGGATTAATTCCTTGCCTTCATCGAGCTTCTTTTTATCAATATTTAGTACTGTACCCACTTGTTTAAGTGAGAAAGGCAACCCTAATATTGCAGCCCAAGTCATGGAACATTTCCAACCTTTTGGATGGAGATATTTGCCGGTCTTGTTATAAAGGAATTTTGATAAGCAGATACGTTCGAATTGAGCATTAAATGCCCACTTGGTTATGTCGGGATTAGATAAAGCTTTTAAGATGTCTTCAGGCATGATGTCGCCACTAGCAAGGTCCACCACTTTAACTGGTCCTTCATCAATGGAATAACCGAATAATAAAATTTCAAAGTCGGGATCTTCCACATAACGATAGACACCAGCGGTTATGGGTGTACCGCTATAAGTTTCAATATCGATTGATAGTTTCTTCATCTTTCACCCTCCTAAAGAAAGGGGAGAGCAGTTGTTCGCCACTCTCCCGAGGAGTAATATGAAATCCTTAATCAAGGAAGCCATCATCATCAGCGAAGTCTGCTTCAGCTGTGGATTTAGAACCTAATGGTTCACCATCACGAATCTTTTGAAGATTGTTTAAGCCACAGGCGATACCTTTATTGCCGTTGTTATTAAAGGCATAGAAGGTAATGGATGCACGGCCATAGATGCCGCTATAGAGTTCGCTTGTTTCGATAATTGGATTAAGTGCCGCATCAACCACTTCTGGTTTGCTGGTACTGTTTGCATTTACAAAGTAAGAATCTTTGTATGCAGGATCCTCAGGACGTTCTAAGTCACCGTCACGAAGAGGAGATTTGATACCTGTTAAAGGTGGGAGAACTTTGCCGTTACCACGTAACTTGAATTCGCCTTCTTTATAGGCTGCTTCGATAGCGGCTTTAATCTTTTCCACTAATTCGGTATCGGATTTAGGGATGATAAGTGAGACAGAGTATTTTGGTGTAGCTCCCTCTGCGTTAGCTTTTGGTTCATTTGCGTTTAAGTAGCTGAATCTGACTACTGATGTAATAACCTTACATGGGTTAGTATTCTTTGCCATAGTTTGCTATTCCTCCATAAAATCTAATTTGGCTAAGTTGAGCACTGGTCTTTTATCACTCTCTTCAACGAGAGTTGGTTTACCAGCTGGTTTGTAGACATATTTGTCCACTAGTTCGACGAATTTGGCTTTGCCAATCCTCTTCACTAACTCAGTGATGGATAGGAGCTTTGGTTCATCAAACGGATTGAGATTGTTTTTTTGTAATACACGTATGACTTCATTTTCATCTGTGTATTTTCTATTGGAGCGGCCTTCCACTAGTTTGTATCCCGGTATATGGACACCTTTTAAGGCTTCCGTTAACGCAAATTCTTTAATGTCGTTCCCCCATGAAATGAGATCATCTATTTTTCCTAGAATCTCTGCGATTTCTTCGGTGGCTAATAATGCTTTGTCTTTAACGGCATAGCCTTCCATCTTTAACATGGCTTCCGCTCTGTGGCGGCATTCAAATTTTGCTTTGCAAAACTGACACCACGGACCACATTTGAATTCACCTTTACCTTCATAGGCTAAGGTTGCTTTTGGTTTAACTTCATTGATGGCCCAGTCGACTAATTCGTCTTTAGAACAGGACCATTCAGATATGTTGTTAAGTCTTGGCTGGACAATTGCCATGTTAATGTCAACGATGTCGTATAGGCTCTCAAACATGAGCAGGCTTCCATATGCATAAATCATTAACTGTGGATTGTGTTCGCAACTGACTTCAACACCACGTCCATGCTTGTAATCTACAATGTAGATTCCACCATCATAGACAATGACGATATCTGAACTGCCGAACCCTTCTGGTACAACATCAGCGAAGTCTACTAATACCTCACTAGCGATGAATGGGTTTTTACCTTCCGCTTTTAATCTTTCGTATATTTCAGTTACATAGTTAAGAGCGGTATCGGTACACTCTTCCATTTCCTCACTATAGAATTCGAGGTTTGAAGTATCTTCATCAAAGGGGATGCCGAATCTCTCTTTAATTTTCTTTTCAAGTAAGAGATGGGCTTCTGATCCCTCTTGAGCGTATACCGAACCTTCATCTTCGAAATCTTCAGTAAGTCTTACACTAGGTGGGCATTCCATTGCTCTTTTTAAAGAGCTTCCCCCAATTAGGGAGTGTCCGTTAGTCTTTGGTGGCATCGTCAAGTTCCTTCGCTTTCGCTAATAACTCGGCATAATCTTTAGGGTCAACTTCGCTAAGCTTGTTAACTCCAAAGCCAATGAGCATCATTCGGACGTTTGTGGTATAGCCTCTTCTAGAAAGGTCTGCGAGAACTGTTCTCACTTCCTCTAGAGTTGGTTGTTTTTCCTCTTCCTTAACAGGAGCAGGTTTTTCTTTTTCTACTGGAGTGAATTCCTCTTTGAGTTTTTTAAACTCATCAATGCACTCATTTGCGACTTTTACTAATTCGATAAGACAGCTAATTGCTTTTTCGCAGGCATTTAGGAATCCATCAACGCTTTTCGATTTTGCCATTTTCTGGTCCTCCTTCTTCTAATTCGGTGACGGTTATACTTCCGCAAGTGTTCCCCGGGACGATAACTACGACTTGGGTAGAGGTTCCGAACAGCTTTTCCATAAGCTTTTTCTTCATAGATGTTTTCTTCACCGCTACTACACCATCCGGGTTAGGTGTTCTTGAATATGTGACTTTGACGTTCTTCTTCAGGATGCGTCCTCCATTTCTGTCAGTGTTGCTGACGGTATAAGGACATTCCCCGGATGGTTCGTTAACCCTAAATTGCAAAAAACTCTAAATATTTTTCGCGAATGAGTTTAAAGGACTTAAAAATAGCAACCTTACTTGTGCTTTCCATGTCAGCGATATCTTGGAAGCTTAAAGAAGGATCATCGTACATGAGCATGAATCTTCTTCTATTAATTTCAGATAATGTGTCTGCAAAAGCGTATACACGGTTCTCTTCTTCTTGGATGTTCATAAAAACATCAGGGGTTGGTGTATCGTCTGCAAACCACTCGCCTTCATAGTCAACATCATCTAGTGAGGTTGCTACGTGTCTTCTGTATTTGCGGTCTTCACTCTTCTCGTGAGTGATATCTTTTACGATTTCGATAAACCACGGCTCATCTAAAGATGAAGGGAATACCTTCTCGACTTTAGTTGGTGTGTATGGATGTTTTGGGTCATCGTAATAAACCCATTTGACTCCGATTGGTTCTTTGGTGTTTTCATCTCGGATAATTTCAACACCACTGTTGACAGCGTTTTTCATGTTTTTACCTCGTTTTTCCGCGAGATAATCCATGAAGAAAGCAGCCTTAAAGAATGTCTGAACTTCTCCTAGTGAGTTACCTCGCTATTTGAATTTGCAGACAGCCCTTACAGATGGACTGCTATTGCTTATGTGTTTGATAGATGTCTGTAAAACTAGTATTCATCTATCGGTTAGCCAAACGGCCAATATAATGTACGTACTTTTTGGCTGTATGACTGATTTTCTAGGTTGTATAAACAAAAAGTGACCTAGCAAACAACGACTTATTTACCATGTGTCATCAAAGATGATCATTGGTCTGCACTCTTGCTTGAGTGCAAGTCATCATTTGTTAGGCCACTATTAACTAGTTGCTCTTGAACAAACTATTAAGTAATTAGCTAATTCGCGTAGTTCTGCTTGACGGAGGAATCTAATCTGGAATTACTTTTTATATATGATTTCATAGCGTTTCATGCTCTAAGTGTCCTGATTCAACCTTAGGTACTAAATCACTGACTTTAATACCTGTATCGGTCGTTTTAGCAAACAAATGAGCTTTGCATTCAGGACAATCAAATTCATAGTATGAACCCTGTCCTAATTTGCCATTAATCTGCGTTCCGCAATGTGGACAACAGACTTTGAAAGTTTTAAGTTTACTCACACTAGGCCCCTCCTTTCTTGCTTGTTTCGATAAAAGATGAGTATGGTTTTCCTGAAAGGAATTTCTCAAACTTATCATCAATAACTTGTGCTTTTCTAATGATTTCTTGAACATTGTTAATGTTAAGAAGGTTTAATAAACGAATTAGGTTAAGTGCGTCTGGGTCTGATACTCTCATTTCCCAGTTTTGATATGTCCTAGCGGAAATATCTAAGATGGCAGCAACATCACTTTGGGTGTAGCCAATCTCTTTTCTTCTGAATTTTATAGCATCCATATCAAATTGCATCGCAGCAATTCCGATATAAATTGGTTCCCAAACGTGTAAATCACGATTAAGAGCAACTTCTCTAGGCACCATTCCTTCAATTTGGTCATCAGCAACGCAAATGATTGTGCTTCTAGTTAAGCCAATTCTAATATTTACTTCTAATGGATTTGTAAAAGGTCTGTCTTTTGCATCAGCACTTAAGTACGACTCAGGAGTAATATAATGTTCTCCTTCAATCCAAATCCTAATCCATTTTTTATTGATTTCTCCATTATCTGGGTTAACCGGGAAGAATCCGCCCATCAAAATGTAGCCATTATGTCTTTCGTAAAGTTCATTGAAACCAACACAATATTCGGGTTCATAAACAATTGGCTTTTGACCATCTTTTTCCAAAGCAACATTGTATGCCCACAAAACATTGATTGGAGTTAAATCGGTAATTCCTAATTTATGAGCTAACTTCACATATTTATACCAAGTATAAAAAACCCAAAATACGCACCTATTACATTGCCTGTGAACATATTCGAAGATGTCTTCTAATGAGATATGATAATTGTAGAAAAGGTCTTCTAATATTTCATAGAAAGGCTCATCGATGACATAAAAGCCATCTTCATTGTCAGCAACAGGAATAAATTCATGGTTTTCTCTTTCAAAGGTTTGGTATTCAAGAAGAAGGTCTTTAATGCTTCCGTATTTGGTAATCTTGTTGCCTACATTCTTTGGGTAATAAAAATAGAAGGGAATACGACGGATGAAGGTGTCTCTATCAACAATTTGAAATCTATTGCTGCTGTCAAAGAACCAACCGCTGTATGGATTATTAAAGGTTTGACCAGCTTCAATCAACTGAGCTCTTTTGCGAGTAAGAAAAACATACCCTTCAACCTTATCATGAGTTCTTAGATATTGTTTAAGAGCATCTGTATCAAAAAACTTTGAATCAACATATTTTTCAATCATTTCATTCATTAGTTTTTCGTTCATGGTTCTTCTCCTTTCGCAGTTTAATTATAATTCTTCAAAAATAATGGTGTCAATCAAAATACGCAATTTTTGGTGTATTTCACACACTAGATATTTCGCATTTACTTTTTGAACCCAAAGTGATTCATATAGTCATCAATTAATTTGATGATGTCTTTTCCACGCGGATTTACCTCAGCATTCTTATATGCAGAGCGGAATAAATCAGTTACAGCCTTTTCTAATTCGGTCATTCTGTTAAACATGCCGCTTCTTGACCACGACAACTTATCAATTTGACCATCCTTGATAGCATAGCTTTCATAGTAATAATGTGATCCACCACTCTTGGTTTGAATAAGCAAGAGCCTTAAACCATTATTTTCTAAGCTAAGAATCACATCAGGGAATGAGCTATATTCTTTAAGGAACATTGATTTATAAATATAAACAGTCTCGGTTTTTGGAAGGCCAGTATTCTCATCTTTCTCCTGCTTTTGATTGACTTCTTTCACTAATAACGGATTGTTTTCAACAACGTTAAGAAGTTCTTCAATAGTAAGTTTTTGCCATATCAAAGAGTTTGAATCGGTTGCTTCTTTTAGTTTTCCAAAGAACAAAGCCATAGAAACATCGACATCATCCAAAACCTGGTAATCGGTGTGAAGAAGCATATCTAAGGTAATTTCAAGTTTTTCGCAAACCGCCTCAAGTACTTCGGCACTAGGCAACGAACGAACTTTATCCTCAGGAGATTCAGGCTCTTTTAGAAAACGAGAGAAATAACCACTACCAACGCCTGCGGCTTCTTCTAACTCGCCAACTTTTATGCCTTTCTTTTTGGCTAAGAAATAAATGTTCTCAACTACTGTTTTTGAATCTAATGTCATTGTCAATTCCTCCTTGACTGTACCACAATTATATACCACCCATAGAGAAACACAATACTTTTTTTGTCTTTTTTCACAAGTTTTTTATTTTTCTTATTTGGCTATTTGTCCGCACGCACAATTTATTTAGTATTACCACGTAATAATTTGATAATAATTACTAGTAATACAATGTAGGAATAATTAATAAATAATTTAATAAATTAATAAGGATAATACATGTGTATACATTTAATGTATACATAAATAATATAAGAATATATACAAGCAAGAACTCCAAAGAAGAAATTAAAATAAAGAAGAAACGACCTCTTACATCTGCTGTTATGGCTAATAAAAAAGCTGCCACAACGGACAGCTAATAGTTTTAAATGAATTCTTTTTCCTTAAGCAACTCGATGATATCTTTTCCGCGTATCCACACCTGTTGTTGATACATGTGAATGCCATTAATAACTAGCGGCTTTGCCGTGGAATCTCCACTAGTGCCTCTCATGAATAGGTATTGATGATCACTGGATTTAGGGAAGTTGACCGCTGTTTTATCTGTTCCAACTGGGTTCTTAATAATCGAGCCATCTTTCCTAGTGCAGACCGTTTCCACTAATTCATTATTAAAGACCTTATGCCTAACATCTTCCCATATTCTTCTCGCGTATGTGTTAATGAAGTCATCGTCAAAGCTTAAACGCTTAAAGCCTAAGAACTTGCTCTTGAGCATATCTCCATCTTCTGTTTCTTGGAAGACAATACAAAGGAATTGATTATTGGCGAAGTAATCATAGATTTGTGAATCTTCAAATTTCATATCAGGATCAAGCCACTCACTAAAATCTATGGTGAAAAGCTTGGTGTCTTCAGTTCTTCCACCTTTATTTGAAAGAATAATTGTTTTGCCAATAATACCCGCTTTATTGAAAAGGTCTATCTTATTTATCTTCTTTGAGCGACCACCCATCATCCTAACAATGACCTGCTCGCCAAGTGCTTTAATTGGCTTTCCTTCTTCGTTAGTAGTTGGCAAATGGAATTCAAGTGCTATTTCTTCTAGTGTTTTGCCCTTATAGAGAAGAGTTTTCTCGCGACACGCGTTATTTAATGCCTCAATGCCAGTTAATGCTCTAATGACCTCTAATTTGACTTTCTTACCAGAGAAGTATTCTTGCACTATTGCTGTTACCACAGACCTCTTTAATCTGAATCTTGGAGGATTAGGCCATTTTGGTGCGGTATCAATGTAAAGCAAGCTTCCTCTTAAATCGTGAGATAAGCCAGCATATTCCTTTTCATCTAACTTCAAGTCTTGGATTCTTTTGACATAGTCATGGGCTAGTTGCCAGTCAGCAGCAAGAATAGCTTTGTCTTCAGGACTGAACTCGTGGAAGTGATATCCCATAAGTGGGAAATTCATGTATTCGCGTGCAGGCACAGTCTTAAGCGATGCGTACTCATAATACACGAGCAAGACTTTATCCAATTTGCTCCAAAATCTAGAACTATCAAAATCCTCATGAACAATGGTATCTACAGAGACACCAGTAATGGACATTGGCTCTTTGCCTTCAAATAAGTCGCAATTCTTCTTTTTAGATTTTCTAATGCCTGTTGTTTTTAATTCTATTAATTCACCATCAACCTCAATATCAGGCTCTGGTCTAGTATCTGCAGCCATATCTAAAACAGATTGCTCAACAACATCACCAGCGATACCAGTAATTTTTGGATGAGTAATTGTTTTATCAAAAACGTGGTTCTTATCAACCGCTCCTAAGGTCTTGCCTATGGCATCGGTTAATAAAGAGTCTATTTCTTTTCTAGTAAATACTCTGCTATGGCTCATGAAAAAAGTATATCAAAAGGAATAATCCTTTTACAGCACGCATTTATGCACGCACGAAACAATAAATTATCTAAAGAATTTATTTGATCTTTACATTTTTTCCTTGATCCTGTATTATCTTTAGTGTAGACTAGAGCATATGAAAAAGACTGTCATTGAATTATTTGCAGGCGTAGGCGGGTTCCGTGTAGGCCTAAACAACATCACCGCTGTTGGCGAAGATGGAAGAGCTATTGAAAAAGGTCCTTGGAAGTTTGTATGGGCCAATCAATGGGAACCATCCACAAAAACCCAACATGCTTTTGATTGCTATAACATGAGATTCCCACACGCAGTTGATAATTCTAATATTGATATTTCTAAAGTAGATAAAGCATCCATACCTGACCATACGCTACTCACAGGCGGGTTCCCGTGTCAGGATTACTCGGTCGCACATACACTCTCACACTCACATGGTATTGAGGGCAAAAAGGGTGTCCTTTGGTGGCAAATCAATGAAATCTTACAGGTTAAGAAACCACCATTCGTCCTTTTAGAAAATGTTGACCGTTTAGTTAAGTCTCCAGCAAAACAAAGAGGACGTGACTGTGGTATCATGCTCAGCTGCTTATCTGAAGCTGGATATGCTATGGAATGGAGAATCATCAATGCTGCTGATTATGGCCATCCACAAAGACGTAGAAGAATCTACTTATTTGCATTCCATAAGAGCACAAAATATTATCAAGAAATTGCTAAGTTAACTCCTGCAGAAATCATCTATAAAAAAGGTGTTTTTGCTAAGGAATTCCCAATTGAATCATTTGATGAAAATAAGATAAAAGAATACGATTTTGTCGCAAAATACAAGGATTTAGTAGAGGTTTCTGATAAATTCAAAGCAGATTTCGATAATGCTGGATTCATGATTGATGGTAAGGTTTACACCATCAAAACCAAGCCAATCGAAGTTGCTCCAATTACTCTTGGAGATATCGTTGAAAAAGATGGAGTTGATGCCCACTACTTCTTAACTGAATCACAACGCAAAAAGTATGAATATCTCCGTGGCTCCAAGAAGATTCCTAGAAAAGACAAGAACGGCTTTGAATATTTGTACTCAGAGGGTGCTATGAGTCCTTATGATGAATTAACACTTCCTGCTAGAACAATGCTCACATCCGAAGGAACCACCAACAGAAGCACTCACATCATCAAAGACCCTAAAGAGGGCAAACTAAGAATTCTTACTCCTATTGAGTGCGAACGTATCAATCAATTCCCTGACAACTGGACCAATTCCGGCATGCCTGAGAAGAGAAGATACTTCATGATGGGTAACGCACTGGTATGCGGCATCATTAAAAAGATAGGTAATCAGCTTAAAAAGATTATAGACAAAGAGGACTAGCAAATCGCTAATCCTTTTTTTAACTAGACCGCGAAATAAAAAATTTATAGAATATTTCCATGAGTGAAATAGAGGAAAGAAATAAAAAAGTTTTTTTAATTCTTGAGCAATTCTATAAAGATGCAAAAGGCAAAAAGATAAGTGATTCATTTGTTGAATCTAAGCTTGATGTCCTTTTTTCTACTTCTGCTTGGGGGTTTAGAGAAATTGTTTTTGTCGTGTGTGTTGCCATGAAACTCAACAAAGATTTTAGAGCATCGACAGCACTTTATGATTGCAATCCAAGAGCACTATTTGAAGGCCCCATCAAAGAATTCTTTATAAAAAATAACTTCCCTCATAGACAATCTGGGCCACTAAACGTAGCAAAAGCTACAAAAGGCCTTAACAATGAATGGGCTATACAAAGAAGACCAGCCGATGTTGCAAAGGTTGTTGTTGAATTGGTCGATTATATAGAACAAGACCCTGCAAAAAGAGTTGATTTGGTTGGCATATTGCTATGCAAAAAATACATCTCTATTTCAAAGGAACTAAAAAAATTAGAAATTACAATTGCTAAAAATAATGACCCTATTTTCCTATTTGATTTATGCAAGGAATTAATCACAAAAACTCCTGATAGCGGAAACACCCCTCAAAAAATAGCAGGCCTCCTTTTGAAAAATTATCATTTATCAATGTCAACCGGAGTTGTTGTTACCGGATTAGAAGACAGAGCGTCCGTGACTAGCACAACAAGCAAAAAACCTGGTGACATCAACGAAGAAAACAAGGACGGAACTATTTATAAAATATATGAGATAACCGTCAAGCCATTTGATAAGGCAAGAATCATAGATTCATGTAATTGCGTTAACATATATAATTCAGAAAACGGGACCAATATAAAGGAAATAACCGTTATTTGTAGAAAAGAAGATTGCCCAAGTGACATGGAACCATCTGGATTAAACCTTTATTTAGGCCGCTTCATCAATGAAAATATTGTTTATTATTTTTGGGATCTTTTTGAATGGATTGCAAGCATGCTTCAAAAAAGCAATGACAATGCAAAAGAACTGTTTTATAAAGACTTAAACGATTATATAAATGCAATTAATACAAATGTCGAAGTAAAAAAGCTTTGGCAAAAATTACACAATAAATAGTTATTCTTTTTTAAGAATCTTTAGAACACATTTCGCAACAGCTAATGCCAATTTTGGTGGAACGGCATTTCCAATTTGCGTATATATTTTTGATGCGTTTCCACAGAATATATAATTATCAGGGAACGATTGAATTCTCTTGGCTTCTTGAATAGATATTCTTCTCAACCTAGAAGGTGCTTCTTTAAAGACAGGCTTGATTGTTTTATCAACAAGACCCTTATGATACGACACCACCCAATCTTCGGTAGCATCACCATATAAATAATCCTCATCAACAAATGGCGTTTTATTACCACCCATCGATGCAGGCAAAGTGTTAGCGTATCCATCAACATTAATTGGTCTTCCTTGACCGTTAAAATACATTCCAGAATATGGAGACTTTCTCATTACCGGAGTAGTAGCAAATGTTATTTTAGCTGTACATGTATTTTTATGTTTTTCAGTTCCAGCTCTTCCTAAGTCAATTAATAAATTGCGTACGGTTAAAGGCTTGGTTTTTAGCTTAACCAATATTGCCCCAACATCTTCTTTTAATTGATTCTCATCAGAGACAAGTCTTGACCCTATAAAGAACACACGCTCCCTTTTTTGTGAAACACCATATTCAGATGCATTTAAAATGAAATACGAGCAGCAATAACCGAGTTCATGAGCTATTGATAAATATTTTTTTCTAACGTCATCCCATTTGCCCAAAACACCTAATGCCTTAACGTTTTCCATTACAAACATTTTTGGCTGTGTAACTCTAACCACATCGAGGAATGAGAATATTAATTTGCTTCTCTCATCGTTAGGATCCATCTTGCCAGCCACAGAAAAGCCCTGACATGGGGGTCCTCCAAATACCAAATCAACATTCTTTACCTTAGCAAAGTCATCTAAATGGCGGTTTACATCATCCACTATTATTTCTGTTTCTGGGTTATTTGCCACATAAGTGTTGGCAGCTTCTTTCATTAACTCGTTTGCTAAAACAATGTTAAAGCCGGCTTCTTTGAAGCCAATATCCATTCCGCCTGCACCTGTAAATAATGAGATTGCGTTAATTTTTTTCATGGCATTTATTATGTTACCATAATAGTTAAAACGTATCTAATTGTAATTGAAGAAAAAACAAATAACTTAATCAAAAGGCGTGCTTTCTTTAAATGGTGAGTAGTTGCCTTCCTAATGGTGAGTAGTTGTTTGGGCTTGTATTATTTTTAAGCAAAAAGTGGCCCTTTTGGACCACTATCGCTTTTGCCTATTTTCAAAAAACTTCGATTATATCTAAAGAAAAAGGATTGACCGGCTTGTATCAATCCTATGTGTTTAAGTTGGTGACCTAAACGGGATTCGAACCCGTGAATGGTGCCTTGAGAGGGCACTGAGTTAAGCCGCTTCTCCATTAGGCCAGATAGGTGGTATTATACCACCATTTTATAAATTAGAAATAACAGAATTTATTCTTCTATCGCATTCTGCTTTTCCTAAGATCTTCATAACATAATAAAGGTTAGGAGAATTTCTTCTAGTTGATAATGTAATACGTATCATTTCTGCTACATCGCTCACACTACCAATGTATTGGTCTGGATTTTGTTTAAACATCTTTCCGTTTGGAGCAAATCCAAGTGATTCTCCAATCGCTTTCATATTATTAAACCAGGATTGTTCGTCTTGATCTAATGAAAGGTTGTTTTTAATAGAAGAGAGGACTTCTTGTATGGTTTTTGAATCAAATTTCTCATTAAATACTAATCCAGGTGCCGCTAAATTATCATAAACATCACTATAGAAGAATCCGATACGATCATCTAAATCTCCAAACTTCTCATAGTCTTTTCTTGGATTTTCTTTTTCTCTTTCGATATTCATGATTTCCATGAAATAATTTTCATCTCTTTCAATTAATGAAAGAAGATTGGAATTGAATTCGGAAGCATATTTTTTTGCCATATCAAGAATTTCATATTTAGTTTTCTTTCCTAATATTTCTTTAGAAAAGAAATTAACTTTTCCCATATCGAATAAAGCACCTTCGAGTGACATCTTATCGAATGAGAATCTAAACTCTTCCATATGTTCGAACTTATGTTCAAATATCCATTCTTCAAAATTAGAATTAGCAATTGTCATTAAGTACATCACTAAAGCTTCAGTTGGATATCCATCTTTTAAGAAATATGAAACCGCAGCTTCTGGGTCATGTCTTTTTGAAAGTTTTCTCTTATTACCGTTTTCTCCAACTTTCATAATGACTGGAAGATGAGCGTATTTAGGCGCTTCCCATCCTAATTCTTTAAATAATTGGACGTGAATTGGAAGAGACGCTACCCATTCTTCACCTCTAATGACTATGGTTGTTCTCATGAAATGATCATCACATGCGTGAGCGAAATGGTATGTAGGAAGTCCATCGCTTTTTAAAATAACGATGTCTAAATCATTTTCAGCAATTTCAAATTCACCTCTCACCAAATCACTAACAGCGACCTTATTTGTGTGATCTCCGTTTGATTTAAAACGAATGATATATGGGTCACCTCTAAGAATTCTTTCTTTTCTCTCTTCATTGGTAAGGAATCTACATTTAGCGAATTCTCCATAATATCCAGGATTGAGTTTCTTCTTTTCTTGCTCATCATGAATCTCAGCAAGTTCTTCAGGGGAGCAGAAACAAGGATAGGCTTTTCCGTCAATTAGTAATTGTTTGATAACTGTCTTATAAATATTTGCTCTTTGAGATTGAATGTATGGTCCATAGTTCCCTTTTTGAGAATCACCTAAATATCCTTCGTCAGGAATAATATTAAATAATTGAAGTTGTTTTAAAAGCTCTTCACCACTACCTTGGATTTCTCTTTTGGTGTCTGTATCTTCTAATCGAATGTAAAAAACTCCATTAGTGTCTCTTGCAACTTTATGACAAATCATCGAAGTAAATAAAGAACCAGTGTGTAAAAATCCTGTTGGGGATGGAGCAAATCTTGTTACTTCAGCGCCCTCTGGTAAATCTCTTTTTGGATAACGTCTTTCTAAGTCTTCAATTGTCTCAGTTATTTCTGGAAATATTAATTCAGCAATTTCTTTATTTGTGACCATACTTTCTCCTCTTCAAATATTCTTTCAAATTATATTGCATATTTAATCTTTTTTGTTATAATAATTTAGCAATTTGAAATTGCAGGCGTAGTTCAGTGGTAGAACACTACCTTGCCAAGGTAGTTATGCGGGTTCGATTCCCGTCGCCTGCTCCAAACAGTGTATTAAGACTCGTCGGAGTCTTTTTTTCTTTCTTCATTCATCTCTTCTAATTTCTTTAACAACTCTTCCATTGATCTATTTGCTTCAATTTTGAGTTTGTCATATTCCATATCGTATTTATCTTTTAAATATAAATATATAGCTTCGTTATTCGCGGTAATAAATGGTCCATATAAACCTAATGTCACATACGTTCCAATCATGATTGCAAAAGAAGCGACGCTTGCGTAAGTAGGAAGAATGAGATATCCAATTAGTCCGCCTCCGCCAAAAGAGATAGCGAACACAAAGAACAACGGCCAATTTAAAAAGAAATAAGCCTTATTGAATTCTTTACTATATTTAGACATTACATTGTTATGAGCAATGAAATTCACTTGTCCTAAATATTCTTGAGTGTTCATTCTGGTAAAGATAGAAATCGACGCTCTTGAGGCATAGAAAATAAACGAAATTGCTAAAACAAAAGATACAGGTAAAGTATTAATAATCATTATCATATTAAGGAAATCTTTATAGGTGGTCATTACATAATCAATGTTTTCACTAGTAGGTCCCAAGTGGTTAGTGATATCATTCATATTCGCTTGGAAATTCATGAAGTCGATATTATACAAAATAAGGTTAATTATAATTACATAAATAACACCAAAAACGACTGCGATTAAAAGAGCCTTTAGGAATGATCTAATTACTGAAAAAGTCGAATTAAACTTTCCAGTAAAATAGATTCCAAAGCATTTTAAAAAGCCTCTTAAAGTCAAAAGTTGCTCTTCTCTCATTAAGTAAGAAGCGAGAATACAAGCAAAGAAAGAAGGGATAACTAAAAGCGGGACAATGATGATAGTAACATCAATCAAAAAATAAGAAACAATAAGAAGACTACTACTTACAAGCATCACCAAAAAGAACAAAAGCAAAGAAATTATCCCGTTTTTGCGCAAATTATTGATTGAAACACTTGGTAAATCTCTAATTGTCATATTATTTTCCCGGAATGTTGTTATCGTTAAGAATGTTGATAAATTTAATGACAGTTTCTTCTTTAAAAGGCTTAACATCTTCTTTATCAAATTCAGCAATAACTTTCTTTAATTCTTTTTTGGTGCAAATCTTAAATTGATTAGGAATACCAGTTATATCAATGATTGAATCATCATTAATGACAACGATTCCTTTTAAGAAGTTATTGTCAAGATCATTAAAGAGGGCAACCCTCCTAGTTAAGTTACGATTGTAGTTTAATGGATTAGCGATTAATTCATCACCTTTTTTAGTTGTTAATTTAAGTTGTTCTGAGTTATATTCCCCACTTAAAACACCACTAATTTGGAAGTCATTAATGATGATTATAAACTTGTTACTAATTAGAACATGCTCAATGTGTCCAATATGCTTATCATCAATATGAACCCTATAGTCATTAAGCAATAAATAATCATTCAAATTTGAGTAGCGATAAAGCGTATATCCCACTGCTTTTTTTAAGCAATATTTCTTATAAAGATTACGATAAAAAAGAAGCCATAACAGGAAGATAACGATTAATCCGCCTAATATTACGAAGCTAATATATATTTTTTGTGATAACGATAGCATAATCATAGCATTGATAATGATACAAAAAATGACTCTATTAATAAAGTCATTTTATTATTATTTTGATTAATCAAATATCGTTTCACCACTTTTAGCGGCTTTTATAAATCTAAGCAGCTCTTCTTTAGAAGTCTTTCTTGAAATTGGAGGAAGATTATCAATATTGAAGAATTGAACATCATCAGTTTCATATTCATGTTCTTCGTGAAGTTCTTTAATTCTACCTTCGAAGACAATGACATATTCAGGAGTGGATGTATTGTTTTTAAACGGAGTCCTATCGGTAATTCCAACTAATCTCACTATTTCTACTTCCGCACCTGCTTCTTGAATGCATTCATTTTTAGCAGCGGTAGATGGCGAATCATATAAATCACACCATCCTCCAGGAAGAGAATATTCTTGTAAAACAGCCTCTCTAACCATCAAAACTTTAGTCTTGTCATCATTAAAGATAATTGTTCTTACAGATATATTTGGTGTTGGATAGACATCTCTAGCAAAATAATTGTTTCTTTCAAGGTTCACATCTTGAAATTCTTCAAGCATTTTTGTAGATAAGTCGTTGATTTCGTTATAGTTAGTTAGTGCGTATGGGTCTTTTGAAAACTTAAGACCAATTCTAGCAATTGATTGGACTTTGATTAAAAAATCATAGAAATATTTTGAATCCATATTAACCTTCAACAGTTATTATTCTTCTGAGACACCATCCATGTAGTTCTCAAACACTCTTAAGAAGTTTTCTTGATCGACAGCGTCTAATTGTCCGTCAACTGCGAAAGAAATTCTTCCTGTTTCTTCAGAAACAACAACTGTGACTGAATCAGAGATTTCTGAAATACCTAACGCTGCTCTATGACGGGAACCATACTTCCCAGCGAATGGTTTTGTAGTTGGAGTATAGAAAACACTAGCAGCAACAATTTCATTGCCGTGTATAACAACAGCACCATCATGTAAACGTGTACCTGGATAGAAAATAGTCATCAATAATTCAGCGCTGACAGGAGCTTTGATTGCGACACCATTTTTAATAACATCTGCTAAAGAGGTGTTCTTTTCAAATGTCATAATCGCACCGGTTCTTGTCTTACTTAAATTGATAACTGCTGTTTCAATTGTTTTATATAAGAGTTCACGATTATAAATTTTTTCAACTTCAAACTTGCCACTTCTTGTTTGAGATTTCTTAAATGGGTTTGCTAAAAACGCTCTTAAATCTCCTAAGTTTGCAAATAAAGAAATGGTAACACCGACCGACGCTAAAACTGTCATTAAAATATAGGCATAATAGAGGTTGAATAAGAATGAAACAAAAGTCAAAACAAAAGCTATGGAAATAAAGATATATCCAGCTCTTCTTTTAACTATTTTGAAATACATAAAGAAACAGAATCCAAAGACTCCGATAATAATAAGCATTGTAACTAGCCAAACTTCAATAGGTTGATTCCAAATAAAATTCATACTACACCTCCAGTGTTATAGTTAATTGTATAATTAAAACCACATTTTGTTAACATAAAGCGGACAAAAACAAAAAAATATTTAAGATAATTATTTTTTAATGACAACAAACAAAGGTTTTTCTTTAACCTTCTTTTTTGTAAAACTGTATTTGTGTTTCTTGTGATATTGAATTAATTCTAATTCGCCTTTAGTAGCAACTTTAAGATATAGTTCGTTAGTCTTTTCGTCATACACTCTTTCTAAAAATTGGTATCTTATTAGCATAACAATAAGTTTAGAAATCTTTTTAGAAGAATAAGAAACTAGCGTTTTATATGTAGGAAGTTCGCTAAATTGCCTAATTTCATCACTTTCATCACCCTTAAGAATTAGATAAACACACTCGGGTAATGGGTATATATTTTTATTATTTAAAAGATTAACTGTTTCTAAGATCTTCAAATCATTAGTACAAAGCTTATAAATATTTGACTGTTTTTTCATACAAAGTCAGTTTACTTATTATTATTTAATAATTCAATTGAAAATGATTGGTCAATAGCACTCAATGTAGTAAAATAAAAAAGAACATAAGGAGCTTATAAAATGGGAACACCACATATTAACGCCAATAATGGCGATTTTGCTAAGGTCGTTTTAATGCCAGGAGATCCAGTTAGAGCAAAATGGATTGCAGAAACTTTTCTCCACGACTATAAACAAGTAACAGATGTAAGAGGTATCTTAGGATTCACAGGTCATACAAAAAACGGAAAAAGAATCTCTGTTATGGCCTCTGGAATGGGAATGCCATCAATTGGTATTTACTCTCATGAATTATTTACAGCGTATGGAGTTGAAGTAATTATTAGAGTTGGAACATGTGGTTCTTATCAACCATATATCAATTTAAAAGATGTACTTATTTGTACAACCGCATCCACCGATAGTAATTGGATGAGCCAATTTGGAATCAACGGCACATATTCTGCTGGGGCAGATTTTGAATTAGCGGTTACAGCGCATGAAGAAGCAAAGAAAGCTAAAATTCCATTCCACGGAGGCAATATCTTTGCTGCTGACGTTTTCTATGATGTTAATCCAGAGATATGGAAAAAATGGGCATCTTTAGGGGTTATGGGTGTCGAAATGGAATCATATTCCCTATATGTTAACGCTGCTAGACTTGGTAAAAAAGCTCTTTGCTTACTAACAGTTACCGATAGTTTCTTAAATCGTGAAGAAAAATTAACTTCTGAAGAAAGAGCGTTCGGTTTAGGAAGAATGATTGAGTTAGCAATCGCTACCGCTGAACACTATTGCTAATTAATTATTCATATTTAAAAAACAACCATTGGCGAATCAACTAACCAATGGTTTTTATTTATAAAAGATTCTAAAGAACGGATAAAACGCTAAGTTAATTACTGCAGCAATTATTAGAACTATCCAAAAATAAGAGAAGTCCATAAATAGCATAATGATTAAAGCACTACTCCAAACAATTATACTTGTTGCTAAAAAGACAAAATACCTTTTAAACCAAAGGGCTGCAAAAACAACAAAGACAATTCCTCCAGTTAATAATGCAAAAGGCAAAGCAATATATGATTTAGGAATATTTGATAGCACTAAAGCTAAATAGATAATTCCAGTAACAATAAAACATATCGCAATTGAAGAAATAGTTATTCTTATGTGTGTTCTTTTTTTATTAGAAATCTTAACAACATTCTTATCACTAATTAGCTCATCAATAGTTATATCAAAAAATGAGGCAATAGCTTCTAAAGTAACAATATCTGGGATAGTTTCTTTATTCTCCCATTTGCTCACTGCCTTATGAGTGTAATTAAGTTGTTCTGCTAATTGGGCTTGAGATAGTTTCTTCGACTTTCTAAGCGCATATAGATTCTTTGCAAAATTATTTCTAATCTCTTCTTCTCTCATATCGCTAATAATATGCATATATTGTCCAAATTTCAAGCAAAAAACGGCATATTCTCTTATCAGGAGAGTCGATTAATCACTCAAGAGAATCGATATTATCATTAGTTCAGTTACTGATTTTTGCTTTTTTATTATAGTAAAGGCGAGGTTTAAGAATATGAGAATGATTGATCGCAAACTTACTTCTATTGACATCCCTAATTACACGCTTGAACAAGAAATCTTTAATGGTGTTTCACATTTCATTGGAGTCCCAATTGGATTAGTTGTTATTGCTTTATCATTTGCTCTTAGATTCATCATTGGAACAAGTAATTCTATTTTTATTGGACTATTAATATACGGTTTATCGCTTGTCGCTTTATATTTAGTAAGTGGCTTATATCATATTGAAAGTCCAAAAAAAGAAATATCAAAGAAAATTAAAAGAGTATTAGATCACAGCACTATCTACTTTTTAATTGCCGGAACATACACTCCAATTTGTATTTTTATAAATCAAACCAATTTAGTTGGATTAATTGTGTTAATCCTTGAATGGGTTATGGCAATAATTGGAGCAACAATTAATATCATTAACTTTAATAGCAAATTAGTTAAAGGAGTTTCGATGTTCCTATATTTAGCTTTAGGATGGTTAATTCTATTCTCTGGAGCATTTATTTATCTTCCTATTAGCGCATTTGCGTTTATATTAACAGGTGGAATACTATACACAATCGGTTCTATCACTTATGGAATAGGTCATAAAAATCTCTATTTCCATTCAATATTCCACATCTTTGTCTTACTTGGATCAATATTCCAATGCGTTGGAGTAATGGCGTTATTCTTTTAAAGTAAAAGGGCCGACGAATCGACCCTTCCATTTCAACAACTTATAATGGAGTTACGGTTGTTTAGACCTAGAGAAAGAGAAGAGGTAACTTCCATAAGTAAGTGTTAAAACAATTTAAGAATATGGGTTTTCCATATTACCAAAAGGCAATTTTCCTTGTTGGTAGAAGTAATATAACATATCGGCTAACTACTTACAATTATTTTTGATGTAATCAAATAATTTTAATTTTTTTCCATTAATAGTTTTTATCGATTCATCCGATGTTTATTGCTTATTCTGGAAGTGATTGCCATTCTTCAATCAAAGGATATAGTTCTAAATAGCGGTCGTTAATTGGACCAACGTTAGCACCTAACTCTTGAATTTTATCAGTTGAATTAGTGTATTTATTCCAAGTTGGTAAACCTTCTCCATTAGGATTTCCGTTTTTAGCAAAATTAGACCAATAAGAGAGCATGACACTGCTAAGTTTTACATCGCTATTATCATATCGATATGAATATGGACTATGTTTAACGTTTCCATATGCATAAATTAGTTCGCCACCGTGATAACAACCATGGTAATGATTATCTTTAGTAAATTGATATCGATAAACAGATGTTGTCTTAACGCTATTTAACGCCATATTTGACCACGAATGATGAGGTGCAATAAACCACGCGACAGAGAATATTTCATTAAATGCCCCAAAAGCGTCTTTTGCTATTTTATCTTTATAAAGGTTATATATTTTAGTGCCAACAGTTTCGGTAAATGATTCAATTAATCTTTCTTTGATATTACTAGAATTAGTTGGTGAGAATAAATATTTTGGAACAACGAATGCGTCCGCTTCTAAAACGTTATATCCATTTAATAAAGTTTCTTCATTATTTTCTCCTGCTTCATATACTTCATAAGGGTGTTTAGTTAATGCATATCCATCTAGAGTCATCCCTGAGTTTTCATACGCCGTATTAACCAAACTAGAAGCTGGAACCTTTCTTAATTCCTCAATTGTCGTACAACCAAATTCTTTCATAATCTTTTGTCCGACTTCTTGGGCTTTATTCATTTCTCTAAATGTGTGTGGGGCTTTTTTAGTAACTAAAGAACTTGATTCACCGATCGCTCTTTTAAATAATCCACTAGCTAAAGGAGAAGAACATATTGCAGAAACACTACTACTTCCAGCGCTTTCTCCAGCAATAGTAATATTGTTTTTATCGCCGCCAAAATATGAAGCATTATTGTTTATCCATCTTAAAGCTTCAATTTGATCTAACAAACCATAATTACCAGTTGTATGATTAGGTGATTCACTAACTAAATCTGGATGAGCAAAATAACCAAACACCCCAAGACGATATTGGATAGTAATCATAATAACGCCTGTTTTTGCCATCTCTTCTCCGTTATAATCGTCTGACGCAGAAGAACCACTAGTTAATGATCCACCATGAATATAGACTAAAATTGGCAAATTTGTCTCATTATTATTTGGTCTCCAAATATTTAAATATAAGGAATTCTCATCCATGTTTTGTAGAGGGACCATATTCCAATTAGGATACCAGCCTTTAGAAGAATAAATATCCACTAAAGTGTCCCCAATTGGATTACTTGCCTTTTGCATCGATTGTGGACCAAAGTATGTGCAGTCTTTAACTCCAGTCCAATTTGAAATTGGAACAGGTTCTTTCCACCTTTCAGCAGTTGCAAAAGGTATTCCAGCGTACACTCTTACATCTTTATCATAATTTAATAAACCAACAACATCACCGTTAGCAAGCGTCATTGTTTCGGTTTTAATTGGATTAGAATAATAAACCGCTCTTTTTGCTTCGATAGTTGGTTTTGCTAAAGGAATAATTATACAGTTAGCAACAACAATTCCTAAAAAAGGAATCATACGAATAAAGAATTTCTTTTTCTTTAAAATGATTCTAAAAGTAATAGCGATCACTAAGACGATAATCTCAATAATAAATAACGCTAAAGGACCACCAGCGAGATCAAGATAAAAAACTAATAATAAAGAAATAATAATTGATAAAAGTGGGAATATAATCCAGAAAGCAATTTCTTTTCCTTTAGTCCAGTTTTTTACATTTAATTCCATAGGATAATGATAACAAAAATAATATACATCACCAACCAATATGATTTAAAAAAACAGGAACTCTATTTAGAATTCCTGAATTAGTTACAAACTGGCGCGCTATGAAGGACTCGAACCCTCAACTTCCAGATTCGAAGTCTGACACTCTATCCAGTTGAGTTAATAGCGCACCACTATATTAAACACTTTTATGTTTGATTTTTCTATATAGAATTAATAAAGAATTAATAACTAACGAAACTGTTAAACCAGTATCTGCTAATACAGCAAGCCACATTGGAATGATATCACCTCTTCCAACTAAGCTAGTCACAAGCGCCGCTACTTCAATACCAATCTTAATAAATAAAGAGAAGAAGATATTGAATAAAGCAGTATTTCTAGCAATCTTACTAATTTTATAAGCATCATAAACTTTGCTTGGGTTGTCGTTCATAATCACAATATCAGCACTTTCAACAGCGACATCACTGCCAATTGCTCCCATTGCAAATCCAACATCTGCTTCTTTAATTGAGGCCGCGTCATTAATGCCATCCCCAACAAAGGCAGTTACATGTTTTTTATCTAATTCTTTTTCTAAATAATGAAGCTTATCTTCAGGTAATAGTTCTGCTTTATATTTAGTAATACCAAGTTCTTCACAAAGTGCTTTTGCATTATCTTCCTTGTCACCTGTAAGAAGAATTGTGTTAATTCCTTCTTTATTAAGTAAAGAGACCATTTCTTTTGCGTCTTCTTTAATTTCATCGCTTAAAATTACATAACCTAAATATTTGTTATTTACCGCCAAATACACGACGGTTCCGGCCTCTTTTACTTTTTCAATGGCGATATTATTCTCTTCTAATAGCTTTGAATTACCCGCTAAAACTTTTTCACCTTTATAGAGAATGGATATACCTTTACCAGCAATCTCTTGATAGTTAGTTACATCACTAACAATATTATCAATTTCTTGATGTTTACAAATTGCAACTCCGATTGGGTGAGTGGATAAAGCTTCTGCCGCTACTAAATATTTCATTAATTCGTTTTCATTATTATTAATAGAATATTTTTTAGTAATAACAAATACTCCTTTAGTTAAAGTACCAGTTTTATCAGTAACAACTTTTTTAAGATCTACTAATTTATCTAAATAGTTAGTGCCTTTAATGACAATACCATTCTTACTAGCAAGTCCAACTGAAGCAAAATAAGCAAGTGGAACAGAAATAACGATAGAACATGGGCAACCAACCACTAACATTTTTAATCCTAAGATTAACCATGTTTGATAGTCTTTAGTAATTAATCCACCGATTAGTCCAGTTAATAAAGCAACAGCAAAGATAATTGGAGTGTAGATTCTAGCGAATTTAGTAACAAATTCATCCGCTCTACTCTTTTTAGCGCCACTACTTGTAATTAATTCAACAACCTTATTAACTGCGCTATCTTTATATTCTCTACTAACTTCAACTTTAATTGATCCGCTTTTAACTATATATCCCGCAAAGATTTCTAAATCTTTTTTTGCGCTAATTGGGACAAATTCACCAGTTAAGCTAGAAGTATCTAATTCGGCATTACCTTCTAAAATATAGCCATCAATTGGTACTTGCTCTCCAGTAGAAACAATAACAACATCACCAACATTTAATTCTTCAGGCTTAATAGTAACAATGTTATCTCCTATTACTTTATTAGCTTTTTCAACTCTTAAAGAAACAGCGGACATAATCGCGTTTTTCGATTTGTTAGTAGCAATTCCTTCAATGATTTCACCAATTTGGAAAAGCATCATCACCATTAACCCTTCAATAAATAAATGAGTTTCTTTACTAATAGAAGCAACAACAAAAGCGCCTATACTAGTAATTGTCATTAATAGTTCTTCATCAAAAGGATTTTCAAGATGAATTAAATGCTTTATAACCGCAAAATAGACATCATAAGATAGCACTAATAAGGCGAAAAGGAACAATGAGAAGTTAACCCAGAAATATTGTTCTTCATGGAAAACTGTTAAAGATAAAATCGTGACTATAACACCAACAAGAACTCTACATAATATAAATATCATTTCTTTATCAAATATAGATTTCTTATTTACTTTTTCTTCAATTGATTTTATTTCAATTGGGTCATCTTCAACTTCCTTAATAATCTTTTTTATTTCTTCAGGAGTTAGCTCTTCGTTTTTGAAAGTAACATGTAATCGATCCGCACTAAAATCAATCACGCAACTCTCTATTTTTTCATTTTTATTTAAGTGAGCTTCACTTTTAGCAGCGCAGCTCGCACAGTCAAATCCACTAATTATATAGGACTTCTTAATGGTTTTTTGACTCAAATCTTCTATTTCAATCGGATCATCTTCTACTTCTTTGATGATGTTTTTAATCTCTTCAATAGATAACTCTTTATTCTTAAAAGTTATATATAATCGGTCATTATTAAAATCAATAACCGCATTTTCAATATCCTTATTCTTATTTAAGTGGTTTTCACTTTTGCTCGCACAATTCGCGCAATCAAAGCCAGTGATTTTATATGTTTTCTTATTCATTGACGTAATCCTCCAAAACGTGTTCGTATGTAACATGCATAATTTGTCTAACATGTTCATCCTTTAAGGAGTAATAAATTTTAGTTCCTTCTTTTCTTGATTTCACAAAATCGCCATCTTTTAACACCTTAAGTTGATGACTAACTAAAGATTGTGAAGAACCGATTTGTAAAGCGATATCATTGACACATTTCTCAACAAAATGAGATGAATCAGTTTCACTATTGTCTAATTCTGATAATAAGCAGAATAAAATTTTTAATCGCGTAGAATCACCCGCTAGTTTGAGTGTATTTTCCATCATTTCTATCACTTTATCATTCGCATACATAAAGATTATTCTCCTTAGGACGATTATATTATATGAATGATTGTTCATATTTGCAATATAAAAAATGAATGGCGATTCATATTTGTATCTAAAAAAGAAACCCCATCAGAGATGGGATTCCATTTTATTTTGTTAATATTTCTTTAATTATCTTAGGTTCAACGTATTGGAATGTCGCTGTATCGACATAAGGAAGCACTTTTTCAAGTTGACTTTCTTCTTCAATAGTCCAGACATTTGTGAAATGATTTTTCGCGTATCTTCTCACTCTTTTTTCTTCGAATAGTTGTTGATCTAAATCAACCGATTCTACTGTTAGTCGGAATGGCCAAGTATATTCATCACTTTTCGCAACTAATAAGGAACGGATAAACCCTTTATGCGCTAAAGGCCATAAACTTCTTGGATCAAAAGAGATGATGAGGATATTTCTTTTATCTTTGAATTGAGGGAAATATTCCTTAAATTTCTTTGCAAGAGGTTTGTAATTCTTTCTAAAGACTTTGAGTTCAATAACCATTGGCACTCTTTCTTTATTTAAATCGATAACTTCTTGTAAGGTAGGAACTACTCCTCCATCATGTAGACGATAATTATCTCTAATTTCTTTTAATGTTAAATCTTCGATAATTCCTTCTTTACCAGTTGTTCTCACTAAGTTTTCATCATGACAAACAATTAGTTCATTATCTTTAGTTAAATGAATGTCAAATTCAAACGCTACTCCGTGATTAATCGCATTTTCAAATGCGTTCATTCCATTCTCGGTGAATTGTTCATTATGTAATCCACGATGAGCAATTCCTTTAAGAAGGAGCGGATTAATTTTAGAGAGACACTTTTTCTTAGTCATCTACTTCTCCTATAGCGTCTAAACCTTTTGAGAAAGTGGTTTTTCTATTCTTTACGTTTTTAACAAACATGAAGATTGCTAAAGCCGCTACTACACAAACTAAAGCATAAACTGGTAAGAATTCCCAAGAGAATTTAGGAAGTAATAATAAGCTACCTAAGGCGATTGGAGTAATGGTTTGAGCCGCCATTGATGAAGCGTAGTAATAACCAGTGAATTGACCAATTCTACTATTTGGACATAATTCAACAACCATTGGGAATGAGTTGACGTGAACTAAGGACATACCAAATCCTTTAATAAACCAAATACCATAAATCCAAACTGGGAAAGTACCACCACTCGCGTGACTTGTAGTAAATGTCAATACAACCCAGAAGAGATAAGCTAAAACTGTTAATCCTAATCCACTAACAAGAGTGTATTTTCTACCAATCTTACTAGCAATAATTCCACCAACAGCAAAACCGATAACACTACCAACACCACCTAAAATTGTGTTGATCATATTAGAACTACTTTCAGCACCTAAATAATAAACAGTGTAGTTACCCATGAAGGTAGCAATACCGTTATCTGCCATAAACCAGAAGAATTCAGCGCCAAGAATGAGGAAGAGCATGATTTTGTTTGCTTTACTCATTGGTTGATCTTCACTAACTTTATCAACGACTTCAGCTTCGAGTTCGCCTCTAGCCATATCGTCTTTAACTTCTTCAATAACTTTGTTTTCTTTAATTGTAAAGAATAAAACAACTGCGCTAACAAGCATTAAAACAGAGGCGATAATGAATGGGAGTTCAATTGCCCAAATGTTTCCATACGCCCATGTATGTTCTTTATAACCAATTAAACCAGTTGCTGTATCTTTAACAGTAGCGGTTCCTAAATATTGAGATAAGACAAATGCAATACCAACGACAGTCGCGAAAGCACCACCGATATAACCCATAATGTTAATGATACCATTAGCTTTACTACGTAATGGTTTAGGAGTGATATCTGGCATTAAAGCAACTGCAGGGTTACGATACATCATTGCAAATAAAACAACAATCGCCATCATCGCAATAACACCTACTAAGTTATTCGAATGGAATAGAATAGGTATAAATGGGAAGGCAACTGCACAGACGAATGTACCAACTAAAATATAAGGCATTCTCTTTCCAATCTTTGTGTGAGTTTTATCACTTAACATACCGAAAATTGGAAGTAAGATTAACGCTGCTAAGTTATCAATTGCCATCATAATACCAACAAGGTATTGTTGATCTTCGATGATTTTGTTACATTGCTTAATCGCATCATTGACTTGTTGAGCGGTGTAACCGTTAGCAATAGTGTGTGTTCTTAATTCAACATATTCAGATGAAAATGTTTTTGCAAAAAGTTCACTTAAGAACGTTGGACACCATGAATCATAGACTTGCCATAAAAGCAAAATGCCAAAAAAAGCAAATCCAATCAACATAGTACGCTTCATATTCAACTTTAATGGAGCGCTATTTGATGTTTGTGCTGTCATATTTTTCTCCTTTTTTATGACTTAAATTTATTTCAACAAATCAGGTAACGATTTGATGGAATCTAAAATGAATGTTGGTTGATGTTCATAGTTTTTAACATCTTCCATAGTTGATTCTCCAGAAAGAACGCATAAAGAATCAACCTTAGCGTTAACCCCAACTAATATATCAGTATAAAGTCGATCTCCCACCACTAATACTTCATCTAAAGAAACGTTAAACTTTTTAGCGAGATAATAGATAATCTCTGGATTTGGCTTTCCTAAAACAGTAGCAACCTTTCCAGTACATAATCTAATCCACTCGCACATTCCCCCACAATCAGGGATATATAAGCCATCTTCAATCGGGCAACGATAATCTCCGTTTGTGGCAATTAAGGGGATTTCTTGCGTTTCTAGATATAAACATGCGTCTTTTAATTCATCATAAACTAGCTCAGTTGAGAAGCCAGTTACGACTGCATCAATCTTTTTATTTTTTTCATATTTTGTAATGAGATTAAATTCTTTTCTTAACTTCTTTTTTAAGCATTCATTACCAACAACATAGATATCTTTAACATTTCTATCTTTTAAATAGGAAATAGTTACTTCAGTTGAAGAATAAAAATTATGTTCGAGAGAACAATCAATTCCAAAATTACTCACCTTTTTATAGTAAAAATCTAAATCATGAGATGAGTTATTGGTGAAGAATACATATTCAATATTGTGGTCTTTAAGGTATTTAAAGGTCTCTAAGGCTCCATCAATAAGATTAGCGCCTAGATAGATTGTTCCATCCATGTCGAAGATAATAAGTTTCTTTTTCATAATTTTAGATACTTAGCTGATGTTAATTTGTCTCCTGAATAGTTTAACTCCATTTCAAAATAAGGGTCACCATTAATTATTTTTTTAAGAAATAATTTATCCGCTTCCCACATCGGTAAATCGAATAATTCTTTTTTGTCGAAGAACTGAAGTTCTCCTTC
>JBGURM010000037.1:0-6877 GCA_045132035.1 Bacilli bacterium
ATCTATTGGACATACTCTATCTGACATTTCATTAGGCAAGGACTCTTTCGGCTTTAAAGAATTTAATATTAGGTTCATTGTTTGGGATGATGATTTTAAGCTTGAAAATGTTGATTGCGGTATTGCTATTTATAAATCAAGGTTGGTTAGTGGTGTTCTTGAATATAAATCAAAAATTCATAGTGATAATGAGTGGTATGATTATGGATTATTTGAAAATAAGAGCCTTTCTTTAAGAAAAACTGTCAAAACTATTTATAACAATCCTGATTTTGAAATCGAAGAAAATAGAATCATGCACTACTTGGGACGTGAAAAAGTGGTGGTTGTCCCTGAAGGTATTGAAGAATTAGAATCATGTTCATTTTGGGACAATCAGTGCATTGAAGAAATAGTACTCCCTAATTCACTCAAGAACATGGGTGGAGATACATTCTACAATTGTAGAAACCTCAGAAAAATAAATATTCCAATGAATGTTAACTTGATGGGCAATAATCCATTTGGTGGATGTCCGCTAGTTGAGATAACTAATGAATCACTAAACTTCATTTATGAGAATGGTGCTCTTTATACAAAAGACAAAGAAACGATGATTTATTGTTCCATAAAAGGTGATGAAGACACATTTGTCGTTCCTAATACTGTCAAAGTCATCTGTAAGCACACTTTCTTCCTTTGTGATCGCTTTAAAAAGATTATTCTTCCTGAATCTTTAGAAAAAATGGAAAACAACCCATTCTCAGGGTGCTCTAAACTAGAACTAGAGAATCATTCAAAAGCGTACTTTATTCAAGATGACGTTATTTATAACGGTTTCAAAACGTCTGTTGTTGGTACACTTAATAAAATCGCCTCTGACAGACTCATTCTTTTAGATGGCATTAAAACTATCAATAGGAATTCATTTTGGAACTGCAAAGGTATAAAAACCATAGTATTTCCTAAATCATTAATAGACATTGGATACAATCCGTTTGTTGGTTGCTCTAATATTCGTTTTGAATCACACTCTCCAAGGTTTAAAGTCATTGATGATGTTTTGTATAACTTCGACGAATCAAAGATTATTTGCTATCCATCATGGAAAGCGATAGGCCACATCAAGTTAAGAGAATCAGTAATAACACTAGAAAGAGGAGCGTTCTCTGGATGCGACAAAATGACCTCTCTTGACCTCCACAATGTCAACATAGTTAATAAATCCTGTTTCACAAATTGTTCTTCATTAAAAAGCTTATACTGCAGTGACCTTATAACTTATGTTGGAGAATGGGCTTTTGCGTATTGTTCTTCTTTAAAAGATGTGTCGGTTAGTAGTGATGCCATTGTTGATAATAATGCGTTTTCAAATTGCCCAGCAAAACTGATTAGAAGAGAAACAAACACTAATTATGTAGTTGAATCAGAGAACCTTTTTACTTTGAAAAGCATGCAGAAAGCTTATAAGGGATTAATTGATTCCATACTTATTGACCCACCATATAATTCGCACATTGATTATATTGGCTACAAAGATTCCGATTATTCAGAAGGCTACATATCCTTTATGAAAGCAAGAATTGAATTGGCATATAAGCTATTAAGTCCAAAAGGGTTCCTGGTTTTAAATATTGATGAGGGCGAAAGAGATAATTTGTTTAATCTTTTAGTATCTATTTTTGGTAGTGATTTGGTCACCCTTCATAAATGGAAGAAAAAACATCCTTTCTTTGACGCAAATAGAGTGGTGCTAAATCCAAATAAAGTTCAAACGGATTATGAGTATATAATTATTTGCAGAAAATCATCAGAAGCAAAGCTTGGTTCATTAAAACAGCCATACATTGATGGCAATAAGCTACTTGAGAAGGATGCGGAAGTTCCGGAGACATTTGATTGTTTTGGAACCACATCATCTGCCAAAGATGAAATAAATGAGATTTTTGGCTCTAGAGACTATTTCTCTACACCAAAACCAGTGAAGCTAATGAAAGAGTTAGTGAGAGTCACGACTGACAAGAACTCTATTGTTTTAGATTTCTTCGCTGGTAGTGGTACAGTTGGTCAAGCCATCGATGATCTAAATAGAGAAGATGGTGGGCATAGAACTTTTGTTCTGATTTCAAATAATGAATCTAACATTTGTAAGAATGTCACACTAAAGAGATTACAGAAGAAAGGGATAGAATTTGTTTTTATCGACTAAGTTATGAGATTTGATTTTAAACACAACAAAGATGACGTCATTGAATTCCTAAATAGCACAGCGGATAGTTTTTATAATGGAAAACTAGAATTTGTTGATAGGTCATACGATAGTAGATATAAAGCAAATTTGCTTGGTGGGACAATCGATGCCGAAAGAACAATAAGAGGAACATTTGGATGTGACCTTTCTTTAGAAACAGCAGATTTTGGCTTAATTAAAAAAATGTATCCGCATGTTTGCGATATGTTGAGCATCAATTCCCAAGATGATTTACCAAAATTAAGCCAGCTATTAAATTCCCTTAGAGATTTAAATGCTCATGCGTTTTTAAGTGACGACGATATGGCTTTTATTAAAAAGGATTTTTCGTTTCTTGAAAGTGAAAAGAAAATGCATGGGTCTCTTATTTATTTAAAAGATGGGCGTATAACAATAGCGGGTATTACTTACTTAATTATCAACTTCCTTAGAAGTCAATCAATCGCAACAATGGTTAGAGATGACTTTATGGTAGCAGTTGTGTCTAATGGCCAATATGCCATGGATAATGGCGAAAGATTTGTCTCTGAAATCAGTCATGTTGATTTAGAAGTTCCTATTAGAAAGAATCAAGCAGACGATATCTTAGGCTCTATTTTTGGCGAATATATCAATCGTTTGATTAAGGATGGTGACAACTTTTCTTTAATCATTGGTAAAGAAACATACCCAACATTTAAAGTATCTGGCTCGCTGAATAAGAATCGATTAACAATCGAAAGTGGTTCATTAACAAGAACGTATTATTCGAGCAGCTATTCCCTGAAGATTGATGATAAGGATAATTTTATTAATTTATCAAATTCTTTGCCTATGATGGCTCTGGTCGATTTCTTATATGAATCTAAAATAGAAAAATTCGATAGAGAAGCCGTCAACGAAGTTAATAAGGAATTTGAACTTTTTTCTAAAACAAATAAACCAAAGTTCTATGCCGATAAAAAATTATCTTTGCTTTTGTATAAATCTGCTGCATCAGACTTTAGAATTATCTCATCATTAATGGTAGATGCTTTATCTCGAATCTTCTTATCTCTCGAAAACTTCATTTATAGAACAAGAGGTATCCAAAGACATAATCGCAGTGGTTCTTACGAATACTCGACTATTGGCAAAGCCCTTAAATACATTGGTGTTCCTGATGAAATTGTCACTGAAGTGAAGTATTTGAGAAACTTCTGTGCTCACGGATACATGCTCAATGATTATTTATTGTTTAAAGATGATGTTAGACAATTCACTCTTGAATACATTATTGCCACAATTAAACAACTATCAGATTATTTAGAAGCAAACGTGAAGGATGTGTATAACAACTTTAAAGAATACAAGCGTGAGTTCCTGATTAATAAAGTAGTAAAAACAAAATACAAAGTTGCTATTGCTTATTCTGATGTGGTCATCAATGAATTTCCTAACTATAACAGAATTGAATTATCTAAGAAAAATGGGTTTATTAGTAACTCGTTCTTTGACATAACTATTTTTAATGAAATAACTGCTTTTGAAATTCAAAAAACTAGAGTTATTGAATTGCTGGTTGAAGATATAAACCAATATTTATATTTCTTCGAGAATGAAAAAAGCAGAGAGAGGATCGATTACTTCTGTAGCTGTTTTAGATATCGTGTCGCTGATGAAAAGGATTATGGTCTAATTATTGAGATGACATTGAAAAAAGAATGAAAAAAGCTCCACTTAAGGAGCTCATTACTTGGACATTAAATCGTTTATTTCACCGTTAATGTCATCAATAGAGATGTTAATCCACTTGCTCAATTGCTCGAGCTTGGTTGGGTTCATCTCTTTTAATTTGACTGGAGAGAGTAGTGTGAACTTTTCAATCGCTTCTCTAATGATGGAGTGGATGTAATCACTGATGCGGTTAGCCTCAAACAATTCATCAGCGTACTTTTTCACAACTTCCGCTCTGTAGCCTTTTTCTTCTTTGAAGAATGCAAGGTTGTATAACCATCTTACTCTATCAAAGAAGGTACCAAATTCGTGTCTCACGATGGAAACACTGATAGGGTGTTCATAATCGGACATAAGTGTTTCTCCTTTTAATAAAACTATTATTGGTAACTCTCGTGCTACCCATATTGAACTAATAAGCTAACCATTAGTCCTTATGCCCGGTGCTAGTAGTATACATGATTTCTCCTCAATTTTGAGGATTTTTTTATTTTGGGTTAACGAAACATGCTCGAAACGTCCTTATGCCGAAAGGAGGTCGTAGCATGACCGCTGAAGAAAAGAACAAAATCTTAGAACTTAGAAAGCAAGGACTCTCGTACCGCAAGATTAAAGCTGTTATAAACAGAAGTCTTGATACGCTTCATACAATTGTGAACCAATCTGAAGGTGTTGCTTATTACACTGATTGTCCGGTTTGTGGCAAAAATATCCCTCATTACAAAAAGAATCTACATAGAGGAAAACAACAAATCTACTGTTCTGAAGTATGCAGGCAATCTAAAGAAGCAAGAAAAACACAGCCTCGTGTCTGCTTGAATTGTGGGAAGACATTTTTAGCTTGGAAATACGAAAAGACTAAGTTCTGCTGTCATGAATGCTACGTCGAACACCGAAATGGCAAAAGATTACAAAACAAGAGTTCATAACTATTTGATCAGCAGAACCTATTATGAAGACATGCTGAAAAAAGGGGAGATTTCGCAGGAAGAATTTGATGGAATAAATTCCAAATTATTAGCCAAATACAACCTCTCAAAAAGGAGCATTTTCAATGCTGAATAACTGGATAAGTTCCCTCTATTGAGGGAATATATAGGTAAGGAGGTGTATCAAAGTTGGACATTATTAAGCTCACAGATTTACCAGAAAATAAGGGCAAACTTAGAGTATGTGCTTATGCTCGTGTCTCTAAAGAAAAAGAGACCATGCTTCACTCCTTAAATGCTCAGGTTGATTACTACACTAAGTACATCAAGAGCCATAAGGAATGGAAGCTTGTAGGCATTTATGCTGATGAGGGAATAAGTGGAACTAAGACCGATAGACCTGACTTCAACCGAATGATGGAAGATGCCCATAATGGCAAAATTGATTTAATCATCACTAAGAGTGTATCGAGATTCGCTAGAAACCTAGTGATGCTTTTAGCATCTGTTAGAGAACTTAAACGAATTGGAGTTGATGTTTACTTTGAAGAACAGAATATCCATACGATGTCCTTTGAGGGTGAAATTATGCTCACCGTATTTGCCGCTACAGCCGAAGAAGAAGTAAAGAACATGTCGATGAACATGTACTGGCGAATCCAAAAGGATATGGAACGCGGATTAATATGGGGTGGCAATGACCCATTCGGATACCACATCGAAAATAAGCAATACACAGTAGTTCCTAAAGAGGCGAAAGTGGTGAAAATGATATTTGACCTTTACCAAAGTGGAATGGGTGATACTGCCATAGCTAAGCTACTTAATAAGCAAGGCATTAAACCCGCTCGAATTAATAGATGGTCAAAGGCCACGGTTAGAAACCTTCTATTAAATATCACATACACAGGTGACCTTATTTTACAAAAAACCTACAGGCCAGTGATGTCAAATAAGCGTTATAAGATTAACCGTGATGTTAAGCCTCAATACCATGTTAGTGATAACCACGAGCCAATAGTCAGCAAAGAGCAGTTCCAAGCATGCTTACTTATTAGAGCAAAGCGAAATGCTGCCTATAAAGAACGCAAACCAGTAAGGTCATATCCTTTTACAAAGATGATTAAATGCGGCTGCTGTGGTTCCTCTTTCCATCATAAAGTATGCACTTACCAGCCAAAGTGGATGTGCAAGGAAGCTGATAAGATGGGAAAAGACTACTGTACCAATAAAGCCATACCAGAAAGAGTGCTTTATAAGGTGATCACCGAGGTCCTCGGTTTAGAAGAGTTCGATGAAGCCATTTTTAAAGAAAAGGTTGAAGAAATGGTGGCTTATCCAAACAACCTCCTGGTTATTCACTTTAAAGATAAAACAGTAAAAGAAGTGACATGGGTCACACCTTCAAGGAAAGAATCATGGACCCCTGAAATGAAAGAACAAGCAAGATTAAGAGAAGAAAGGAGACAATTATGCCTACAGTCACAAGAATAGAACCTAAGCATAATAAAGTAGTGGCGGAGTTCCCACTTAATGAAAATAAGCTCTTAAGAGCTGCTGCCTATGCTAGGGTATCAACTGATAGCGATGAGCAGTATACCTCATTCGAAGCACAAGTCAGTTATTACACGCAGCTCATTGAATCGAACCCTGAATACACATTCGTTAAAGTCTATGCAGATGAGGGTGTATCAGGAACCCTTTTAAAGAAGAGAAAAGGTTTTAATGAGATGTTGGAAGCCGCTAGAAGACATGAGTTCGACATACTCTTTACTAAGTCCTTGTCTAGATTCGCTAGAAACACAGTGGACAGCATTAGTGCCATACGCGAATTAAAGGAACTAGGCATTGACATTTATTTCGAAGAGCAAAAGCTACATACCATCAATGCAACTGGTGAGTTAATCATCACAATCCTTAGTGCCTTAGCCCAAGAGGAAAGCAGAAGTATATCCGAGAACGTCAAATGGGGTATTAGAAAGAGCTTTTCTGATGGGAAGATGATAATGCCATATAAGAGTTT
>JBGURM010000038.1:0-21363 GCA_045132035.1 Bacilli bacterium
TAACGCCTTCTTCGACTTCATCATCAACATCTTGGGCTCTTAAAAATCTCACTCTCTCAGGATCATATTCACCTAAGCTGTCTTTAAAAGGACCAATTTGGTTGTTTTCGCAACCAAGAGAAAGCACTAAAACACCACCATTATTTGGGTGTTTCACTAAAGACTGTAAAACTTTGACAGTTGTTAAATGGTCATCACCTAATTGAGAGCATCCATATGAATGTCTAGCAACGATGATTTCATCAACAACAGTTTTATCAACTGTATTTTCTAAAATATTTTTAATTCTCTCTGCGGAAGCATTAATACAACCAACAAGAGGAACAATCATTAAATTATTTCTAATTCCGACTTTATTATTTTTTCTACGATAAACGTTAACAAAGCGTTCTTTTCCTTGTTTCACTTCACCTTTTTTAGGAGAGTATGTGTATTCTAATTCTCCAGAAAGATTAGTTTCTAAGTTAAAGGAATGAATGTGTTGTCCTTGTTTGATATCTTTTGAGGCATGACCAATTGGGTAGCCGTATTTAATGACGTTATCACCTTGTTTGATATCCGTTAAAGCAAATTTATGACCTTGTTTGATATCATCTAAAAGAGTAACACCATCAAGAACTTCGCCTTTGGATAAGTTTGTTAACGCCACTGCGACGTTATCGTGAGAATCAATTTTTAAGAATCGGGACATTATTATTCTCCTAAGAACTCTCTAAGAGCGGCTTTCATACCTTTATTATTAATTAATTTGTAATAGGATAAGACATCATCATACATATGTGGGATGTTATTTAAGTCTTCTTGCCACATATCTTTTCTACTTAAGACATCTTTAACAATCTCTTCTTCTTTTAATCCTTTAGAGAATAAATCTTTGAAGTATTCTAAATAGGCTGGGGAATCGTTAAGAGCGATATCTTGGTCTCCTCTTTTACCTTCATAGAATTTGATTAAGGCCGCTAAAGAGAAAATCGCATGGCTTGGTAATTTGTTATTTAATTCTAAATAATCTTTAACAGTTGGGAGAACTCTAGCCCAATATTTAGAGATGGAGTTAAGAGCGATACTCATTAATTCATGTCTCACAAATGGGTTGAGATATCTTTCAAAGACAGAATTTGCAAATTTTTCCATATCGTCACGAGGAAGTTTAATTGTTTGAATAACTTCATCATAAACGAATTCTCTTGCAAATCTTCCAACGAGTGGATCTTCAACAGATTCTCTCACTGTGTCAATGCCGTATAGATAACTAACTGGAACCATACAAGTATGGCAACCATTTAAGATTTTAACTTTTCTTTGTTTATAAGGTTTAATTGATTCAGCGTAAATAACATTTAATCCAACTTGGTCACATGGGAAAGCTTTCATCACGTGTTCTTCTTTTGCTAAAACCCATAAGTGGAAGATTTCAGCTTTGATGACATTGTTATCAATATAGCCAAGTTCTTTAGTGATATTTTCGATATCATCTCTTGGGTAGCCTGGAACAATACGGTCCACTAGTGTGGAGGAGAAGTGACAGGAATTATTGAGCCAAGAAATAAATGCTTCATCATATCCCTTGATTTTCGCTAATTCGTTAAGGACGCGTTTTAATTCATCCGCGTTATTATCAATTAATTCACAGCAGATAATGTTTAAACCTCTATTTGGATCACCTTTGAAGAAATCATAACGACGTTTTAATAAGCAAAGGGTTTTTCCTGGGTATCCTTTTGGACAAACATCAAAATTGGTGTCTGTTGGATCTAAAGCAATACCAGCTTCAGTTGTATTAGAAACGATGACTTCTAAGTCTTCGCTTTCTGCGTATTTCAAAAATTTATCAAATTCTTTGTATGGATCAATTCCATCATCGATAACGTCAATTGTTTCGTGTTTTCTAACGACTTCACCGTTATCAATTCCTTGAAGATAGACATTATATAAATAGTCTTGTTCCCTTAAATTTGCCACTCTTCCAAACTCAAGTGGTTGAACCACCACTACGTGGCCGGTGTATTTTCCTGAATCATTCATCTTTTGGATAATCCAATCGACAAACGCTCTTAGGAAATTTCCTTCACCAAATTGCATAATTTTAATTGGTGCGGTTTTTTTAGATACTAACTTGTTATTTAATGTGTCCATATTTTTTTACTCTCTTGTATACAACAACATTTTAGTTTACGATATCATTGTTTTCAATAGATATTTTATAGAGGAATAAAATGGAAAGCAGTCAACAAGAAAAAAGAAGACAAATACTATCTGGAAACCTTTGGAAGGTTGTATTTTATATCATCTTTCCTCTTTTCTTATACAAGTTCACCACTTCTTTCTTCAACGTTGTTGATACGATGATGGTATCTAGTATCTCAGATGAATCAGTGTCTTCTGTAGCTCAAGTTAATCAAATTAAGAGCTTTCTTTCGTGTTTTGGAGCCGGAATTGCTGGAGGATCAGCAATTGTTATCTCTAGATTATTTGGAGAAGGGAAGTTAGACTTAGCAAAGAAATATGGCAACATTGGATTTGTTATTGAACTCATTCTTGGTGCGTTAGTCTTACTCATCATTCTTCCTTTCGCAAATTTCATCTTGCAACTATTTAACGTTAGTCCAGAGATCTTAGACATGTCATCTTCATATTTTAGAGTGATGACTGTTGAAATAGTCTTGATTTATATAAACACTTACTTCATCGCTTTGAAGCGGGCAAGTGGAGAAACAAAAATCATTCTTTATTTGAATTTACTCGTTATGGCGGTAAAGATTGGACTTAACGCTTTATTCGTCTATGGTCTTAAAGTTGACCACATCATCTATATTGGAGTGGCAAGCATTATTTCTAACGGAGTAATGACTGTCATTGCGATGATTTTATTATGTAAGAAAAACTTTATCTTTAGAATCGACGCTCACGAATGGAAGTTAGAAAGAAAAATCGTTAAAGATATCGTTATCATTTCCACCCCATTAATCCTTAGCCAAGGCGTTATTGATTTAGGAAAAGTTATCTTTAATTCAATCTGTGCGTCTTATGGAGTTCTCGCTGTCGGTGCTCTTGGAGTATCTAACCATTTAACCGGTGTAGCAAGTAATCCATTCTCCGCTGTACAAGATGGCGAAGCGAGCATCATTTCCGCTAATGTTGGCAATAAAAACCTCAAGAGATGCCTTAAAACGTTTGGAATCTGCATCACTATCGCTGTTATTTGGGCAGTATTCTCCTTCTTAATGATTATGGTGTTCTTCCAAGATCAAATCATCTCGTTATTCAACACCAAGAACACTTCCCCAGAATTTGTTAATAGCATTAAAGAAATCTTGAAATATGACTGTATCACTATTCCAACATTAATCATCTGTGATACATGTTTAGGATTCTTGCTTGGTTTTGGTAAGACCTTCATGGCGACAGTTATCAATGTGGTAAGAATCGCGTCACGTATCGGTTCAATCCTTATTATGAAAGCCGCCGCTCCTGATTTAGGAGTAACATCAATCGGCATTGCTATGGGTATTAGTAACGCAACCATCATGGTGGTCTCAGTTACTGCCTTATTAATAGTGTTGATTAGTATTAAGAAAAAAGGTTACAAGGGTATGAGGTTCTCAGATCCTGAACCTGAATATGTTGAAGTCCAATAAAAGAAAAGTTGCTAGGTATCGCTTAGCAACCTTTTTATATAAGTTAGCAATATTTAGTTATTGTGCCTTTTAAGCATGACACATTTAACCTTAATAAATCGTCTTCTTCATCAGGGTAAATAAGTGATGTCATACTTTTGCCATCAATAAATAACTCAATAGAGAATTCATCCATTACAAGATAAATGATATGGTTTTTCGAGTCTACATAAGGCATTCTTCTAATTCCGTTAATAGAATCTTCATCGGTTTCTTTTCCAAATAATTCTTCTCCAGAATCCTTACGACAAAACACCCATTCATTATCAATTAAAGCGAAAGAAGTCTCGTGTTTTGTTCCTTTTCTCATTTTCAAATTGAACTTATCTAGCCCACTTATTTCAATTTTATAAAAACCACATTTAACGTGTTCACTATATATATTATTAAGAGGTTTAATAAATTCAACATTACTAGGAAGGACTGGCGTTTGAATTAATTCATTATCCACTACGTCAAGTCTTCTAGGAATAGTCATACTTCCCACAAAGCCATATTTTCTAGAAGGGGTATTACGTTCCCACATATTCATCCATGCGATTAAATAATTTCCATCCTTAATTGTTTGAGGGGCGTAAAAATCAAAACCATAATCAATCATTCCACTTTTACTAGTAACGAATTTGTTATCTAAAAATTTACCAACTCTCCAAAAAGAAGAATCTATATTGTGATGCAAATATCCATCTATCGGTTGAAACTGTTCACAATATGTTAATAAATTTAAATCTTTAACATAATCAGGGCATTCAATCATCGCTCCCCCGCTATCAGTAGGGAGAATATCGCTAATAAATTTCCAATTATATAAATCTCTTGATTCAAATCTTAGGATATTTCCTCTTCCACCAATTCTTCTAGAAGCCACTAACATTACATATTTATCATCATCAAAATACACTGATGGATCTCTAAAATCATTAGAGGCAAAGTTATTAGGAAGATTGTCTTTATTAACAATAACGCCTTCTTTAACAAAGTTAACTCCATTTTCACTATAAGCAAGACATTGTTGTTGAATATTATCTATTCCCTTATCTTCATTACAAATAAAACCGGTATAAATTAAATATAGTCGATTATCTTTAACAATCGCTGAACCTGAAAAGCATCCATCTTTGTCACATTCATCTCCAGGAGTTAAAGCAATTGGAAGATATTCCCAGTGAATCAAATCATCACTAACAACATGACCCCAATGCATTGGTCCCCACACTAAAGAATATGGATGATATTGGAAAAAGACATGATATCTTCCATTAAACTTCACGACTCCATTTGGGTCATTCATCCAATTTGAAGGTGGGGTTATATGATATTTTGGTCTCATACTTAATTAACAAAATAATTATAAAACAATTCTTCCAAAAGATATAAAAAACCCTCAATATATAAGGGCTCTTGCGTGTTTATTAAGATCAAATCACTATTTCTTAAAACTTATTTTTTTCTTTTTATAATCAAGGGAGAAAAGGAAACCAAAACACTAGTATTTTACGCGATGAATTCTTGATACTTTGACTCAACCAAGTTATAGATTCTTGTTAACTCCTGTATCTCTTTATCAAGATTAACATCATCACTATTTCTTGTCGCTTCAGTAATAAATGAAGCTAAATCATATAAAGGAGTAAGGGCTAAATTACCTGTCACGCCTTTAAATGAATGAGCGGCAGCAAACAAACCGCGATAATCTTTTTGTTCATATAAAGAAACGATCTCTTTATAAGAATTATTTTCCATAAATTTCTTCATCATTCTAGCGATGAAGACATCATTCATCATGATGGCTAAGGCATCAGAGTAACTGCCGTTAATATCAGTGTAAAATTGCTTAACGTTCATCTTTATTTAGTTCCTTTTGAATTAAATTCTCAAAATCAGCCAAAGGTAATGGTTTAGATAAATAATAACCTTGGATAACATCACAACCGCTTTCCTTTAAGAAATCGTATTGTTCAGCGGTTTCAACACCTTCTGCAACAGTTATCGCGTTCATTACTTTAGCTAAATTAATAATCATCTTAATGATTTCTTTCACTTTAGGGTTTTTATCCATTGAACGGATAAATTGCATATCGATCTTTAAGACATCAAATGGAAGGTCCACTAAAGTGCCAAAAGAGGAATATCCACTACCAAAGTCATCAATCTCAACTTTAAAGCCACTATTTCTAATCTTTTCAATCGTTGGAATAACTTCTTTAGAATCTTCAACAAACGCTGATTCGGTAATCTCTACATAATATTTATCCCTTGGAATGTTATTTGAACTTACATAACCGATGATTTCTTCAACAACATTTGGTCGATAAATATCTACTCTAGATAAGTTAACAGATAAAGGAATATAGACATCAAATTTATCTTTCCACCTTCTCATATATTGAGCGGCTTTTTCCATAATATAAGCGTCTAATTTACCAATTAATCCATGCTCTTCAAATAAATTAATGAATTCTCCTGGAGAAACAAAACCAAATTTAGGACTAATCCATCTAATTAATACTTCAGCGCTAGAAAGAGAAGGTTTATCTCCTTGAATTGAGTATTTTGGTTGGAAATATAATTGGAATTGCTCTTCTTTTAAAGCTTGTGGGAAAGCATCAAGTAATTCCTCATTATGTAAAGTTTTTGCTTGTCTTTCGTCATTATAAATAGAAATATTCTTTGAATAATCATTCACTAACGCGCTTGCAATATTTTTCACTCGACTAATGATAATGTCTTTATCAATAGAAGGATCAACTTCTGGATAGACAGCGATTTTAAAAGAGAGATTGATATCGTTTACTGATTCTTTAACTACCTCATTTAATTTGTCTAAGAACGATTCGTAATCATCTTGGTGTTCAGAATATAAAAGGAAACCACTATCGGAGTCTTTACCCACTAATCCATTAAAGTTTTCAACATAATTGATTAATTCGTTAGCGATAGCAATTAAGATTTTATTTGTGTGTTCTTGACCATATAATTCGTTAATTAATTCAAAGCGATTAATCGAAATGAAAACCATATCTTTTGATAAATTAGGTGAACTAATTTCGAATTGTTTGGAATATTTTTTAAAGAATTCAATGTTATATAAGTTGGTAAGTTTTTCTCTTTCAACTTCTTTTAAGATTGACCTATCTTCATATAGTTCAATCATTCTTTTTACTCTAGCGACAATAATATCTGGGTTTTCATATGGCTTCTTAATAAAGTCATTAACTCCCAAATGGAAGCACTCTTCTTCAATGTTCTTATCACTAGTGCAAACAATGAAAGGAATTCTTTTTAATCTTGGATTTTGTTGTCTAACTTTTAATACTTCACGACCATCCATAGGCATGAAGACATCTAAAAGAACCATGTCGATTTTATATTTTTCATTAAGAAGAATATCAAGAGCTTCTTTCCCGTCATGAGCTTTTAAAACTTGAAAACTATCCTCAAAAATCATCGACATGATTTCTAAATTAATATCTTCATCGTCGACGATTAAAACAGTTCTTTGAATGGAGAACATCGCTCTATGGGATTTAATTGTTTTCTTTGTTTCGCTCATAAAATTTAAAACTAGAATTTGCCGTAATTATCAATTGCTTGTTGGACGGTCATTTCACCTTTACCAACCTTGAAGGCCGCTAATTTGAGTTGATCGTTAGCGGTACTCTTAACTCCTAATCCTTCTGGATAAAGAATACGGTTTTGTGGGACTTGACCAAATGGAGCGTAAATTGAATAGAATGAATAATCTTTTGTTGGTGATAGTAATAACTTTTTAACCGCTAATTCATTTAATTCATTTTCTGAAAGAAGGAATCTCATGAATTCGTTTGTCATATCTAAATTTTCACAGTTCTTGTTAACTGATAAAGATCTAGAGATACAATCCGCGAAATATCCACCTTCACTTGTTAAAGGAATTGGAGCGTATGAATAATCAAATTTAACGATATCTTTTTTAGAAGAAGTATCTTCTCCACAAATCATCATTGGAACATCACCAATGGCGAAACGTTCAAGAACCTTCTCGTAATTGTTCGCAATCGATTTACATGCTTCTGTATCGATGCATTCATTACTTATGAGATTAGTGACTGCAGTTAAAGCGTCACGCATATATTCTCCAGCAGATGGATCTAAACTATTTGCTTTTGCAATCGCTCCTTCAGTCTTTGATAAAGTTGCTAAGAACATTGGATAAGCAACTGCATTCATCCAGCTATTGCCTTCTTTTAAGGTATATCCCATCATTGGATTCTCATAACCTTTTTCTTTAAAAGCACCGCAGACAGTTAATAATTCGTTGTAGTTAGTTGGAACATTAAGATTTTCCTTTTTAAAGAGTTCGTTATTAATGAACATACCATATGTTCTTGTAAACATTGGCATTTCTAAAACGTTTCCGTCTTTATCTTTAGTTAATAAGCCAGGACGAATATTACTTAAATTTAAGTTAAGTTTTGGATCAGAAAGATTTTCCATATGTTTAACAACTGATTCATATTTTTCATTTCCAATCATCCATGGGAAAGAAAAGAAGATATTAGGTTTATCTTTGCTATCCAAAACGTTTCCAATACTATTCTCGTAAGAATCAATTTTAACGATATCAAGAGTGACTTTTGGATAATATTTGTTAAATCGATCAAATGCATCTTCCATAGCTTGGAAATTGCTATAGTTACCCGCTAATTTGAGATTACATTCTGTATTCACATCCAAGGCAGGTTTAAACCCATTATCCGACTCTTTTGGAGTACAAGAAACCACTAAGGCTGCAGTTGAGCATACACTCATCAATAAACAAATTAACTTTTTCATTTTTTCGATTCCTCCTTTATTCTACGAATCTCTTTTATGACAAGTTTAATATCAATTGGTTTAGCGATATGTCCGTTCATACCAGCATTTAAACACTCCATAACATTTTCTGAGAATGCGTCTGAAGTCATAGCGATAATTGGAATGTTAGCGGCCCATTTATCACTTAGCTTACGAATTGCTCTAGTCGCGTCTAATCCATTCATTTCAGGCATTTGAATATCCATGAAAACAAGTAGGTATTGGCCTTCTTTTGCCTTTTGCATCTTTTCTAGAGCAACTCGACCATTCTCCGCTCTTTCGGTAGTAATTCCATACATTTCAAGTAATGTTGAAATAATTTCCCAGTTAATATCATTATCTTCGGTGACAAGGATATTGAGCCCTTCTAAATCAGAATAATCGTTTTCTGGTTCTACTGAATTAATTTCAGTACCTAATATATCACTTATTTTATCATATAAAGTGGAACGGAAAAGTGGCTTAGTTAAGAAGCCATTCGCTCCTGCTTCTTTAGCTTTTTGTTCAACATCAGAATAATCATAAGCAGAAATCAATAGGATTGGGGTCTTAGAATTACCTTCAGAACGAATTCTTCTAATTGTTTCAACTCCATCGATATCAGGCATCTTTAAATCAATAATAACAATACTATAGTCTTTTCCTAATTCACGACGATGTTCAATCATTCCAAGCGCTTCTATTCCACTAGTGGCCCTATCAACAACTAAACCAAGTGATTCAAGTGTATCAACCGCAGTTTCTAGAAGCACTTCATCATCATCAACAATTAAAACATCCATAGGTTTAAGCTTCATTTCCGCTCTTTGTTGATCAGCAGCCATGATATCTAAAACAACTGTAAATGTTGTGCCTTTACCTTGTTCACTTTGGCATTCAATCGTGCCACCCATAAGGTCAACCATTTGTTTAGTAATGGCTAAACCTAAACCAGTACCTTGAATGCTATTAACGCGACTATCTGTTTGTCTAGAGAAGGCTTGGTACATATTTTCCATAAACTCTGGAGTCATACCAATACCAGTATCAGAGACGATATATGTAAGTTTGACACATCCAGGTTTTTGACTTTCTTCTTCTTTTAAGTCAACACTGACACTACCGCCAGGTTCAGTATATTTAACCGCATTAGAAAGAATGTTGATATAGATTTGATTAAGTCTTAATTGATCAGCGAAGATATGTTCTTTTTCAATCTTGTTAACACGGAAGGAGAAGTTGATATTTTTCTCTTTAACCATTGGTTGAGATAAATTCATTAAGTTTTCTACTGTTTCAACAATTGAGAATGATTGTGGACATAATGTTAATTTTCCACTTTCAACTTTAGAAATATCCAAAATATCATTAATCAAAGTAAGTAAGTGGTTACTTGCCAAAGTAATCTTATGGAGATTCTCTTTTACTGACTTCTTGTCATCAAGATTCTTCTCTACGATTGTTGTTAAACCAATAATTGCGTTCATTGGTGTACGAATATCATGAGACATTGTTGATAAGAAGCTAGTCTTTGCTCTATTAGCGGATTCTGCTTCTATCGCAGTTGCGTGTAATTTCTTGTTAAAGACCATCATAACGATAAAGTCAAAGATGAATAACGCTAATAATCCAGAAACAGTAACACCGATAAGGAGCCAGTTTTCTGTATAAACGTTAAGGTATTTTACTGGCATCAAACTTAAAAGTGTCCAGTCACCTGTCACATCAAATGGAGTGTACGCTAAAATGCATTCTTCTCCATGTGAGTTTTTCATCATAAACGAACCAGTTGATGAAGTGATTTTTCCAAAGAACTCACTTGTAGCGGAGGCATCAATTGAGTTATAAGATTTATAAAATTCAAAGAAGTTAGAGTTTTTGTATGAGTGACCTTTAATGATATAATCCCCATTAGTGTCGATAATAGAGAATTCGGCGTTAACAAATTCTTCTTGTGGGAAAACCCATTTACTAGTCAATTCAGAAACAGGCAAAACACGGAGTAATATACCGTTTTTTGTTTGTCCACTCATATCATCGTGGAGTGAGATTTTATTACAGAAAGCAATGGATTGCTCACCATTTACTGGGTTTGTGTACGCTCTAGAAATATTAATTGATACTCCAATATCATGAATCCAACTAATATCGTTTAATAAATCCATACGATTATAAGAAACTTCACAGATTTGAGTTGAATCATCTTTTGATTTTGTTGATAAACCAGTAAGTGTATCTACATAAACGATGTGAGCAGAGGCTGAAGGAAGAACATGTGAATATTGAATGAATTCAGCAGCTTGTTGAATGGTTAAGTCTTCTTTATCGATATAGTGAGCCCAAACATCACAAATACGTTGTTCACCTTCTAAATAGTTTTCAGTGACGTGTTCCATAGTGACGGTTGTACTTTCAAAATGCTCTATTTGTCTTCTTGTATTTTCTCTACTTTCAGCTGTGGAATAGACAATAACAAAAGTAATCATGGAGAGCACGATTAAGACATTGACAACAACAATCCAAATTCTTTTTATCATATCTTCTGCTTATATTTCATTTTAAATAAAATATAGGATAATGCATATAATAAAATTTATTATTCCCCTATTTTTAGTGACTATTACTTGTTAATTTTACTTTCGATAAAATTTCTTTTTATCGTTATACATATTCTCATCCGCTGCTTTTAAAAGACTTTCAATGTCTTTTGATTTATTGGTCATCGCATATCCAACAGCGAAAGAAACCTCGTTCTTTTTGGCTTTTTTATGAAGTTTATCAAGATATTCATGAACTTGTTCTTCACTAACATTTCTTAAAATAACAACGAACTCATCTCCACCTACTCTGAAGATTTTTTCTTCAGTAAAAACACTAGTTAATGTTAAAGCAGCAAGTTTAATAAGATGGTCTCCTGCAAGATGTCCTTCGTTATCATTAACCTTTTTAAGTCCATTGATGTCTGAGAACACTAACGCCGTAGGGGCGTCTTCTAATTCTGATACTTCTTTCATGTAACTGTTAAGTCTATTACGGTTATATAGGCCTGTTAAAACATCAATTGATGATAGTTTTGTTAATTTATCAAGTAATAAATGGTTACCAATTTGAGAGCCCAAAACAAATGTTGTAATTTCTAAAATTTCTTTAATTTTTGGAGTGTCATCTGTTTTAAAATCAGTGACCCACATATATCCTAAAGAAGTATTTCCTGATTTAAGTCTAAATAAAACAAGTGATTCAATATCACTTTTAACTAAAGATTCATACCAAGACGGGTTCTTTTCTTTGATATATTCCATTCCTTTTTTATCATCGATAATGATGCAGTTACCATTATCAAATAATAATGAATCCCATGATTTAACAATGTCGTAGAATGAATCATCAACATAAGATTTCATTCCTCTTCTATGGCTGTTTAAATCGTAATCTTCTGCAAGGATGTCTAAAGCTTTCTTTTCATCATCCACCAAAAGGATGCAACAGAATAATGCATTACAAATTTTTCTAATTTCTCTAGTAACATTCTTTAAAGAAACTTTGAAATCGGTTGTATTTGATAGTTGAAGCGTCGCACTTAAAACTTGGCTATAAACATCTCCACTTGGATTCACTAATAATTCAGGATTAAAGACTTCGTTCATTTCCATAATATATAAGCAATATCCAAGATTTTCATCTTCATATTCAATAGGAATAAAGTTCATTTGCATCCAAGTATGGAAACTCTCTGGATAAGCATAGGAATGTAATAATTCTTTTTTAATCGCTGAACGGTAGCAATATTCTTCAAAATTAAGATTCTTTTCTAAGTAATCAGTGTAAACACTATTAGGAATGAACTCATTTTTAGCGTATATCCCATATTTAAAAGAATCGACATAGACATCATTACCTTCAACAATCCTGATTTCTCCGTTTCCACTTTTATTAACAGAAACAACACAGGCGGTTTGTTTGAAGCAATTGCATAATTCTTTAAAATTTACCATAAGATTGTTCTTTCCTTTGACTTTGAAATAATATCAAAGTCGCTGTCACAAAAGTGCCACAAAAAGAAAAACCCCTTTATTTAATTGGGGGTATATTTGCATTTTGGTGGATCCGAAAGGTTACAAAGAAAACCCGCTACCTCTACCATTTTCGTGTCAGAACAACTCGCTGCCCCGTTTTTACTTCGAGTTCCACTTCTTCTAATAAATCAATTATGCATGAAAATGTCTAAAAAAGATCTACATTAAGTAGATCAATTTTATTAATCATTGAATATAATTATTCAATTGGCTGAATGGTAACACTCAATTCGTAGCAATACATATAACCGCTGCCGTAATTGTTATAGACACGGAGCTGATTTGAATTAGGCTCAACCATATATCGAATATAATATGGAGATGAGCTAGGAGTGTTTATCGTCTCTTCAAGCTTGTTTTCGCCAACATAGAAATCAAAGTTGTCATATGTACGATAAGCCCTAATCAAAAATTGAGTAATTTTATATCCGCTAGGTGCGGTCACGATCATTGAGCTTTGTGCAGGAATTGTAAAGCATGTATTGTTATAAGGATAACTTGGATTATCAGTTAATATTTCCATTGCATCATGCGCAAGGGTAATAGTTTTTTCTTCCCCACCGATGTTAGTAGCAGTCAATGTAGTGCTGGTTTCATCTTCAGCAAAACTACTATAATCAATGTCACCAGTCGTATAAGTGCCAGCACTAATCCATTTTGCATATAATGTGAAATCAGAATAAATTCTTACATTATCAATAGGATCTGTACATGCAGGGTTCAAATACCAACCATCAAAGGTGTAATTAGATCTTGTTGGGTTATTAGCAGGAACGAGGTCGCTAACGTACGAGCCATGTAAAACATTATTTACTGCTTCATAAACATTGTCTGTTCCATCGTTCATCATGAACTTTAAGTCATATTTACATGTAAGTTGATATCTATTATTGAATCTTGTATCAGCGGTGGTGAAATTAGATGGATTAAGAGCGGTTCCACTATTATATCCTTGGTCAGCCAACCAATCCTTAAGTAACATACGATAATTCTTCGAAAGCGTTCCTAAATATTGACCATTATTATCATCAAAGTAGTTATAGTATCTACTATCGTTTGTGTGGAACGCTAAGTAATCTAATACAGCGATTTTGTATTTTTGACTATACCTAACTGTTTTGCCACCAGTAACAAAATCTTGAGAGAAATAACAATAGTTATATTTGTTAATTTCATTCATCATTTCTCTACCGGTTGCTTCGATAATATAGACTGTATTATCAAATGGGAATGCTTCATAAATATCAGCAAAGGTCCATTTTCCATCCACTGGAGTAACATAATTGCATCTTGCATCATTAATGAAAGAACAAACAATATCGCTATATCCTTCGCTAATGGCGCTATCATAAACAGCCTTAGCCATAAGGTTTTCTAAAGAATATGCTTTTTCAAAAGGAGCAGTAACATTGTCAGCAATAACTTCGCTTGCAATTGTGTCAGAAACTGTATTAGCGCCACTCACAAGTTGATGAATAGTTGGATCAACTGTCGTTACAGCAGCGTTAATACTAGAAGAATAGATTGTTTCAATGCTTGTTGATATAACATCATTGCTAAAAGGGTCATAAGATAGCGTAACCTTGCCGGCTCCACGACCATTTGATCCAAATTGAGCAAAGTATAAATTTCCTTCGTTTGCGGTTTCGAATCGATGTGTATGAGCGCATAACACTAAGTCGACATAATCACCTAAATTATGGCCCATTACTTCTTCTTGGCCAGTATGGCAAGAAGCAATAACGACATTACATCCTTCTTCGTTTCTTAAACGAGTGGCTTCATCTATAATTGTTTGAACATGATCCTTAAAACCAATATCATGCGTATATAAAGAATTAATAGAAGTAATTTGAGAATATCCAATAACACCAACAACGCCAACTTTTAAGCCGTTTTCTAAAATAAATGTAGCGGTTTTGTCTCCAATGTCGCTTTGTTGCGTACTTCCGTATTGTTTGGCACTAAAGTTGTAATCATAGATATTTGCCGCTAAGGTTTTTAAAGTTTGCCCCTTATATGTTCTAGCGGTATTTGCTTTTAATCTATCAACACCCCAGTCAAAATCGTGATTGCCAACAGTTCTTACGTCCCAACCGGCTTCAATCATAACGTCGTTAACTAAATTACCATAATTCAAATTAGAGTAAGCTGAGCCTTGCCAGCTATCACCTGAATCGATTAAAAGAGTATTTTCGTCATCGCTCTTATCTTTGAAATATGTAGCATATTTTTCTAATCCGACTTCGTCACCATTTTGTGGAACTTTGCCATGGAAGTCATTAGAGGCATAAATAGTGACAGTTTTAAGTTCTGGTTCAACATAATCATATGAACAAGAATAATTAAGAATAACTCTATATAAAGGCATATCCATAGATCCGCCTACAGAAAATCGAACGTAACGAGAATTAGTAATGGAGAAATTGCCATATCCGTCATCATCGGTAATTTTATATGAAGGGGTAAAAGCAACACCATCATAAGATGTCCAAACAGTTACATCCCTAGCACATTCGTCCATATAAATTTCAATGGATGATAAATTTTGGAATTTATATTCATCTCCTTCGCCATTGTGGAAAGAGACTGTTGAATTAAACAAAATCGCCATGCGATCTACAGCATCACCAATCGTCATAGAGTGACTAGCGCGCATATATAAAGGAGTACCTCCATATAATCTGCCACCAACTGTATTGGTGTAAAAATTAACTTCGTCTTCTTCGACTTCAAAAACTTCATTAACATTTGATCCGTTATTTTGGAACGTAGCTTTTCCTTCTTCATCATCCGCATGACTCGAGAACGAAATTGGATTACTTGCTCCGGTAACCGCAACAACACCAATGCCTAAACTCACGACTGAAATCAAAGTCGCAGCTAAAGCAAAAAAATGGTTTCTTTTCATAAAAGCGCTCCTTACACTCTTTGAGCGTAAAACTTGATGTTATATCAAAATGATAACCCCCCCCCGATGCTTTTTTCAATTATTTTTTATTGATTGAATCTATATTTTTGATTGTACAAAAGAAAAAGCCCTGATTTCTCAGGACTTCTTCTGTTTTATTTTTTTCTATTCTTACCCATTTCCTTATTGTTAAGGCTTATGGGTAGCGGGTAATTTTGGTGGATCCGACGAGGATCGAACTCGCTACCTCCTCCATGCCATGGAGGCGCTCTCCCAGGTGAGCTACGGACCCGTGCTTATAGATTTTATAATAAATAAAAATAATTAATCAACAATAATATAAGTTTTTTTACTCGTTAATGAGTCTGAAGTGGAAAATTAACCTTTCATCTTTAAAAGGAGACAAGATTGAACCCTCAATAGGAACGTTAAATCTACTTCTACAATATTCAATTTGTCCATCTTCAAGAATTGAGATTGATTTTAAAGAGATTCCATCATCACCAGAGAGATAAACGTTTTGATTAAATGGGAAAATATCAGGAAGTTTTTGAACTGTTCCTTTTTCATAATCCACAACTGCTTCAATTAGTTCGTCTTTAAATGATACTTTTATTTGAATCTTCATATTCCCAATCTCTTCTCTATTTGTATTAATGAGATTATAACTCATTTTCCATTTAAACAAATCACTGGAATTGAAGTTTTTTATTGAATAGTAACTTTACTTATGTAAAATATCAACGAGGAATCATTTATGGAAGAGATTAACAATTTTATTAAGACAATAATGGAAAAAGACCTAGAAGAAGGTAGAGTAAAACAAATTGTTACTAGGTTCCCACCTGAACCAAACGCCTATCTTCATATCGGTCACGCTAGAGCGATTGTTAATGATTTTGAATTAGCAAAAGCTTTTGGTGGATATACAAATTTAAGATTTGATGACACTAATCCGGTTAACGAAGGAGCGGAATATGTCGACGCTATTTTGGATGATTTAAAATGGCTCGGATACACTCCTAAAAACGTTTATTTTGGAAGCGATTATTTCGAAAAAACATATCAGAAAGCCATTCTTTTGATTAAGAAGGGACTCGCTTATGTCGACGATTTATCTCCTGAAGAAATGACTGAATATCGTGGCACATTAACCGAACCAGGAAGAGAATCTCCATGTAGAAATAGAAGTGTTGAAGAGAATTTAAAACTCTTTGAAGAAATGAGAGCAGGCAAATACGCTAACGGAGAAAAAACATTAAGAGCAAAGATCGATATGTCTTCTCCAAATATCAATATGCGTGACCCTGTTATGTATCGTATCTTACACGTCACCCACCACCGTCAAGGTGATAAGTGGTGTATTTATCCAATGTATGATTTTGCTCATCCTCTTCAAGATGCTTTTGAAGGTGTTACTCACTCACTATGTTCTCTTGAATACGACAATCACCGTGTCTTATATGATTGGTTTATTGAAAAATGTGAAATGGAACATGTTCCTCATCAATATGAATGGGGCCGTTTAAATATCACTAACACAGTAATGAGTAAGAGATACCTCCGCCAATTAGTGGAAGGTGGCTATGTCACTGGTTATGACGATCCAAGAATGCCAACTTTAGTTGGTTTAAAAAGAAAAGGCTTCACTGCTGAAGCGATTAAGAGCTTTATTATTTATACTGGATTATCAAGAATTAATTCCACTACAGACGCAGATAACTTAGATTACTTCTTAAGAGAAGAACAAAAATTAAAAGCCACTCGTCCGATGGCGGTCCTTAATCCTCTTAAAGTCGTTATCGATAATTATCCAGAAGGACAAATCGAGTATGTCGAAGCCAGTAACAACATGGAAAATGAAGAACTTGGCACTAGACAAATCGCTTTTGGCAAATATTTATACATCGAACAAGAAGACTTCATTGAAGAAAAACCAAATCGTAAATGGAAGAGATTATCTATAGGTGATGAAGTTAGATTAATGCACGCTTATTTCATTAAATGTGAAAGTGTTGTTAAAGATGATAATGGTAATATTGTTGAAATCCACTGCACATATGATCCAGAAACAAAATCTGGAAGTGGATTTGAAGGAAGAAAGCCTAACGGCACAATCCACTATGTCGAAGCCACTACCGCATTAAAAGCAACATTCAACCATTTCGAACCACTCGTGTTTGATGAAACAGAAGAAACACAAGGCAAATCATTCTTAGAAAGATTAAATCCAAATTCATGGACTAAGTTAGAAGGATATGTCGAAACATCTTTAAAAGATACAAAGCCACTCGATAGATTCCAATTCATTAGAAATGGATATTACTGCACCGACAAGGATTCTACTAAAGACCACTTAATATTCAATAGAACTTGCCCACTAAAATCATCATTTAATCCTAAAAATAATTAAGTTTTTACTATGGCAAAGGTAGTTGTTATTGGTGCTGGTATCGCTGGTTTGGTAGCTTCTATCGAATTGCTCAATAAAAACCACGATGTAACTTTAATTGAAAAAAACAATATGGTAGGCGGACTTTGCTCCGGCTACTTTTTAAATAACACATATGTTGACTGTTGTCTTCATTGGTTAATGGGAACAAAAGAAGGCAATTCCATTAATGACATTTGGAAAGAAACAGGAGCATTAGGAGAAGATATCAAAATAATATCATTGCCAACTCTTGGATCTTATGAATATCAAGGTGTTGTTGTTACATTTTATAGAGATTTAGATAAAGCAGAAGAAGAATGGAAGAAAATTTCTCCTATTGATGAGAAGGCAATTCATAAATTCTTTAATGCAGTTAGACATGTAGGAAGTCTAATGGATTTCGTTTTATCAAAGAAAATTAAAGGAAACACTAAGGCAATAGATTTGATTAAATCCGTTCCAGATTCAAAACATATTATCAAATCAATGAAACAGTCAAGGGAGGAGTACTCCAAAAACTTTATTTCACCAGCAATACAATTTGCGATTAAGAATTGTCAAACTGGCTATAACAATATGTTTTTCTTTTTTGATTTATATGGCATTTTTTCTAAAGGCAACGCCGATATTCCAGAAGGTGGAGCCTTTTATATGACTCAGCGTATGCAAGAAAAGTTTATATCTCGTGGAGGCAAACTCCTATTGAGTGAAACCGTAAAAGAAATATTGATTAAGGACAAACTGGCTTATGCAGTTAAAACCGAAAATAAAACATTCGATTGTGATTATGTAATATCAACAGTGGATCCTTATTACACATTAAATGAACTGCTTAAAAAGAATTATATAATTAAATTATTTAATAAATTAAAAGATAATATAGAAAGCAATCCAGTATCCTCATGTTTTAATGTATTCCTTAGTATCAATGAAGATCTGAGCGACATTGAAGCTCCAACAGGATTAAATATAAACCCAATTAGAGTTGGTAAATTAAAAACTGATTTTATGATTGTTAGACCATACTATTATGATCAAAAGCACTTTATTATTAATGGAAAAACTGTTGTTTCTTTATTCGTCGATCAAAATCAAGATGATTATGAATACTTTAATTCTTTGTCTAAAGACGAATATAAAGAAGAGACTAGTAGAATTGTTAATGATATGATAAACGCTCTTATTAGTAGATATCCTAAATTAAAAGGGAAAATTGAATATCTTATGTCAATTGACCCAATAAAAATTGGCAATTACACTAATACATCATATGGTTCATTTCAATCATTCTCGTTTACCAACAAAAGTTCTTTTTATTCATATAATGGCAAAATCAGAGATTTACCTAATGTGTTTTTAGCCGGACAATGGTGTCGTTCAATTGGAGGAACGCCAACAGCATTGTTATCTGCTTGTTCAGTAATCAAAAATGTAAAATAAATCGCTCGCATATAACGCGGGCGATTTCTTTATTAATCAATACAAATTAATTCGTAATCTTGGCTACCAACACCTAATTCTTCAGCGGCTTCGATAGTGTGTTCACCATTTCTAGAAGTTACTCTTTCCATGAAGTGTGCTACTCCAGGATCATTAGATTTTTTAACTAAATCAATACACGCTCTATCGATAGCAACAGGGTCAAAAGACGCAAGAACCCCAATATCTTTTAAACATGGGTCCTCTGCAACCGCACAACAATCGCAGTCAACAGACATATTGCACATTAAGGAAATATAGATAATTCTACCTTTGAATTTGCCGTGAACCGCACTAGCTGCATCCGCCATAGATTCTAAGAAAGCATTTTGTTCTGGCAAATCATTCCATAAGTTATACTGATCTTCAGTTCTTCCAGCAGAGTGGATATATGCCTTTCCTCTACTAGAAGCAAATCCAATTGATAATTGTTTTAATGCTCCACCATATCCACCCATCGGATGGCCTTTAAAGTGTGAAAGAACTAGAATTGAATCGTATCTATTTAAATGATTACCAACAAAGTCTTTTTTAATTTGTTTTCCATTTGGAATGTCTAACACTATATCGTTATCATTTTCATCCATTAAGTCGACTGCAAAATATTTATACCATCCATGTTTCTCAAATAGTCTTTTATGCTTTTCACTAGTGTTCCTAGCGCCATCATAAGCAGTATTACATTCAATGACTGTTCCATTAACATAATCAATCATTGGTTTAAGAAATTCAGGTCTTAAGAAGTTTTGATTGCCTTCTTCTCCTGAATGGACTTTAACTCCAATTTTTCCTTCAAGCTTCATTCCTAAAGCATTATAAAGATCAATTATTCTTTCTGGTGTTAATGTTCTTGAAAAATATACTTTCGATTTCATATTAGCCTCTCCCCTTCATGAAAATTGTATTAAGAAAAAAGAAAAATAAGCAAGAGCTTCTTGCCTATTTTAAATCTATTTGGCGCGCTTAAGACGATTCGAACGTCCGACCCTCTCCTTAGGAGGGAGATGCTCTGTCCAGCTGAGCTATAAGCGCATATTGATGTAGAAATTAATCTACATCATATCCTTTTGGATTGTTCTTTTGCCATCTCCATGAATCGCGACATGCATCAACGATATTGAGTTTAGCTTTCCATCCCATTTCTTTAAATGCTTTAGTGGCGTCCGCATAGTTTTCATCAACATCACCTGGACGTCTTTCTTTGATTTCATATGGAATCTTTAATCCGTTAGCGGTTTCAAAGGCGTGGACTAATTCAAGAACAGAAGTTCCTCTACCAGTTCCTAAGTTATAAATAACAAGGCCTGGTTTTTCTTCTAATTTCTTTAAGGCCGCTAAGTGACCATCTGCTAAGTCAACAACATGGATGTAATCTCTAACGCCAGTGCCATCTGGAGTGTTGTAGTCATCACCAAAGACATTTAAGAATGGTCTCTTGCCGACTGCAACTTGTGTAATGTATGGCATTAAGTTATTTGGAATACCTTGTGGGTCTTCACCAATTAATCCGCTTTCATGAGCACCGATTGGATTGAAATATCTCAAAATAGCAATATTAGCTTCTGGATGCTCGTGAGCGTAATCATAAAGCATATATTCGATTTCTAGTTTCGTTTGTCCATATGGATTTGTGCATCCACCAATCTTGTCATCTTCTTTAAGTGGGACATGATCTGGGACACCATAAACTGTTGCACTACTTGAAAAAACAATATTTCTAACATCAAACTCTGCCATTAAGTTAAGAAGAACAATACTTGAACCAATGTTGTTTCTAATATAAAGACCTGGTTTTTGAGTTGATTCACCAACGCTCTTTAATCCTGCAAAGTGAATGATATCTGTGATTTTTTCTTTTTGGAATAATTCACGCATTTTGTCCTCATTACAGACATCGATTTGGTAAAATCTTGGCTTTTTGCCGGTAATTTTGTAGATACGATTGAGAACTTCTGGTTTAGAGTTCACATA
>JBGURM010000039.1:0-37402 GCA_045132035.1 Bacilli bacterium
AGACCAAAACTAGTACACATGGTTCCACAATAGTCTCTTCGATTACGCGTATATGCGCACACATGAGCACCTGCGCGTGTCAAGGCATGTCGAGACTATAGTAGGGATATATCGGAAGGATGAAAAATAACATTTTTGTCGTTGCCCAAACCGATTTATCAAAAACTGTCTAAAATGTTTTATCAAAAAATAGACGAGCTGCCACAGATGACAGCTTTTCTTTGTACCTATTTATATGATTATATGGTATAATCACTTCCGGATTTAAGGAGAAAAATATGAAAAGTTTACGTTTAGCCGTTTTATTATCCATTCCAGCGTTATTATTATCTGGTTGTGGTGGTTCCAAGGGTCCAAAAGAACCCACACACGATGGAAAATCCGCTGCAACTGCCTATACAGTTGAAGAAATGCATGAAGTCATGAAAGACTATGCTGCTTACCAAATTTCTCAAGAAGAATACTATGTTAAATCCAAGCTTGCAGCTGGATCAACATATGACGCCAGCTATGGTTCATGGACAGCTTATGATGAAGTTCATCACAAAGAAGCTACAGACTATGCATTCCAATTCTATTCATGCCAAATGGATGAAAGCATCACAAAGAACTACAAAGGTGATGGCTGCTTAGATGGTGCCACAATTGTCGTTCATGGTTATGCTCAACTTTACCTACCAGCTGAAGGAAACCCAATCTTTGGAATTTGCTATATAAACAAATCCAAATCCCCAACCGGAGAAGCTGTTTCCCCAGTTATCGTTAGTGTTGAAGGTGGTCACGAATATGTCCAACCAGATGCTACCGCTCTCTAAATCGGTGAAGACTTCGAATTAACAGAAGGCGCAACCAAAAAATTAACAGCTACATTCACACCTGCAGATGGCAAACACAATTACAAATCTGCAGTTATTTCCGGTGTTAATACATGTTGAAACAATTTGTGCGTTGTCTTTTAAGGGCCAAATGTAATTAACTAAACTCACTTATCTTATATTGCACAAAACTCTCTATCCAATAACTATGATCTAACTAACCATTAGATCTTTTTTATTATTCTTCCCTTCTTAACCGCCCGCCCCCAGCTAAATCACTTCAACTTACGACTACTCCTCCGACCTACAGCTTCCCACCTATACTTATATATAATATAAAGCTACTCCTAACGCACCGAACCGACCAGCTTAAGCAAATGCCTACCGCCCAAGCTTTCGTCGCCCACACGCCACGTTTCATAACAGCAAAAGAAAAAGGCGCAACCAAAATTCTTTCTGAAGAGGTTTGTGATTGGAACGTTGGTTTCTTCTTAAAAAACAATTATAAAATTGCTGGTGAATTAAAAGATTCACCAAAAGGTCACAGTTATTTTACTCTTGAAAAAGATCTTTAAATCTAATACTTAAATGGATTAAATAACTTTATAACTATATATAATTGTTAAGACCAACTATTCTGAAATACATCTTTGATGATAAAATAATTTAAAATATGGAGAATGTAGAAACAAATCAATTTCCCAATAAGGTAAGACAAGTCGGCATAGATTTAGCGAAATGCTTGGCCATTATTTTTATGGTTATCATTCACACTATGGCGCAATTTGGAGTGGATCCAGAATCAACTTTTTATATCGTGTTCGATATCATTTTCGGCAGTATTCTTGCCGCGCCAGTATTCATGATAGCAATGGGGGTGGGTTTAGCCTATTCCAATAAAGCCAATCCTAAACATATTATTTTTAGAGGCATCAACATATTCATCTTAGGATTTATTTTTAATATAGTAAGAACTCTCCCCTCTTTTATTATTGCGGGAATAGAAGGTGATTTAGAGCTTTTGTTTGTAGCGGTATATTTCGATTGTCTTTGTGGAGATATTCTTCAATTTGCAGGATTAGCGTTTATTCTTTTTGGCCTACTTAGATTATTAAAACTTAAAGATTATGTGATATTAGCGTTAAGTGTCATCTTCTCGTTATTAGCGACATTTTTCCCCGTATTTATTACGGATAATATCATTGTTGATTTCTTTGTTGGTTTATTTTACCCCACTATGTATGGTGAATATGTCCTTATGGCATTTCCTTTAATGTCATGGTTTATTTTCCCTTGTTTTGGATATTGGTTTGGTAATATTTTAAAAAAGACTAATAAGCCCAATTTCTTCTATCTCATTACGGGAATTATTGGAGCAGTCATATCGATAACCGGATTCCTTTTTGCTGACCGATTCGATTTTGGTTTTGCCGGCGCTCCTAGTGAAATAGCGTTCTACGGAATGCAATTCTATGATGCCTTCTTCTGCATAGGCGCTTCCGTTGGATTATTTGCTTTATGCCACTTTATATGTAAGATATCACCTCTTAAATTACAAAATGGTTATTTAACCATGTCTAACTCTTTAAATCTAATATATCTAATCCATTGGCTAATAATATATTGGATAGCTGTACCTTTAACATATTACGTCGGATATTTACCTCTCTATGCGATTTTATTAATTTCTTTAGGAATAATTATAGCCGCGACAATATTAGGAATATTATTAAAGGCACATATTAAAAATAAAATGAAAGAAAACCCTAACACTCTTTGGCGTTTTGTTAACGCTGGCTGAGTTTGTTATAAACGAATTCTTTTGATTAGGTAAAGCGATCTTATTTTGATAATATTAAATCATAAAAAAGACGTCGAATATCAAATAATAATTGGCTGTAACGACCCATTTTTAAAAAGCGAATATGTTAAAGGCCATGAACTAAGCGATACTATTGTCGACTTTTTCGCTAGATATAACATCGATTTTTCATTATTAAAAATAAATGACGGTTATTTATATAATGATGGTAGCTTCGTTTTAGAAAATGGAATTTGTGTCTCTATTACAGGTTCAACCTTAGAAGCGAAAAAGCAAGCTTTTGGTAGGATGATGGGTGGCGCAGACACCGCTTATACCTATATAGTTAGTTATGTTGGTCAGTGGAAGTATAAATCTTTAAGCCCATACATTTTGGAGTTCTGGACCCATGTTCCTTCGGCTAATTCACTTGTGACAGAGGTTGCCGCCGTCAACGGCAAAATTTTTCTTTCGGTGCACAACGCCTTTCAAGAGGACTGTGTCGTTAAAAGTTTTCTGCATCAGTTGGATGAAAAAGGAATCCCGTACCAACTTCGTCAGATTGTTCCTGCAGATAACGCCAAATTCCCAGAGCCATGAATTAGACAAAAATATATAACGAATAGTTTAAAAATCTTTTTTTGTGTGACACTTTTGTGACACTAGTCGCGTATAATGTAGCGCGAGGTATTTAAAATGAGAAAGAAAACTTTAATAGGACTTGTTGTTTCTTCAACAGTGTCTGTATCAATGTTAATAGGTTTAGCCGCTAACGCTGGAGCAAGCAGTTTCAGTATTCCTACTAGCGCTGATCTTAGTTATACATTAACTTTAGATTCATCAACAAAGGCGGGATTAGTTGGACCAACTGGTAGTGGCATCGTTAATTCAGCTAACGGAAATGAATTAACACTTTCATATGACAATGTATCATTCTCTAATGATGGTCTTTTTGCTACATTTATTGATAACTATAAATCTTCTTACATTACTAACTTAACTCCACTCAGTGGAATTAAAAGTATATCTGTTAGATCAAAAACCGCTGATAGCTATGGTGACACTATAGGTATTAAATTATCCGTTGGGGAATATACTAGCGAAGTGACGTCTGAATATCAATCGACATCACAATCAGTAAGTTATGGCGGTTTTGATACAAAAACTTTTACTCCAACTAACACTACTGACTACAACTATTTTGCTGTGGTAGTTTCAGCTATGAATCGTAAGGAAATATCTATCGAATCAATCACTGTGGTTTATTCATGTTCTAGAAGTAAAGACAATGTTAATGTTGTATCTAATGATACAAACCTAGGAAGTGTCTCTATTAGTGGAACAGATAAAGCCTATAAGTCAATTGATGTTAACTCAAGCGTAACAATTACAGCAACACCAGCAAACGCTGATCCTGAAAATGGCAAATACCCATATTTCGATGGATGGTATGACAAGAAGACTAATGAATTGGTATCAAAAAATGTAACATATGAAGTTAATGCTGGTAACGAAGTTGATTCTGCAATTTATGCTTATGAAGCAAGATTCGTTGAATACGAAGAAGTATTAAATGAGCCAACAAAACTCTACACTTTTGATGGCAATAACTATGTCGAAGATAATAGAACTTCTTATCTTTTATCTAGTGATGGCAAGTATTACTCCATCCAATCAGTGACAAACTCCAAGAGTATATCCACAGATACATCTGAAGAGCAATCTTTCAACACTGATGAAGTAATGAAGATAAGTGGCACATACACTCCACAAGGTCTTAATCCTTATCCTGCAGCATTTAAAGTTAACACCGTTACTGGAACTAGATACAAAAAAGTTAATGACAGTTATGTAGAAGTAACCGTTAAGAAATTTGAATCTAATGTTATTGCTGTTGATTATTTAATTGACACAAGCAAAACAGGATATATTGATAATCTTAATGTCGACAATGCCACCACTACAAAATACTCTGGTTTATCCGATGCGACCAAAGGTCAATATACCAGATTAGTTCAAACCTCAAATATTACGAATAACAATACATATTTCTATCCATACGAATGTCCAGATACAAGTAGTATTTATGGCTTAAATGTTAACAACACAATATGTGTTAGAGCAATTGTCATTCATAGAAACGCTCCACTTGCATAATTAGCTTAAATAACAAGACCCAAATACTAGCTCTTAGTAAAGGGTCTTTTAAAATAATTAAAAATATTTCCTTATGAATCTAGAAAAGTATTTTCATTACATAAAAATAAAAAAGATTAGGATAGACCATAATTATGTATAATAAATATGTTTATTATTAAGGAGATTGTTTATGAAAAAACGATACCTATTAGCTAGTGTTGCTCTAATGATGTCCTCATTAGCAGCGTGTGACACCAACAACACACCAAGTAATCCAGATAAAAATTTATTAAAAGTTTATGATTTGAACGCTAAATTTGTTAATTCTGGTTATGGAAAAGACGTTAATGGAAATGATGAATTTCTTCCATTACCAACTTATCATCACAAAAATAATGGAGAAGCCCCATATGTTGATGTTGCCCAATTTTTTGATATTGCAAATAAATTATTCCATATAAGACTCGATTACGATAATATGTCCGCCATAAGATTACCTCAATATGATTCTTCTATTGAAAAGATAGCGGATCATCTTTATGGCATTTATAGCGAAGCTGTTTTAGGCGCGACAATGGACACAAAAGAAAATCTTTTCACCATTTATCGTTTTGATTACATGTTCGCTCAATCAGAATCATTAAACGGTTCACTTCGTAGTGATGTTGCAACTCCAAATAATGGTAATACTTCATTAGTACACGGCTCATCTCGCACTACTTATAGTGGTGAATTCCAAGCTGAAGAATATGATTTAGATGATTACAATATGGATATCGTTGAAATTGACGATAAAGTCTATATGCCTGCTCAATTACTCGCTAATACTGTTATGCGTGGTATGGGTAGTGACTTCGCTTATAACGGAAACGATTTCTTTATGACAAGTTACATTGGTACTGAAACTGTTTCTGCTGCTTCAGCAAGCTTCCGTTCTTCAAATAATACATTTGAATTAAATAAAGCTTTATATGTCAGTGCTACCCCTATCAGTGGAGAATCATATCGTTATGTTGCTAATCTTCCTATTGAAGAAGGCAAACCAGCTACATATGCGATTTTCTCATTAACAAGTGATGGCCATGGATTTGGCTTTACCGCTAATTCCCCAACTGCCGCCTATAGTGGTGAAAATGCAGATTATAAATTAGATTGGGTAAAAGAAGACAAAGATGTCTATATTACTCTATATTTAAAACAAACAAGCGGAGAGTTCGCTCCTATAGGACACATGATGCGTGTTTCTTCTAATGAAACTTTCTTCAATAAGAAGACAAGAAGTACCGCTCTTAGTGAATTTAACTACCAATTATTACGTTTCCAAATTGAAAACTATTATGGTTTAAAAGAAGAATTAATCGCCCAAAAAGGATTTACTGATTTTGATTCATTTGTAAAAGCAAAAGGGTTAAAAGACAAACTCCTTTCTACTGACTCTCAAGTATATGATGAAGGTTTAAGTGAATTCTTAATGAAATACATCGATGATGGTCACACAAAATACACTGGTAGAAGTGTTTTCTCTGGACCACAAGAAGTAACAAGTGCCGATCTTTCTAATCGCTATATGGGACCAAGAAGAGGTACTTTACTAGCAAAACGTCAAGAATATGTCGATTATCGTAAGAGCATTCTTGGTGAAGACGTTGAACAAGTTGGCTTATTTATCGAAGGAGAAACTGCAGTTATCCGTTTTGATGTCTTTAATCACCTTTTACCACTCATCACTGATCCAGGACACGCTATGGATGATTTTACAATCGGATATTTAATGGACAGAAGCACTCCTTTTGGATTCATGAGAGCTTTTGAAGAAATAGAAAAACATAGTGAAATCAAAAATGTTGTTTATGACCTCACATGTAACGGTGGCGGTATGGTTCTTACTATTCCATTCTTAGCGGCTTATTTCACAAAAGATCCAATCATTTGCTTACGCGATAACTTAGCAGGCGTTGTACGTGAATTCCATTATGATGTTGATTTAAATAAAGATGGCGTATATCACGGTGAAGGAGATACATTTGCAGATAAATATCATTTCTATATCTTAACAAGTGATTTCTCATTCTCCTGTGGTTCTGCTTTACCAACTGTGGCACATATTGCTGGAATCGATATCATCGGTACAAAATGTGCTGGAGGAGCGTGTAACGTTGCTGGCTTTAGTGATGCTTGCGGATCAATTTACACTTTATCCGCTCCACAACAAATTGGTTATTACGATAAAGATGGTAACTTCATTAACGATGATGCAGGTATCCCACTAACACACGAAGTTAGTAAAGAAGCTTGGTACGATTTAACAAAGCTCAATCAAGCAATTAAAGGATTCTCAAATTAGTGGCACTTTTGTGACAACTAGTATGATAATATTAGTTCACAAAGGATGAAATTAAGATGAAAGAAGAATTACTTGAAGGCTTAACTCAAGAACAAATCGAAAAAGCTAAAGCTTGTAAGAGCCAAGACGAATTATTAGCGTTAGCCAAAGAAGAAGGTATTACACTTTCCGACGAACAATTAGAGGCCGTCTCTGGCGGTTTCTGCACTAGTACACCATCATTTACATGCCCAAAATGTGGTTCCACAAATATTGAATCAGATCATAGAAATAACCATGTAAGATATTATTGGGCAAATACTTGTAAAGACTGCAAATACTACTGGTCAGTGTAAAAACTATTCAAATCAATTCTTATATAAGGTGAAACATTTTACAAGTGTTTCACTTTTTATATTGAAAGAAATATCTACACTGGATCTAAACAAATCCAAGTAAGTATATTGTTTTATATATAGATTGGTATAAAATTGTTTTACTTATTAAAAAGGTAAGTCATTAAAAATGAACAATCAAAGAACAATTGCACAAGACGCTGCAAAAGGAATGATGATCATCGCGGTTGTCTTTTTCCATTGCTACTTAGTGACTTTTGAAACACCCGCTAATGCGCTATCAGAGTTTAATGTTTTAAACGCTATATTCCCGTTCTTACTTAGTTCATTCTTCTTTTATGCAGGATATAACTACACTCCAAGTGAAAGAACATTTAAACAAAATGTTGTTAGACGCGCTAAGCAATTACTCATCCCTTTAGTAATGGCCTTTGCAATCTCAACTATTTTAATTTCTTCAATGGAATTAGCGTATAATCACACTGATGTTAATGCTTCTTTTACCGCAATTGGTAACACAATATTATATAGCTTGATGTCTGAACCACTCGCCTGGATAGTGGGTTTCCCACAAAGCGGAGGACTGGTTTTCGAACTTGTTATCGCTTTAGGTTTACTTTGGTTCTTATATGCTTTATTCATTTGTTCTGTGTTTTTCTATCTACTTGTAAAGCATACCAATAAAAGCGTTAAGACCTTAATTTCAGTCGTTGTTGGTTTATTAATCGTTGCCTTTGTTTTAGGGCAATTCGTTGGAGTTTATCTTCCTTATACAGTCCAATGTTATCCAGTTGTCTTAGCAATTATGTTAACTGCGGCGTATTTAAGACAATCACACTTCTTAAATAGAAGAGCGAAATCAAAGAAAGATTATATTTTTAGAGGAATTAATGTTTTAGTTGCTGAAGGCGCGATTATCGCCACTTGTTTTATTTGTTATTATCGTTTTGGCGCTACTACTACTGGTAGCCTTCCTGGTGGTAAATTTGATGATTTCTTAAAAGGATTTGACGCTTTTGTTGCTTATTCCTTTGGTATATTAGGAACATATTTCTTACATACCTTATGTCGACTAATTAAATTCATTCCTGTGGTTGGTAAATGCTTACAATGGGTTGGTAACCATTCCGCAGTCTTTTATCTTTTCCACCCAATCTATTTAGACTTAGCGGCAATCGTCATTTTCCAAAAGAAAATTATTTGGGGACATGGACAAGCTTACTTCTACGTTTTGATCGTTGTGATTTTATTAACCGTAACTTGCTTATTAATTGATTTATTCACCAAATTAGCAAAGAGGAAACAGCTCGCAGAAGAAGTTACCGCCGTAGAAGCTCCTGAAGACATTTAGTTATGAAACATGTCATAAAACAAGTAGGAAGTTACCTATTTGAAGATATATATAACGTTAACGTTCTTATTAGCGGGAATACTGCGGTTAATTTTAAAGGCGTTTCTTATTCCTATGAAGAGCTCAAGCAAAGTGTTAATTATTACTGTCATATATTAACTGAAAAAGGTGTTAAAAAGGGTGACCACGTTGCTTTACTATCAATGAATAGTTTTAATTTTTTAGTAGCCTTCTTTGCAATTGTTAAAGTTGGTGCGGTTGCAGTACTCATCAACTATATGGCGAGGCATAACACTCTTGTGAAGTTAATAAAACAGACAGACTGTAAATTCATTATTCACGGGAAATATAATGCTTCTTTAAAAGATAGTAATGAATTTGATCAACTATTAAAAGAAGTAGATATATCTAAAGTAAACACTCTTTCGATTCATAATGGTGATTTAGAATTTAAAGATATATTAAATAAGAATAAAGATATTCCTACTTTTATTTCTCCTTATCCACGAGAAGAAGATAGTAAAAGAACTTCTTATATCATCTTTACTACTGGCACTACTGCAGAACCGAAAAGCGCAATGCTATCTCAATATAGCATCATGAACATCATCTTTCTTAATCTTTCTAGATTAGATCCGATCTTCCCAGAGAGATTTATGTGTTTACTTCCAATGTTCCACTGCTTTGGTTTACTTGTAGTAACTGGTTATTTAGCTTTTAAACGAACAGTCTATTTAAATTCACTTGATGATAAGAAATTACTATATAAAGAATTTGTTAAAAATAAATGTGGAGACTACGCCTCCGTCAGTGTGATCTTTGATAAATTAGCCCACGCTCCTTTTTGGTGGATGCATAATGGAAGATTTGTTAAACACTGTATCGTAGGAGGAGGATTTACTTCCGAACAAGAATTTAATTTCTTAGAAAGAAAATATAAAAATGCGAAATTCTTAAATGGATATGGTCAAACTGAATGTTCTCCTTTAATATCTTTGGTCTATCCTGATTCACCACTAGAAAAAAGAAAGGCCACTGTCGGTCTACCAATAAAAGGAATTGATATCATTTTCCAAGATCCAAAAACTAAAGAAATTCTTCCTCAAGGTAAAACCGGAGAAATCTTAATTAAAGGATATAATGTCTTTAATGGTTACTACAAAACCCCTAAAGAAAGCCAACCAATTGACGAAAATGGATATTTACACACTGGTGATTTAGGTTATCTTGATGAGGACGGTTATCTCGTATTAAGTGGTAGACTTAAAGACACGATTGTCCGTAAAGGAGAAAATATCTCTCCTAAAGAAATTGAAAACGAATTAATGAAATTCCCTGAATTTGGTCAAGTTCGTGTCCTTGGTTTCCCTTCAGTGGATGAAGGAGAATTCATCATCGCCTGTGTAGAACTTAAAAAGAAGCCACTACATTTCATTGAAGAAAACTATTTCAAAGAAATGCATAAGACTCTTCCTTCAGTAAAAATACCTTCTCATATCATTTATATGAAAAGATTCCCGCTTACCGCGAATGGAAAACTTGATGAATTAAAACTAAGAGAAATATGTATAACTAAATTAAGTCTTTATTTGGACGAGGAAATGCTCGCTATAAAAACAAAAAGATTAATGGAAGAAAAGAAGCGCCGATAGGTAGGCGCTTTTACTCTCTCTCTTTAACAGATTCTGGTAAGTTCCACTTCTTCATCGTACTCATTACAAGGAAATGAGAAACAAATAAGAAAGCAAGGACTAATAAAGTAGAAACTACATACATCACCCATGTCTTAGGATATGGATGGATTTGACTTGGAACAGATATTGAATGTAATAGCCCTTTAGATAGAAGTACCCCAATCGGGATAGCAAAGACCATCGCAATTACATATTGGAATAAACTAATAAATAGATTGGAATTAGAAATTGAACTTCTTTGGAAACCAAGAGTTCTCATTGTAGCGAAAGTACGTTTTTGTTCTTTTAAGTTAGTCTGCATCATATTAAAGACAATCATAAAGCCAATAACAATCGCCATCACAGTAAGCAAGCGACTAGAGATTTCAAAGGCCGCTAATCGATCATTGAATTCTCCTTTAATCACATTCGTATAGGCAATGTAAGTAACGTGGTCTGTATCTTTATATTTTTCAAAGAAAGCGTTTTGATTTTTAACTTTAACAAGTAGGGAACCGCGTGAATTAGTTGGAGAATAGTCTTCAAAATTTGTGTAACTCACTTGATAAAGATATTCATTAGATATTGCAGAAACTGTTAAAGAAACATCGTTCGCAGTAATAACATCTCCCACTTTCGCATCAAGTAAATAAGCGTGATATGAAGAAAGAACAACACTATTAGATGGAATAGTAATCGTATGTTGATAATCATCAACAACACGAATCAAATCTTGGTTATTTTTGATTCCATTAATTAAGGCAGTAGCTTTCTTATTATTAGAGGTATTAACCATTTCACTAGGAAGATATTTGATTAAAGTTTTACTAACTATATTCGTGTCACTTTCTGGGAAGGAAATATTAATCTCTTCATCAGTAGGGAGATCATCAAAATATACTTGGACATCATAATTGATTCTTGTATCAAATAATTGTGACATCATCGTGTTTTTACTTTCTCCTATAGATAAGGCAACAAACACTAGCATGCCACTAGATAACAAACATATTCCAGAGAAGATATATCTTCCAATATTTCTTAATGTTTGAGAGATAGATACTTTTAAAGTAATTGGAGCGTTCCTAAATAATGTTCTTGTTAAATAAGGAGTTTCATTATTAGTAGGAGGTAAAGCTTTCATTGCCTCTACTGGTTTAATTCTTGAAATATTAAGTGAAGCAAGGAAAGCAGTAAATAAAGTAACGGTAACAATAACTAATAAAGATATAAGGACTGCGCTTGGGTGCATGATAAATGGTTGAGGGAATAATTTTAAAGCACTTCCATATGCTTCATTAGCAATAACCGTAAATATCGAACCAATTCCTACTCCCACTAACCAGGCAATAAATCCAACGACAAGTCCTAAAGACATAAAGATTAAAGAAATACTTTTTGTGGATTCTCCTAAGGCTCTCATCACCCCAATATCTTTTCGACACTGTTTAACAATTTGGAAAATAAATAAAGCAGTAACAATTAAAACGACCACAAAGAAGACCGCAGGAGCTAATAAAGTAATTAAATTAATTGCCACTAAAGCGTCATTATAAAATTTAATTGCTTCAGAATCTTTATATGTAGTGACATAAGAGATATTACTTTTCAATTGATTAACCATATCTTCGGTAACCACTACACCTTTTTCTGCCGCATAGCTCTTTAAAGAATCGATAGTTTCATCAATTGTCTTTTCTTTACCTTCTTTAAAATCAAAAAGTAATTCATTAAAGTAAGGTTTATCAAAGTGACTATCTAAAGTAGATCTAGGAACATATAAATAAGCAAAATCACGTGAAGAAGAAATGGAATATGGATCAGCTTTCACTACTGAAGCTTCAGGAGAAACAATCGTCGCATTAATCGTATAATCAAAATAACTGCCATCTGGCATCTTTGCGCTTACGATATCCCCAACCTTAAGTCCATTAGAGGTTGAAAAATAATATTCTAAATACGTTCCAGTAAAGTCCTTACTAATTTCACCACTAACAGGGTGATGTTTTAATATACTTTTATCATCATAACCAATGAGTTTAACTGAGTATGAAGTTTCTTTAAATTTGAAGGTTGTCGTGTAGGTAATGCGGTATTCTGACCTTTCGACATCCATATATTCATTTAAATCAGCAGGTAATAAATCTGCGTAAGACCTTTCAATATTATCAATTGTTTGAACATATAAATCTGGATAACCACATTCTTGAACTAAAGAATTGACATTAATATTTAAAGAATGATAAGCATTTCTTAAACCAATTAATATTCCACATCCAAAAGCGCCGACTAAAACAACACTTAATAACATTAGCCAGAAGCGCTTAATATATGGGAATAATAATGTTTTTGCTAATTTCATCTAAATTACCAGTCGATATCTTTCGCATCCATTGGATGTTCGTTAACTTTCTCACTAACAATCTTTCCGCTTCTTAAAGTGATGATACGATTCGCCATATTCGCAATTGGAGTTGTGTGAGTAACGATGATCATTGTTTGACCTTGTTTTCTTACAATATCTTGTAGTAACTCAAGTATTTTTCTTCCAGTTTTATCATCAAGAGCACCTGTAGGTTCATCACATAAAATGATTTCAGCGTTTTTCACTAACGCTCTTGCAATTGATACTCTTTGTTGTTCTCCACCACTCATTTGAGATGGATATTGTTTCATTTTTTGATCACCTAAACCAACAAGTTCTAAGGTCTTTTCTGCTAAATGTTCTTCGTCTTTTTTTGATAAAGATAATTTGACATTCTCTAAGGCATTTAAATCAGGTAATAAGTTATAGAATTGGAAAATAAAACCAATCTTCTCTTTACGATATTTGGTTAATTCTCTATCTTTAAAGCTTGTGATATCCACTCCATTAAGAAGAACTTTTCCTTCGGTAGGAGAATCCATTCCACCAATGATGTTAAGTAAAGTGGATTTCCCACATCCTGAATTACCAAGTAAGACAAGCATTTCACCTTTATATACATCAAAAGAAACATCATCAAGCGCTTTGACTTGTGAGTCTCCCTTTCCATAGTATTTCTTAAGGTTTTTAATTTCTAAAATCTTTTCCGCCATAAGAATAACCTCATTATCGTAATCATAATAATCTTATATTAATTAATTATAATATCAAAAAAATATAATTTTTTATTCTCTTAAAATCGCATATGAAAATAGTAAAATATAAGACCAAATCATACTTTTTTATTTGTGCAAAATATCAAATCAATAGAAGTAAAAATTATTGCCGTTTTTATAATATAAAGTTATTATATTCATAATAAAATTATGTCAGATCCATTAATTGTTGAGAGACTATTTCAATTATTATTAAATAGGTGTAATTATGGCAATTGAAAACAAAATTACCGAAACACTGAACAAGAAAGTATGGATTATTCCAGTTCTTTTTGGATTCATGTGTTTCTTTTTCATTAGTTCAATCGTTGCGGTTGAAATTAGAGGCTTTGAAAATCTAAACACAAAGTTCGCCTTTAGTATCGGTGGAGAATTATTCGCCATCATGGTGTCTATGGTTTTAGTGGCATCGATTCTTCCGGCTTATAAAAGGCAAAGTGGATATATCAGAATATTCGTTACTCTTTTAGCTGTAGGATGTGCTGTATGTTTCTTAGATATCGTCCAAATGGTGGTTGATGGCATTCCTGAACTTGCGATGTTTAATAAAGTCATATGTGTCTTTGTTTTTGCAAGTGAAACAGCCTTTACTTTCTTCTTCTGGATGTATATCACTTATGTTTTAAAAGTTAAACATGATGCGATGTATGTGATGAGCACTATCGCAAGTGCCTTACTTGTTGTTTTCTATTTAGTTCCATTTGCGAATTTCTTTGCTCCACTATATTTCACTATTAGTGACGCAGGTGTATACGCTAGAGTTACTCAAACATGGTGGATCTGTCGTATTTACATCGTTGTTATTGTTATATTTGTTGTTATTTCTTTATTCTTATCCAAAGAAAGGAAAAAGACCAAAATCATTATCGTAGTCTTTATGGGATTACCACTAATCGCTGTCGGTGCTGGTGGATATCAATATGGTGTTTCTATTTTATATTCCTCTATGATGGTGTCCCTTGTTCTCATATACGCTTTATTATTCTCCGATAATGAAAGACACCTATATTCCACTAATAAGGAATTAGGTTTAGCGACTAACATTCAAAAACATATGCTTCCAAGCATTTTCCCGGCTTTCCCAGAAAGACATGAATTTGATGTTTATGCCTCCATGACTCCTGCTAAAGAAGTTGGAGGAGACTTCTACGATTTCTTCTTAATTGATGACACTCATTTAGGATTAGTTATCGCTGATGTTTCAGATAAAGGGGTTCCTGCTGCTTTATTTATGATGGCCTCTAAAATCATGGTCCAAAACTATGCGATGATGGGATTCAGTCCAAAAGAAGTATTAAGTCGAGTCAATAAACAAATCTGTTCTAATAACCAAGATGAAATGTTTGTTACTGTTTGGCTTGGTGTATTAGATTTAAAAACTGGTGTATTAACCGCCTCTAATGGAGGTCATGAAAAACCAATTCTTATGAAACCTAATGGGGAATTTGAAGAAGTTAACGATAAACATAATCTAGTAGTTGGATTTATCGCTAACGCTCCATATACCGAATATCAACTCCAATTAGAGAAAGGAAGTAAACTATTTGTTTACACTGATGGAGTCCCTGAAGCCTCTAATGGAAGTGAACAATTCAAAGTTAGTAGAACCTTAGAGTCATTAAATAAACATAAAGACGAACGTCCTGAAGCCATCGCTAAAGGGGTATTAAAAGATGTAAATGACTTTATTGGAACTGCCGCTCAATTCGATGATATTACGATGTTATGTTTAGAATATATCGGTTATGAAAACGACGTTCATAAAATCACCGCTCCAGCAACAAAAGCGGAAATTAAAAACGTCATTAATCCAATATTAGAACTATTAAAAGAAAATGGAGTCGACCATAAAACTACATATAAGATTGAACTCGCATTAGATGAAGCATTAACTAACGTTGCTTCTTACGCTTACGACAATAACGATGGAGTGGTCGAAGTTGAATACGAAATAAAAGAAGATCCAAAAACGATTTGCATCTCAATCATTGATGAAGGAAAAGAATTCAACCCATTATCAAGCGAAGACCCTGATATCACTTTACCAAGCGAAGAAAGAGTAGTCGGAGGACTTGGAATATTCTTAGTGAAGAACATCATGGATGAGATTAAATATCAAAGAATTAACAACAAGAATGTACTTAAAATGAAAAAGAAAATATGAAAGGAAGGCAATTATGAACATCAAACAGAAAAAAGAAGACAATAAAGTCATCATCCAAATTAATGGAAGAATTGATACAACAACCGCTCCTGAATTATTAGAAAACCTTAAGGGAATCATGCCACAAGCAAAAGAACTAGTCTTAGATTTTGAAAATGTTGATTATGTTTCTTCAGCAGGCTTAAGAGTAGTCTTATTTGCTCAAAAGACTATGAACGGTCAAGGTGGAAATATGACTATCACTCACGTTTGTGATGATATCATGGAAACATTTGAATTAACTGGTTTCACCGACATTTTAAATATCGACAATAACTAACATTTAAGCGTCTAAAAGGCGCTTTTATTTATCTTATGGAAGTAATAAATTTATTTGAAAGTAATAATCAAGAATTCTGGCTAAATCAAATCAAAGAAAGTGATTGGACAGCGGGAGCGCTTTTATATACTTTTGTCAAAGAAAATAGGTTTTATAAAGAAAGAGGAGAAGGGGCAAAGATTTTATTGCTCATAAATGAAAAAGAGCTGGTTTCTTACTGCATTTACGCTCCAAAAGACGAAATTATTAATACCACTCTTACTCCTTGGATGGGGTTTGTGTATACCTATCCAAAATATCGCGGCCACCACTACATGAAATATCTATTTGAAGAAGTAAATCGACTCGCGAAAATTGACGGCTATGACAAAGTATATATTTCTACTGGTCATGACGGGTTATATGAGAAATATGGCTGTACATATAAAGAAACAATTAATGATGTCGACGGCAAAATATGTCGAGTATATATCTATAACGTCATATAATAAAAAACATGGACAACAAAAACATTTACATTCATGATCCTAATCTTTCTTATCCTGATAAGGACTTTTCCCATATGGTCCAATCAGAAAAGGTTCATAACTATGTTTATGATGAATCTTTTCCTTATCGATTAACTGACTTTAAATCTAAATTCATTAGATTTTGGGAAAGGGTGGTTATTTTCTTAATCGTTAAACCATTTTGTTATATAAGATATCTATTAATTATTAAAGGTAAAAAGAATTATCGTGAATATAAAAGACTCGCTGGTAAAAAAGGAATGCTCACTATTTGTAATCACACAACTGAATGGGACATTTTGTTTGTTATGACAAGTCGCCTATTCCACTTTTGTGAATTTCCTATGTGGCAAGAAGGAGCCGAAAGTAAAAGCGGTAACTTCTATAGAAGCGTTGGAGGAATTGTCTTACCCACCCTTACATTTAAAGGAATGAATTACGCTTACGAAGCGATGAGAGATGTCCTTAAAGAAGGCAAATGGTTACACGTCTTCCCTGAAGCAGCGTGTTGGGCGTTTTATCCCGCTCTTAGACCATTTAAAACCGGTATTTTCAAATTAGCGGTAGAAGAAGATTTCCCAATCCTTCCAATGGTGGTCAAATATCGTAAACCAAACGCTTTATATCGCTTATTTAAAAAACATCCAAATGCATCTTTATTAATTGGAAAACCAGTAGTCCCAGATTACTCCCTAGATGAAAAAGAAAGAGCAATTGATATGCATAATAAATGTCGAGAAGAAATGCTCTCTTTACTTGGATTAGATGAAAAGAGTAATCAAGAATTAATCGACTCCCTACCTAAATATCACGTTGAAGGTAAGTCCTTATTTGAAAAGAAAACTGAGAATTAACTCAGCTTTACTTGCAATATTTTTTCGCGTCTTCTTCGTATTTAGCGAAGATATTATTTATTGTTTCTAATGTTCCATCACTTAATAACACTTCTTTAAAGACATAACCAACATCTGTTCTAGCATTGCTACTACCTCTAAAGGTTGGAGTGTTAAATGTATAATCTTTAACTTCTCTAATCTTTATTAGATTATTTGCTTTAGAAATATCATATTCTGAAGCACCTTCTTTGACATTAATTGCTTCAATATATTCAGGAGTGTGATAAGAACTATTTCTAATTCCCATATATCCTGTCGCTAAACTCCAATAAGAAGAATTAGAAGCATTAGTGATATGTTTCCATAAGAGATAGGACGCTAAAGAGCGGTTACTATCTTTATGGTCTAAGATACAAACAGATGGACCTTGATTAATCGCGGAATAATCTTTTCCTTCTGGATGAGGAATTCTTGCTACTCCAATTTCAAAAGGATGAACCTTGTTATAGTTATATGAAAGACTCGCGGTACTAGAAACTGTGAACAAAGCTTTTTTATTAACAAATAATTCAGAAACATAATTAAGATATGTTCCTTTAGTTTGAAGATATTTATTCGCTCTTGCGTCTCTTAAACCCTTAAGAAGTCCCTTCATTTCATCATTATTGAAATCAATTGATCCTTTTCCATTAGAGTCAACAGAGGTATATCCATATCCATATTGATGAGCGAGAGTGATGAAGAAATTCTCATCTGAATCGTAAGTGAAAATTGCGCTTTCTTCAGCGGAATTATCATATATCTTATTCTCATCACTTTGGGCTTCATTATATTGATATATTGCTGGGCAAAGTACATTAAATAACTCTTCCCAAGTTAATGAATCTAAGTAAGACGCGTCAAGCGGATTACCGTTATTAATTGAACTATCATAATCACTTAAATTTAAACCAATTAAAGCGTCTGCGTTATAGTAAAGAAGTTCAGTGGATTTACAAAACGGTAAAGAATATGTCCCTTTGGTGAGATATCCACTACCTTCATTCATAAAAGTAGAAATATAATCTTCTTTTTCTTTTCCGGTTATGCCGTAAACTTCATTATTTAAATAATCATCAATATTAACCGCATATCCTTGAGCGAGATATTTCACAACATTATCTGGATAACATTGAACAATATCTGGATAATCTTCTTTAAAGAAGCCAGAAACCACCACTCTTTCAATCGCATTATAATTGCCACTACCAAGTGGGTTATATAAAGTGACTTTAACGTGTGGTTCTTTTTCTTTAAAAGAATCAAGCATTGCATTTAAATATTTGTAATAGTCTTTATCAACCATACAAAGAAAATCAATTGAAGTATCTTCTTTGATTAAATAATCTTCCTTATCTTTTGGATCAACTGGTTTATTATCTCCATTAGATGTACAGCCAATTAGTAAGCAGAAAACGAATAATAATGATAAGCGACTAGGTTTCATATTTGTTTTTAACATTCTATAACAATTTTGTTAGAATGTTTAGTGATATGAAGACAAGATTCCCTATTAGAGCTAAGCTTTCTTTAATGTCAGTTATCACAATTACAGTTACCGGTGTTAGTTTAGGTATCTTTCTTTCGTCTTCTTTCTCTAACTCGACATATGATATCGCTTTAGCTAATCTTGATGGGGCCGCTACACAAGCTTCCTCTTCGCTTCAAAACACAATTTCATCCACTGATACTTCAATTAGGTTATTAATCAATCAAATCGGATATAACTATGATTTTGCAAATAACATTGAAGATGTTTCTAAAACCGAAGAAGCCGCTAAAAAGATTAAAATCGCTTTAGCGGGCGCTAATGGAGTGGGTGATGGCTCTACAATTATTGGAGCAATGGACTACTTAGTGGTTTCTGATAAAAATATTGATTCTGCAACAATGTATTCTCCTTATGTTAATGAACCAATATTATCAAGACTATATAACACTTCAGATAGTAAAATTGAATGCACTACCGCTAGATATAACGCTTTAATTGAACACCCAGGAAAATCATTCTGGTTCTTTAAAAACACTGAGGAACTTTATGTTTGGAAAGCTCTAGTCAATTATGGAGTGGAAGATACCTATAACATGAAGGTAGTCGGCTATATTGAATATCAAATTAACAAAAATAACTTCCTATCTTCTCTTTCAGATTCTAAATACGAAAACGAAGGAATGATGTTATTTGATGAAAATAATCAAAAAGTGTTATCCCTATCCTGTGGAATTGAATCAATTGATAACACAATTAATAATAATTTCTCTACTTATAAAGTTGGCCCAGCTAGATATTCTAACTACTCAGTTTCAGTAAGAAAAATAACTTCTCAAAACTGGACATATGTTGCTTTTATTAATCATCAAATTATTGAAACTACAACTAGAAGGTCCACTATTTTGACCGCAATCATCGTCGCTATTGCAATTGTTATTGGAGTCTCTTTATCAATCTTATTAGCGAGTGGCACTATTAAAAGAGTAAAAAGATTATCTCATGCTGCAACAGAAATTTCTGGAGGAGAATATTCCACTAGAATTGAAAATAAAACAAACGATGAAATTGGAGATGTGAGTGAATCATTTAACTTCATGGCGAGTCAAATTCAGGAAGTCTTAAATGAACTTGTTCTCCAACAAGATAGCATTTCAGAAAACTTCGCTATTATTCTTTCAAATAAATCAGGTGAATCAGGTAACCACGTTAAAAGGGTTAGTGAATATAGTGCTATCCTAGCGGAAGAATTAGGATTTAACGAAAGTGAAATCCACGATATAAGAATTGCTTCAATGTTACACGACGTTGGTAAAATCATGGTCGATGAATCAATCTTACATAAGCCAGGAAGATTCACTGATGAAGAATATAAAATCATGCAACAACACGTCGTTTATGGTGGTCAACTCTTAAAAGGTGTTCCAGGTAATATCATGCAACTAGGCGCTATCATTGCTGAATATCATCATGAAAGATATGATGGAAGAGGCTATGTTAAAGGCTTAAAAGGAGAAGAGATTCCTAAAGAAGCTCAAATTGCTTCTGTCGCTGATGTCTTTGACGCTTTAGTAAGTAAAAGATGCTATAAAGAACCTTGGACCATTGAAGATGCATATAACGAAATTGTCGCTCAAAGCGGAAAACAATTTGGACCAGATGTTGTTGAAGCCTTCAAGAAGAGATTTGAAGACTTTAAGAGAATCGCTGAAGAATATAAGGAGTAACTCCCTATGGAAATTGCAAAAGTAATTATTAATTTACTTGTTGGACTAGTTGTCTTTGTTACTGGAATGAATTTAATGTCTTCAGGACTTAAGGCTAGCGCTGGTAAATCAATTAGAAAATTATTCAAGAAAATTAAAAATAACAAGATTGCCGCTGCCGCAATTGGAGCAGGAACGACTGCTATTATTCAATCTAGCGGAGCGACAACTGTTATGGTTGTTGGTTTTCTTAGCGCTGGAGCGTTAACTTTTGCTCAAGGCTTCTCTATTATGTTAGGTGCGTTTTTAGGCACCACTGTTACAGGTTTATTAGTTTCTTTATCATCTTTCTCATTCTCAATGTTTTTAATGGCGATTGCCTTTATTGGATTCATCTTAGGATTCTTTAAAAACGCCACCATTAAAAGTGTTGGTCAAATATTAGTGGGATTTGGAATTCTTTTCTTTGGTCTAGAAGCAATGAAAGGTGCTTTCGCTAATGAACAAATCCAAGGTGCCTTAATCGAAATGTTAAGTTCAATTAACTTCCCATTACTCTTAATGATTATTGGTATTGCTTTAACCGCGATCACTCAATCTAGTAGCGCTACTAACGGTATTGTTATTGTCATGGTCGCTGCTAATCCAAGTTTATTAACTAGTGGCTTATATTTAGTAATAGGAGCAACAGTAGGAGCCTTAATGCCTACGATTATTGCTACTATTACAAGTAACACCTTAGCAAAACGAGTGACATATTCCACTTTAATATATCGTGTATTATTCGCTCTTATAACGACGATTGTTTTATGGGTTTGTTCCACTCCTCTTACTAATTGGCTATCCACTATTTCTCAAGAAAGTGTTGGTTTACTTTTAGCGATCTTTACTGTTATTTATAACTTCTTATTCTTAGCGGTACTTCTTCCACTTGCTAAACCAACAGAAGCGATGGCAAATAAACTATTTAAAGACCGCGATAGAGAAAGAAAACAGAAGTCACTCAAATATATTAATGACAATTTGTTAAACACTCCTTCAGTGGCAATTATTCAAGTTAAAAAAGAAATTGAATCAATGTTAGAAATGGCAAGAGTCAACTTCTTCTTAGGTTTAGATTTTGTTATTAATCAAGATTTGTCTAAAGCTAAAGAAGTCGAAGATCGAGAAGAAACAATCGACTTCATCAATAGTGAAATAAGCGACTACCTTATTAAATTATCCGCTAAAGCAGATATTAATGATGAAGCATATATCGGTGCTTATTACCACGTTATTAACGATATTGAACGTATTGGTGACCACGGCTATAACTTCTTAGAAATGGCAAGAACTATGTCTAATGAAGACTTACAATTCTCTAGTATTGCTAAAAATGAATTTAATGATTTCATCAATATCTTAAAAGAGATGTTTGTTATCGCTAATAAGTCATTTATGGATGGAAATAAAGAAGACTTAATTAGATTAACTGAACTCGAAAAAGAAACTGATGAATTAAAAGATAGATTATCTTCCGCTCACTTTGAAAGAATTAAGAAGAATGAATGTAATAATGAATTATCACCATTCCATTCAACTTTATTAAGTGAGTTAGAAAGAGTAGCGGACCACTTAACCAATGTTGGTTATTCCATTGAAAACCCAACCGGAGATGAAGAAGTCCACTATCAAAGAATGGATGAGTAAGATAACATTCAAGTTAGAAAAAGCGTACCTTAACTATAAAGGCATTCTATTCACATAGGGTGCCTTTTTATATTAAAAGCCCACCGAAGTGAGCTTTGAATTTTTTTGATTATTGTTTTGTGAACTACGCAATCTTGATTGAAATGGCAGGGCGCACACATTGGTCCGTGTAGTTGACGTACCAGCGGTAGAAGGAACCACTGGTAGTGACATACCACGCTCTGGTTGGGTCTCCGCTGTCAGTAGAAAGAGCCCAATAAACACCATTGTATTGGCAAGAGGGATCGTCGGTTTCACAATATGCGCCTCTCGCTCTCACCCAATCGGTTGTTTTGCAATATCTAGATTCGTCGGTTGAGAATCCATAACTGGAGTTGGTATAATCTTGATAACTTGGTAAAAAGACTTTATCTTTGATTTCAGCACTATTATCGACAGTTGTGGTTTGAATATAACTATTACCTAAAGCAAAGGCTGAATTATAGAAATCATTCTTTAAGAATGATCTGATTTCAGAATCTTTGTAATTATTTGAATCATTATCATAACAATGAGCGTCTAGCAAAACATCAGAAAGAAGATAATAACCGAGGTGGTTGTCATCAGCATCGACATAATCATTAGTTAAGATTGTCCAAGAAATAGGCTCACATTTGAACCAATAGGTGGTTCCGCTTGCTATGGCTGTGTCATTATCGAATTTATAATCTTCGTCAAGTGGTACAGCTTCTACTTTTGCGTAATATTCACCATCATATAAATACCATCCATTTGATTCTGGTTCTGCTGATTCTGCTAATTGATTGAGGGCAGAAACTAGAGATGGATCGTTCACGTTCTTTTGTGGATATAAGCCATAGGTAACAGTTTTATTTTTAGTAGAAAACATTGGCGTGATGCCTAAACTTTCATTTCCGCTTGGAACATATCTATCGTCATCACATGTTAGAGTGGCAAACGATTCGTAAGTGGAAAAATCGCGCTCAACATATGCGGCTCCTGGATCACTAAATTGATGAGTAGCACATCCGTTGGTGCTACTAGCCCAGAACTCTTTACTACCATGAGTGGTTTCGGTAGGTGCAACGGCGGCATAGTGATACCAAACCTCGCCATTCGTAGCGAAAACAGATGAATTTTTTAGACCACCGTTAATAACTAAAACAGCACCGGTGATAGCAATCATTGATGTTGCAGCAAAAGATAATAGAATTTTCTTTTTATTCATATTTACAAACTTTCTTTATATTAATTAACAACAAAATATATCGAATAATACTCATAATCAAGAAAAATAGTTTTAAACTATACTTTCGAATATTCAAAGTAAAGTTTTTAATGTTAATAAGTAATGATAAACGTAATTTGTAAATATGAGAAATCCAGATAAAATATATATTTCATTCAACATTTTTATCTAACATAAATTCTAAATTATTGACCTTTGTTCGCCATACAAAAAAACTCCTAACGTTTATTTACGCTAAGAGGATTTTTATTTCTTGTGAACTAAATGGGGTTCAGTTCATATGAGATACGCTTTTCATTTACTATAAATAACCACTAGTCTTTAATGAAGTGGGTGCGTTTTACTTCTTCCTTTTCAGGTAGACCGTATTTCTCTTTGCCTAAGGCAATGCTCTTCATTAAGAAGACCATGTTTTTAGCCACTATTCTAGCGTTTTGTAATCCTTCTTCATCGCCTTCAATTTGGCCTGGTAAAAGACCAAATCCATTATTCCAATATCTACCAGATGCGATAGGCATTTGGTTGATTGTGAAATATTTATTTAGTTCATCAAATGTTGCAGTTGTTCCACCTCTTCTAGCGATAGCGAACGCTGCTCCAACTTTGAATCTTTTATCAAAATGTGAAGATTGGAATAATCGGTCCAATAAACTAATAACTGTTCCATTCGCGGAACCATAATATACTGGGCTAGTAACAATTAATCCATCACTATTTTCAAAAGATTTCGCTAATTCATTAACATCATCTTTAAAGACACACTCTCCGTGACTCGCGCAATAACCACAGGCCATACAACCTCTAATATCTTTATTCCCTACTTGATAGATTTCATATTCAACTTTTTCTATATCAAATACATTGGTAATTTCTTTAATTAATCTACTATCATTACCGTCAATTCTTGGGCTGCCATTAATAATTAAAACTTTCATAATATTTCTATCCTTTTTATATATTATAAAACAAAAGCCCTGATATTGGGCTTATTGTTATTTTTTCATTTCACGTTTACAGATATACATCTCTTTATCTGCGCGTTTAAAGACATCATCCACAGTCTTATCAGTGTCTTTGTTAAATAAAGAATATCCAATTGCGGCAGATGCTTTTTCCGCAAGTGAGAGGTGATTATCTTTACTTAATCTAATAATCTTTGATTTGAAATCTAAGACTAAGTCATTAACTTTTTGATAATCAATATCTCTAACGATAACAACAAATTCATCTCCTCCAATTCGATACACTGGAGAATGGGTGAATGTTGTGCAGATGAGTTGACTTAATTTAATTAAGGCGACATCTCCATCATCATGACCAAATTCATCGTTAATGGTTTTTAAATAGTTTAAGTCGATCATCACAATACCAAATTCAACGTTTTCACCACTACTAATTTGGTTATTGATTTCTTCCACTGTGTTATCGTAATTAACTTTACTTCTAACACCGGTTAAACCGTCCTTATTAGCGAGTTCTGACATTTTTAATGTCATTGCTTGAGAGGCCACTAATTTCTCATTTGTCGCGGTTAATTCATTAATTTGACGATAGACATCATCTTCCATCTTCTTAATGGAAACAGAAAGTTCATGAAGTTCATCATGAGTTTTGATATTTAATTTCTTAAATAATTCATGGGTGCTTTCTGGATCATTAACATCATACGCTCCAGCGGTTTTATTTAATTGCTTAATTGGTCCAATTAAAATGAATCTAATAACAATATAACCAACAATAAAGATACCTAAGGCAGTTAAAGCAAGATAAATGAATAATTCCACAATTCTTTGAGCTTGGTTTTGTCTAATTTTGGTCATTGATAAATCAACACCAGAATAGCCAATAATAGTAGTTCCATCAGTGTCCATTATTGGGGTTCCAGCAGTAACTAACCAACCATATTCTTCTGTATTAGTGATATAAGCTGGGAAACCAATTTTTGGATCTTTAGAAAGATTAAGATAGTTTTGTTCATATAAAGGATCAATACATCCTGGAGGACATTGTTCTTCTTCATTAACTTCACTATCAGCGACATAGATCCAGATCTTTCGATATAAATCAACAAAAGAAATATAAACACATTCCACATCTTCAGAATTAGAATTATCAATCTTTCTTAAGAAAGTTAATAACTCACTATATTCAGGCATCTCTTTAACTGAGTTATATCTTGCTTGATATTCTTCCCATTCTGGAGAACCCCAATCTTCAGACGTTACTAATTCACTTTCTGGAATTGACTCATATATACTTTTAACCGCGTTAGTGACTGTCTTTGCTAAATTCTTATCAATTACTTCACTAGTGGTTGTTGCTATATTAGTAGCGGTTCTTTTATAGTTGCTTTCATTAGTTTGGGCACTACTAAGAGAAAAGAAAACCATCGCCACTTCCGCTAAGATGGCGGCAAAGATAAAAATGATAATCGCAGTTTTAACTCCGATTGGGAATTTAAATGGTTTCTTACTTTTAGTGTTATTCATGTCCATAAAAAACAAATATCAGTGCACGCAAAGTTACACTGATATAAAAATATCATTCATATGAGTGCAACTGGCTGCCCCATTACGGGCCCTTTAGCTTTGCGTCGCCGAATTACTTCGGGTTTGCCGATATGTTCTAAAATATATTCTAATTATATTAAATAAAATTGTAAAGTATGGATTTCTATGTATAGAAATCGAAAACCACTACTTTTTTCTTCTTTTATCACTAATAAACATGTCGTAATTATTCTTATATGGGAAACATGTTACTAGGCCGTGTGGAGGTTCTAAAGAGAAGAAGAATAAGATATCTCGATATAGTCTAAGCGTCTTACCAATCTTTTTGTTTTGTTGATACTGTAAGAACTTAAACATTAGTTGATCTTTCTCAATGAAATGCGCGGACGTTAATCCTTTTTCATAGGCAACTTTAGCGATCGCAAGCATTTCTTCATCTTTCATATCGCCAATTCTTTCTAAAATTCTTTCTTTGCCATGATAAGTCACTCCTATATCTAAAGAGTAATTATTTTCTTTCACTACTGATAAGGCTTCTTTAATTAAAGAGTTCTTATATTCAATTGCCTTTTTAATATTCTCTTCAATTAAGAGTTTCTTAATCTCTTCATCGAAGGCTTCGTCTTCTTCAAATTCAATATAGTTGAGATAGAAGTTTTCATATCTCATCTTTGAGAAGCTTCTAGAAGCGAGATCACTATTCATTTTATATTTGATATTTTTTAATTCTGTCTTAGCGAATAAATAGTTAAAGCTAATGCTTTCTTTAATGAAGACAAAGTTCTCATTACCTAAATTCTTAAATAAGAAATAATGCTTTAAGAAATGAGGCTTATAAGTAAAGATGAAATATTCAATATCTTTAGTTTCAGAATTGATTAATAAACAATCATTACGGTCATTTCTATTTTTTGACATCATTTCTAAAGAAAGAACTTTATTATCTAGTTCTTCTTTATTAGTGATGTTCACTAGTTTCTTATCAATGAGGTAGATGAAATCACTAGTGAAAAGGTTATTCTCTTTAAATATTAGTCGATAGACGTTAGATTCTTTACTTAATTGATATTTGATTTCTTCTTTATATATTTCTTCGAAATAATCAATATTTTTGATGATGGAGAAGTCCCCTTCTCCTTCATATTGATTCTTTCCTTTAATCTTTAGATGTTTTTCATAATCACTAGTAAGTGATAATAAATCTTTACTCACATATTTTTGATGAATATTAAGTTGATTTTCTTTTTGATGATCAACTTTAAACAAATAATAGTTTTTACTACTAGAGAGTAACACTAAAGCTTTTAATTTGTTCTCCTCATAATAAGAGACCACCACTTTAGTGGGAATAGTTTTATAATCAATTTCATTTTTAAAATATTTAATCTTATTAATAGGAAATAAATCTTTTCTATTTTCATCAGTTAATCCTTCAATATGAAAACCATATCTTCCTGGTTCAAATAATGAAAGGATGATTGATTTATTAAATTCACTATTCTCGTTAACTAAATATTTTTTGACCATGCTTAAAAATATTATCCATTTTGTAAGCGAAGTCCGCAATTACAAAAGTAAGAATATCACCGAGGAGGGCCTCTTGAAGTAGGCCTTGACTTATGCTATATTATAAGCGTCTTGTTTCCCAATTCCCCTTTTTTGAGAGGAATGGGATTTTTTTAGCGCCTAGTGGCTATTACTATTACTATAGTGATGAAATAAATCATCACCAAGAATAGTAGAGCCACAACAAGGTTCTCCACTTAGAGACTCCTTTCTATAGCAGGTCAAGTCACATTCAAGAGGTAAATTTAAGGAGCGTTCCATAAATACCTCCTCACTATTAATAAGAGGGAGAAAATGCGATTTTTTTGATAATTTTCTTTAACTTTTTTATTAATATGTTTTAACTCTCAAGAGTTACTTGATATTAAAAAAGCAGTCGTTATGACCGCTTTAGGAAACTGTGTAAGTAACAACTACTTTATTAATATAAATATCGTTATTACTAGAATAGGTGATTGAGAGATCACTATTCTTAGTGATATCTGAATCATTTAATTTAGTGATGTTATTTCCATCACTATCGGAGATATATATCTCCATTAATAATGATTTAATCGTTTTACTAGTAATGGTGAATTCTAATTTCACATTACTATTAGAACCTGCAACATCTTCAAAGATATATGGTTTAGTTAAATATGGTCCTACTCCAACATTACTATTAGTGGATGAGAATCTTAGTTTCTCATCAATATTAAGAGAGTCATTATGATTAGTGAGTGATAATGATTTATCTGTATCTAATGAAGTAGTATCACTAATCATATTAACAGTGAAATTAGAAACATATTTAGGTGGTTCTTTAGTAGTGTTAATAATCGCAGGAATAAAGATTACACCAACAAAGATGAGATAAAGAATAATAAGAATCAAAATGGTGTATATCCATTTTCTTCTACTTCTTTCTTCATCATCTTTTCTTTTAGGAAGTTTTTTAATAATGATTTCGCTCATATATCTTATTTAGCTTTCTTTTTAAGATAATATAACACTCCAAAGGTAACGGAGAGAGTTAATCCACTAATAAGGACAATAATAGTAATGTTGTTATCTTTGTTAGACGAGGTAACACTAAGAGTGTCAAACATTAATCTATCAATTTGTCTACCAGTAACAAATTCAGTATATATTTTAGGTTCTACTTTGTTATATTTACTGACAATGTAATCATATTTTGACATTGCCCATTCAATAGTAGTATCACTGGCGTCTTTATCGGTTTTAATCCATCTTAAGTAATTCTTGGCTGGAGAAATCAAACTGCTATATGCAGTATTAGCGCTTTCCCAGCTATTTTCACCTGTTACTTTAGGTGCGGTTACTCCATCATCACAAGAAATGTTTCTCATTGCGGTAACAAAGCTTGTTGTGGCTGTATCAAATGAGAGAAGGTTGAGCCTGCAGTTATCTGCTACTGCAGAAGCCCAATCAGTCGCATACCACTTTCCACCATTTAAATTTAGGTAGTATGGAGTGGCTTCTGTGGTTTTAAGATAATAGTAATTATTACTATAAGAAAGAACCCATTCGTAAAAATATTCGCCATCTGGAATATCTGTGTAATATCTTACATAATCCTTGCTCCTATCGCGAACAAGGTAATTGCCATTATATAAGTTTCTAATAACGTATGTATTTTCTTTTCCTAATACTGGAGTAAAGGTAAATGGAGTTGCTAAAGAAGAATATGACTGTCCAACATAAGAGTGGTCAGAATCATTGTTTTCTTTTAAACCATAAGTTGAATCTATATTTAAAATCCAATATCTTTGGCTATCATCAATATTACTAGCGGCACTTACTTCTTTAACTTGGCTATTAGTAGCACTAAAAGATATAACTCCCATAGTTAAAAGAAATGAAGCCGCTAACAAGATAAAATTTAATTTTCTCATCTACTCTTTTCTCCCCTACGCTAAAAGCGTTGGGTAAAAGATACTAGATACAACTATATTGTGTCAACCATTAAAAGAAAACATGGGGTTTCTTATATGGTTATTTGTGAATAAAAGAAGATCTGAGATAAATACATATGAGTAGTCTTACGATAATGAAATATCAACTTTCTCAAGCAAAAAATCAATTATGTTTAAATGAGTAAGCCATTATGCGATGTATCCTTTTTATCAGTAGTAATCACATACTTCGGTGAAGCATCAGTCACATTATCAAATGCTCCGTATTCTCTATCGAAAGCTTTTTGTTCTTTAACAGAATATGCCACTTGAATTAAGTACTTCTTTTTGTTTCTAATAACAACAAAATCAATTTTTCGGTGGAATTTAAACAAAAATGTAAAAGTTCAACCGCAAAATAGCATTTTCTACTTTAAATCTAGAATCTCCTTTTTGGTTAATTGCTACCTTTTTTTCGATTTCATTATAGCATTAATGGAGTTATTTTTAATAATTATGCTAAAAGCTTATAATGGCTCCAACTCAATTCGCGCCACACTGTAGCGTGTTTTGGAAAGAGTATATAAAAAACAAAGATGTTTGTGTTTATAGTAGGGTTGGTAGTGCATTACTATGTACTGCCCATACTTCGTTAGAGAATGCTAATCCTGATGGATCAAAGACAAAGTTCTCAGAATATAAGTCACTTAAGTGTATGGTTTCTAATTCAAGTGTTGAATAGTCAATCTTTTCTTCTGGCGCATCAGATGCTTCAACCGATTCAATAACATAGTAATTGAAACGATCCACTCCAGCATTATTTTGAGAGAAAACTGCAAACTTAGTGAAGTATCCATCTAATGCTGCAACAGTGCTCGTAAAGTTGTTGGTCATAACTCCTTTATTTGTGCGGATAAATCCACAGACATATGTATATCCTGATAGGGATTCACCTTTAACAATTCTTCCACTAGAGTAACAGTACTGCACTGTTCCATCATTAGTTTCAGAGAATGCAGAGACACTCCAGGTTGCACTTTCAACGGTAATCGTTCCATCAAAATATGTATTAGTGACTGTTCCATAGTTTATATAAACAACACCACTATAGTCAACGTAACTGTTGTTTGTGTAGATATAGCAAGATGCACTAGAGCAGTTAATAACTGCATTTGCGTTATTAACACCAACTAGACCACCAAAACCAGTGTTAACATTAACACTATTGATTTTGTATGTTCCATCACTGGAACAATGTTCCATTATCTTGTTGTTAACAGCAACAAGTCCACCAAGGTTATATATCGCGGTGGTTTTATCTGAAGTATGAAGAGTAGGGATAACTGGTTCTTTAACTTCTGCTAATGAATGGACATGTTTAAGCGTTCCATCATTAACACCTGCAAAGCCGCCATAACATAATTCATATGTGATGATTGAAGTATAGTTATCATTGTTTTGTTTTGATGAAGCAGTGTTATTAATCACAAATCCACTACCGATATAAGCGTTGTTGATTGTTCCTTTGTTATTTCCAACAAAGCCACCTAAATAGGCGTGATATTTTCCTCCATATTCAAGGAAGCCACCCATATTTGGTGTTCCAAATCCCACTACTTCGTTAATTGACATTGAGGAGTTATCAAGATAACAATTACTAATGACGCCGTTATTTTGACCGGCGAAAACACCAACATAGAGATTAACTGTTTCGTTATATCCAGTTTGTTTCACTCCAAAGGAAAGAGATGAAGCGTGATCAATACTGATATTACTAATACTTCCGTTATTCACTCCAGTTAATACGCTTTGATATGAGGTGATATCACTTCCAGAAAAGAAACTGACATTTGCAGAGATATTATCAATGTCAATGTTTCTAATAACTCCGTTACTTTCTTTGATTAAAGCAAATGAAGTTGAGCTTAAATGATTAGTGATTAAGAAGTTAGATAAGACATGTGAATTACCTTCAAGAGTGCCACCGAAGGAATCGATTGGTCTAATTGCAGCGCCTAAGAAATCAATATCATTATCAATGACATAATATGCATTCGTATCATTTCTTATCTTATTGAACTCTTCGTAGTTGGTGATATGGATGATATCTTTGATATCCGCATATAAAGAAGTATCACTACTGAATGTAGTGCTATTAGAGACCACTTTTGTTTTTTCTCTGTCTCTATATAACTTATATAGATATTTACCGTCTAAGTCTTTACTTCTTAACTCAAAAGCCGATCCACCTTTGTCTAAAGCAATCTTATAGATTTGTTTATTTGTTAAATCATCTAGGATAGTGATATAAGCAGGGGTTGGTGAATAAGCGACATTAATGACATAGTCTTTAAATTCAGTGATTTCATCAATATCAAGAGTCGCGTACATTCCTTCTCTAGCAGGAACATAGTTTAACAAGTTAATTCTTTTAACTTTGTCATAGTTAAAGCTGATTTCTGATAGCAACTCTCCATTAGAAATAAATCTAATCTTTCTTTCTTCAGAAACATAATGCGCGTAAGCGTAGATATTACCTTTCCCGTCTTTTTCCGGAGCAAAGTAACCAGAAGGCCAACTATATGTAACTTCCCAATGGTCAAAAGTCACTCCAGAAGGTAAGTTTGTTAACGCTGGTAATTGAAAAGGCTCGCCATCAGTAGAAGGGCAATATACTTGTATCCAACTAGACATATCAGTTTTAACGTTACAGTAGACTACATTATATTCTCTTTTGTCTCTTCTTACTGTCAACAGTAAATCTCTTGGGTTTGAATATAATTCATCATAATCAAGTTCTTCATCTTTACCAACTTCATACCAGTGGTAGAAATATCTTGTATTGTAACTTAAGAACAATTTAGCGCCTTTATTATTAATCGAATATGACTCCTTTAATGTCCAAGACTTGGAAACATCATTTCTTTCATCTATAGAGATGTCATATCTAATTGAGAATGTCTTTGGAACAAAGGTGAAGTTATAGGAGAGATATTTCCATTGAATATTGTCATATTGTTTTGGAGCAGGCGCGTTCCTCGTGTCTTCTAGTAAGTTTGGTAATGTATTTAAAGAAGGAACATTTTCAAATTGAATATCATAGTAAGGTGTATCGACATATACATCTTTTAAATAAGCATAAAGCTTATTAAATATTTCATCATAGTCATCACCAGGATTGTAATAAAGGTAATAAGAGAGTTTGACTTGTTTATGGAAAGGATCGGTAAAGTCACACTTAAAGGTGACGTTAGACCAGGTTTCACTACCATGTGGATCTTCAACGTACTCTATTTTGCTTGTAAAGTTCTCTTCTTGTTTGTTACAACCGTTAACGCCCAATAGAGTGACTAAGGACACGAATAAAACTTTTAGGAGTGGATGTTTCATATTATTCACCAACCCCAGAAAGAATCAATTTGTCATCTTTCACTTCCCAAATTTCAAATGAGAAACTAAGTCTATTTAAAAAGTTAGTTGTTTTCATTTCTATTTGTGGCACTTCGGCGCAGTTATCAAAATAGCCTTCTGTACCACCTTTATCGTAGATAGAATCAGAAGCACAGTAATTTAAGAATGAGAAACCTAAAAGGTTTTCAATACCAAAACGATGGCTCTTAGAGATATTTGTGCCTTCTATATCTCCATAGGAGAAACATCTTGAGATATTTCCTTCATATGTATTTGTGATAATAAAGCCACATATAACATCAGAAGATGAATTGTTACCTGAGTTATTAATTGAAGTGCTAGAGTAACAATTTCTAATTACTGATGAGTTTTTATAGACAAACCCACTCGCGGAGTAATGATCACCTTCATTAAATAAGATATTCCCTGAAGAATATGAATTAGTGATAGAACCACTATTGAGGGTGGAGAAACCACTTACTGATATTCCTCTAGCTTTTGAAGTTATATCAATATCTGAGAATGACTTAGTAATACTAGAAGTATTAGAGGCTACTAGACCTCCAACATATCCAGTAAATGATGAATGGCTATCATTATCATGAACCATTGATGTATAGGACAATGTGGATTCTTTTATGTAAGATGAATCGACACTACTATTATTAACTCCAACTAAACCACCGACATAGTCATTTAAGACTAATCCTTCTCGATATATATCATGTGATTTATAGTAGAAATCAACATTACTAAAGCTTGAAAGGATAGTGCCTTTATTAAGTCCCACTAGCCCACCAGCGTTCGCAGTGTAATGAGTGTATGACCAACTCGATAAAATATTATTGAGTTTAAATTCATAATCTAAAAATCCTTTAGATGATGAAGAGAGAATAATTCCGTTATTTAATCCAACTAGTCCTCCATAGTTGATGGTGAAAACACCATCCTCTTTGAGGCCCATATTTTGAACACCATTAGAGAGTCTTACTTCTAAAGAAGTGTTCTTTGAATCAACACTGGAATCAATGATGACTCCGTTATTTTGTGAGGCTAACATTCCAGCGTTCATTGTCGCACTAAAATCAGCGATGCTGATATAAGCAGTGCTACCAATCGTATTATTGGTGGTTATATGAACGTTATTAATCTCACCAGTGTTGTTATTTGTTAAGATTGCAAAGTTAATTGTGTCTTTATCAGCAAATGGAACATTATAGACATAAGTGTTAACACTGATATCTAAGTTTTTAATCACTCCACTTAACGATTTAAACATCGCATAATTCTTTGAATTAGAGGAGTTATTAAGAGTGATGTTTTTTATTTTATGGTTTCTACCATCAATACAACCACTGAAGGACTCTAAAACTGGGAAGCTATTTCCTTCAAAATCAATATCGTTAGTTAAGTAATACGCTCCAGAGGAGTTCTTTAAAGCTTGGATGAATTCTAAATAGTTACTTACTGCGGTTAGTTTTGCCGCTCTCGCGTACAAAGTAACATCACTAATAATTCGACTTAAGCGATTAACTGGTTGAGTTAAATTAGTGTCAAAATATAAATTCTTTAAAGTGTAGTTATTATTGTTCCAATAAGAGAATAATTCTTGATAGGAATGAACACCAGTTAAGTTGATTGTTGGGATTGAATATCCTTCAATACCGGTGTTGATATTAACTCCAACTCTTAAAGTATCGTATTGAGCGGTAATCACTATATCTTTTATCTCAGTGATTTTATCTATATTCCAAGACCCCACCATTCCAGCTTTAGAAGGAACTTCTGGGAATTCAAATTGAGATGTTAAGAAGGTGAATGGTTGAACTAGATATGGTTTGTCGTCAACCACAAAGGTTGCTTCATATCTAAATAACTCGATATCTGCAGTGACAGTGATATCAGAGGTGATATTTCTTGTTGATATATATGAGGTGACTTTTTCACCGTTATAATACCAACCTTTGAATTTATATCCATCTCCTTCTGGAAGTGGATCTAAATATATAAGATCTCCTGTATAGAAAGTTGTTGGGTTATTATTTTCTAACCCTAATGTATTTTCGTATTTAATCTTATGGACGGTACCTTCTCTAGTCCATTTAGCGCGTAACACTAAGTCTCTTTTGTAAGAGAAGTCTTTAAATGGCACTTCTTCTTCGCCTTTAACTTCGTTCCAACCATTAAAGATATATCCTGGCTTAGAAAGGGTGATTTTACTAATTGCTTCTAACTCATCTAAGGTACAGTATTCAATTGGTAATGGCCCTTTACCATCAGTAATAGAAGCATCTTCAACATCTAAATATGTGACACTCATCGAGTCAGGGACACAGATGAGATCGATACAATATCCACGTTGATGATAAATATCATCCGATGATTGGATATAGTAATCATAAGAGTAGTTAAAATCTTTTCCTTTAGTGGCTTCGATGATTTTTTCATAAATATTATCGTCTCTTCCGCATATCTTTTGGTCTTTGAAATAGAGCGAATCAAATCGATATGGAGTGTCCTTACCAATAAGGTCTTGTCCGTTAGTGATTGGCTCTCTTTTACTATCTAATAGACATGCATATTGGAAGTTACCTTTTGTTGGCATTTCCTTAACAGATTTAGTGAGTGTTTCATTTCTTCCCATAGGGGAAATACCAAAATATATCGCTTCAACATAAACGATGTCTCTCGTATCTTTGTTAGAGTTTGAGCAACTTGAAAAAGATATCCCTAAAAGAGCAATTAGGCTACCTAATAGTAGATTGAATTTTTTCATATATCGGTATATTGATTATAACTTAAATATTTTAAATTGTATTACATTTTAAAAACACTTTAATAGAAAACCCTTAATTGAAAAAGCCACTACAGTTTTAGAGCCAAATTATTACAAAAACGTAATGTTCTGGTTAATAAATTCTTGTAGGGTTTCCATATGTCTTATCACACCCATTATCTATTCATCACTAGATTCTTCATCAATAACATCTTCGTTTTCGTTATCACTATTCTCTATTTCAGCAAGTATTCTTGCTTCAAGTGAACTATATAGTTTGTTTGGCTTTTTCCTTATACTTCCCTCTTTAGCGGAAAGCACTATCGTGTCACTACCATCGTAGTATTCAACAGATTCATTCTTTAATAACAAGTTGTATAGTTCTTCTTCTTTGTATTTTGATATTAAGTTCTTTCCATTGCTATATGGGTTTAAAAGGATGATTTCTTGTTTAACTATTAATGAATATGTCCTTACTCCTGATTTAAGATAGTTTGGTCTAAAAACAAATGAAAACACCCCTAAGGCTACACCCACCACAAGAAATACTATACCAACCGCAAAATATTCTTTGTTAATAATAAGCGCTACACCTGCAGCAATCATTGCAGTGGCAATAATAAAAATCATGAACATTAATGTTCTCCATTGACGTTTACCATTTCTAATTGCTTCTTCTCTAGTGTATGTTCTCATATAATTTTCAATAGATTTTAATCAAACAATAAGATTCAACTATTTAATTACATCAGCCTGACAGAAAGTTTCATTGCTGTGTATATTGTACTCTCTATTGATCGCTTTTCCCAAAACTATTCTTCACCCAATTCGCATATTCTTCATGAGAACATGGAGGGTTCTCAATATATTTCTTGATTTGGTTATTAATATATTCAACTTTTGAATCAGAAAATAATCTCTTTTTATCAATTAAGTAATCTTCAACTTTTTCTAATAGATATGTTTCTTTTGATGATACTTGGGATATGTCCGCGTCAATAAACACCACCAGTGAATTAACATATCCACAACCCTTAATCACTCTATTAAAGAAATTAACATGTCTATGGTTTTGTATTACTGGATTAGGAAATATATTTACATAGTCATCATTTATAACTTGTTTCCACTTCTTATCACTATCACTTCCGCTTATTGTTCCACCCATATTCTTGGTTTCAATAAGGAATATACCTATATTTGATACAAGAACATTGTCTATTTCAGTCCAATTACCATAGTCATCTTCAAGTCTTAATTGACGGTATGAATATCCTCCATGGAAATCAATAACAGTCATAAGCATATCTTCCACTAGATGTTCACCTAATTCACCTTTATCAGTAATTAGTTCTTCTTTATCTTCATACACTTTTGGTTTTGAAGAACGGGTAGATAAAGCAAAAACAACAGATAGTACAATGACCACTATTGAAATCACTACTAACAATGTAATTACTGATCCATCCATATGATAATTATATCAAAAAATAGTTCATAAATGAACTATTTATGTGATTAAAATACTATAAAATCATAACTACCACTATTATAACAAGGTGAAAAACACCAATGTAATAATATCAATAATATTAGTAATATTTTGAGTTCATTAATTATAAATATTGGGTTTCTTATATGGTTA
>JBGURM010000040.1:0-8719 GCA_045132035.1 Bacilli bacterium
AAATAAGTGCCAACACCATATAGATTAACTGGAACGCCTAATTTCTTCCATTCTTTAATCTTCTCTGGAGAGAAAGAAGAAGAAACAACGATATTAACATAGTTAAATCCTTCTTTATCAAGAGCGTTTCTAAGCGCAAAGATTAATTCTTTGCACACTCCATGAGGATCAAATCCACTAGTGTCTTTATCATCAAAATAATGATCAATTAAAGATTTAGAAGTATCAACTCTCACAGCTTTTAAATCTGTTTTTAAGACTCTTGCTAATTTTAAAGAATCGGTAACAACATCATTATTATAATCAATTAAGGCTGTGACTTTTTCTTCTGGGAAAGTTTTGTGATATATTTGAGCTGCTTTAATGACATCTCCATCACAAACTTGAATTAGAGCATGAGGCATTGTTCCCATACCTTTTCCACCCCACCACGCTCCTTGAGCGTCAGTACTTACTTTAGTAATTCCTGCGACATAAGTGGCATAGCCATCTCCAACTTGAGTGTGATAATCATCTTGACGATCTGCCATAGAGAAGACTGGAGTGTCTCCTGCAACTTTTAAAACTTCTCTTACGTTAGTGGCAACACTACTTCTTCTAGCAAGAATTCCGTCGATAACACTTTCTAAAAACCCAAAGTTTTCATATTTTCCAGTTACTTTAAGTACTGGTTCCATGTTATTAATGATATCTCCATCATTTAGAGCTTCGATTTCAAGTTCTTCTGGATGAATAGCAAAGGTATGTAAAATTGCGATTGCTTCATCAACACCACAGAGCATTGAATCATCTCTTCTTTGAAACCACTGCATGGTGACTATATGATTTGGTGCGTGTTCTTTAACGATTTTATTACTTTTTAAAAAGTAATTAGCAGCGTAGAACCCTTCTCCTAATTCTTTTTCAAATTGGAATGTTTTGTTTGTAAGACGAGATATCTTACCTTGTTTTTTTAGTTCAACTTCTAACATTTTAGTTGACCTCCGTCTTAAAGAAATCGATTCCTTCTAATACTTGCTCTTTGATTTCCACTAAAGCATTAGGAGTATCGTTTTCAATGTATAAATCATGATAGGTACAGAATCTTCCTTTAGATATTGTTCCATCTCTAAGGAATGTTCCTTCTTTAGCGTAAACCCCCATCACTCCATCATTTAATTTAGTGATATAGCCTGAACCAGTCTTATATTCTAAGCGATTAAGATTATTATCAGTTAAGATGGAATTGATTACATCAATTAAAGGATCAGCAGGAAGGAAAATAATCCCTGAATATTTAATTTTTGCATATCGGATAAAATTTTTGATTCGATATCCACAAATATCTTCATTATGATATAAAACTTCTACTTCTTTATTTAGTTGATTAACTGATGTAGTTTTTTCATCAGAAAGAAGAATTAGAAGAGTGTTATCTAATTCGTGATTATTGAAAATACCGTAATTCTTAATCATTTTTGAAATATTACCCGATTAATTGGGATTCCTTCCTTTCTTTTTTTAACTTCGTATTCTGTTTCTGTATCAAATTTATCATCACCTTGATAGTCATTAGTGACACTGACAAGAGTGAAATTTGAATTTTGGAAATATTCTAAAGAATCATTAAATAAATCTAGATTATCTGTTTTAAAAATTAATCTTCCACTTTTTATTATAACTCTTTGATATTCCTTTAAGAATACTTCACTAGTTAATCTTCTTTTATGATGCCTCTTTTTTGGCCATGGATCAGAGAAGTTTAAGAATAAAGTCTTAACACTTTCATCTTTTAATAGAGGAAGGATATTTATCGCATCTGCGTATAGTAGTTTTGCGTTCTTTTCTTCTATTTCAACGAGTTTCTTAGCGGTTATGCCACTACAAGTGACATTCTTTTCAATCCCGACAAAAAACTTATCTAGGTTATTTTTTGCCATGTTAATAAGAAAATCACCTTTTCCAGAACCGATTTCTAAATAGAAATCTTTTAATTCACTAATCTCTTCATTAGTTAAAGAAATCTCTGGATGTTCGTTTAAAAATGGTTCCGCCCAAGCTTTAAATTTTGTTCTCATTGTTTAAGTAATTTTCCTAAATCAGTAATGGCACGAGCGTAAACCGCCATACCTTTGAATAAATCTTCTTTTTTAACTGCTTCTCCTGGAGAATGCATATTACTTTCCCAACCTGGGAATTGCATACCAAAGGCCACAACATTATCCGCTTCTTTAGCGTATGTTCCTCCTCCGATTGCTAAAGGTTCACTATCAAAATCTCCAGTTTCATCAGCGTAGCTTTGGAGTAAGGTTTTAATTAAAATATTGCTCTTTGGATAGAATAGTAATGGAGACTCACCCACTACTTTAACAGTTAATGGTTTATTAACTTCTTTAATAGTGCTTAATAATACTTTCTTATCACAAGTATCAACATATCTAAAGTTACAAGTTAAAGATATTTCTTTACCGTCAAAACTGACTAGGCCAACATTACTTGAGTTATGGCCCATATCTTTACTATTACCAACGCATTTAAATCCACTACCATCAAGAGGTGTATATAACTTTTTGAGTTGGACTAAAGTAGGATTTTTAGTAAAGTCCGCTAAAGCGGATATTGCCATCATTCCAGCATTAATTCCTAATTCTGGAAGAGCTCCATGAGCGGCTTTGCCGTGGAATGTAACGGTTGTGATATCGTCAGAAGTAAAGATTTCTGCTTCACTTCTTTTATAATTCTTTAAGATGAAATTCAAGAAATCATTATTGAGTTCGAATTTAACAACACATTTTTCAATAACCGCGTTACTAGCAACACCACCATCGATAGAAATTAAACCTGGAACATTTAATTTTCCTTTAACTTCAAAGGTATAAATACCTTTTTCAGCATAAATTAATGGGAAATCACTATCAGGAGAGAATCCTAACGTTGGTTGAGGTTTTTTAAGAGTGTGGAAATAATGTTCCATACATAAAGAACCGCTTTCTTCATTTCCTCCAACAAGGAATCTAATTTGATATCCACCTAATTCTCCATTTTCTCTTAAAGCTTTTAAAGCATAATAAGAAGCGAGTAATGGTCCCTTATCATCTGCCACTCCTCTACCGTAGAGTACCCCTCTTTTTTCCACCATTTTAAATGGAGGCTCTTTCCATCCGCTTCCAGCAGGAACGACGTCAGCATGAGCTAAGATGGTGAGGTTATTTTTTCCTCTTCCATAAATGATTTCGACAACTTTGTTATCATAATTAGTAACTTCAAAGCCGTCCTTAGTTGCTAAATCAGTAATATAATTTAACGCAGCGGAAACACCAACGCCAAATGGATCTTTTTCACTAACCGAACTTTCATCATATGCTGAGTTAATCGCAACAAATTCTGAAAGAGATTTTAATAGTTGCTTTTGATATTTCGCTGTTAATTTGTCATAAACAGTTTTCTTTTTCATGACTCTATCTCCTTTCACTAATGATGTTTAATCCTTTTAAAAGTAGATATTCATCATAGTGTTCTTTACTAAATTCATGTAGGAAGTCAATCGAATTGCCTCCAGTAATGACGACATTGACCTTATAGCCAACTTCATCTTCATATTTTTTTATTAAGCCTTTTACTGTAAAAAGCTGTGAATAATAAGCGCTTGAATTAATGACATCAATCGTATTATGACAATCACTAATTGGCTTAATTTTGATATTGCTAACATCAGGTAATAATTCTGTTGAATTCGCTAAAATGTTTTTACTTTTCTCATATCCTAAGAAAATTGCGCAACTCGAGAAAACATTATCTTGATCAATAAATAAAATCTTAGTTGCGGTTCCAAAATCAATGACTGCAGTTTTTGGACCATATATTTCTCTAGCAGCAATAATGTCCGCGTATAAATCTTCGCCTAACTCATTTTTGTTATCAATTTTAATGAAATCATCATCTTCATTAATAATGATTGTACGAGGAGTAATTTGATAAAAATCAATTAAGATTTTTGAAAGCATTGTAAAGATTTTAGGCGCAACAGAAGATATTAAAATATCTTCTACATCAATAACATCTTTAGTCAATTTTCTAATTGAATCATAATTAATATCTTTGTTATACATTCTTCCAAGATAAAGGAGTTCACCATTAGATGAAACCCCGAATTTAGAAGCAGTATTTCCGATATCAATTAATAATTTCATTACGCTACCACGATGTTAACAATCTTGTTCTTAACGACAATAATTTTTCTAATTGTCTTTCCTTCAGTGTGTCTTTTAACTGGCTCTAACTCTAACGCTAAAGCCTCGACTTCTTTATCGTCGAGATCAGGCTTAACATCTAAAGTTGCTCTTAATTTACCGTTAACAGAAACAGCAACTTTAATTAAGTCTAAGACAATCTTACTTTCGTCATATGTTGGCCAACTTTCAAAATCAATAATGTCTTTGTGACCAAGCATTTCCCAAATTTCTTCACCTAAGTGAGGGGCAATACACGCAAGAGCCTTGATGAATCCCTCTAAATAAGGAACATAAAGTTTTTCACTCTTATAAAGTTCGTTGGTGAACACCATCATTTGAGAAATAGCGGTATTAAATTTTAAAGCTTCAAAATCTTGAGTAATCTTTCTGATTGTGAAGTTATAAAGGTAATCGAGTTTACCATCATTTTCATTAGTGAATTTACTTGTAAATTCTTCTTCAGAGAATAAACGATAAACTCTATCTAAATATTTTTTAGCACCATCTAAGCCAGTATCACTCCAAGGTAAAGAGGCTTCAAGTGGTCCCATAAACATTTCATATAATCTAAGAGCGTCCGCACCATAAGCTTCAACAACATCATCAGGATTAATGACATTACCGCGTGATTTAGACATCTTTTCACCATTACTACCTAAGATCATTCCTTGGTGGAATAATTTTTTGAATGGTTCTTTGCATGAAACAATTCCTTGATCATATAAGAATTTATGCCAAAATCTAGCATATAAAAGGTGTAACACTGCGTGTTCTGCTCCACCGATATATAAATCAACAGGCAACCAGTGATCTAATAATTTCTTATCACCGAGTTCTTTATCGTTATGTGGATCAATATAACGAATATAGTACCAGCAGCTTCCAGCCCATTGAGGCATTGTGTTAGTTTCTCTTAAGCCGTGACTTCCATCGCTTAAGGTGACACTTAACCATTCTTTAGCGTTTGCTAAAGGAGATTCACCAGTGCCACTTGGTTTATATTCTTCCATTTCTGGTAACACTAAAGGTAAATCGTAAGTATCGAGTGGTACAAGTGATTTATCATCTCTGATGATAATTGGAATTGGTTCTCCCCAATATCTTTGACGAGAGAATAGCCAATCACGGAGTTTATAGTTAACTTGTCTACTACCATTACCATCAGCGATTAATTTCTTAATAATCACTTCTTTAGCGTCTTTGATATTTAATCCGTTAGCGATATCACTATTAATATGAGGTGCATCTCCAGTAAAAGCGTTTTCAGAAATATCGCCTTCTAAGACTTGGTGAATTGGTAAATTATATTTTTTAGCGAAAGCGTAATCTCTTTCATCATGAGCTGGAACCGCCATAACTGCTCCTGTTCCATAACTTGCTAAAACATAATCACCAATATAAATTGGAACTTCTTTTCCATTAACTGGATTAATTGCATATCTTCCTAAGAAAACACCGGTCTTATCTTTGTTTAATTCGGTTCTTTCCATGTCAGATTTACTTTCCACCATTTTAAGATAGTCATTTACTGCGTCTAATTGCTCTTTAGAGACGATTTCTTTCACTAATGGATGTTCAGGTGCTAAAACACAATAAGAACAGCCGTAAAGTGTATCTACACGAGTGGTAAATACTTCAAATGTTAAGGCTGAGTCTTTAATTTTAAATGTGACTTTCGCGCCTTCACTTCTTCCGATCCAGTTCTTTTGCATCTCTAAAGTTGAGGCTGGCCAATCAAGCCCTTCTAAGCCTTCAAGTAATTTATCTGCGTAGTTAGTGATTCTAAGTAACCATTGTCTCATTGGTTTTCTAATGACTGGATAACCACCAACTTCACTTTTGCCGTCAATAACTTCTTCATTAGCTAAGACAGTTCCTAAAGTTGGACAGAAGTTAACTGGTCGATAATCGATATAGGCTAAATCATTATCGTAGAGTTTTAAAAAGATCCACTGTGTCCACTTATAATAAGTTGGATCACTAGTAGCGATTTCTCTATCCCAATCATATGAAAATCCTAATGATTTAATTTGTTTACGGAAATTATTAATGTTCTTTTCGGTGATGATAGATGGATGTTGATTAGTTTTCATCGCATATTGTTCGGCTGGTAAACCAAAAGAATCCCATCCAATAGGATGAAGGACATTAAATCCTTGCATTCTTTTCATTCTCGCTAAAACATCACTAGCGGTGTAGCCTTCTGGATGTCCAACATGTAAACCTTGTCCACTTGGATAAGGAAACATATCGAGAATGTAATATTTTGGTTTAGAAAAGTCGTAGGTATCACATTTATATGTTTTATTCTCTTCCCAGACTTTCTGCCATTTTGGTTCTATTTTTTTATAATCGTATCCCATATTAAAATCACCTCAATGTCATTAAATGATGCAAAAATTTTATTTTTGATGAACTAAATTAAATAATTGATTTATATAGTTCGTGGTAAGATTCACCACTTCTTTGCCAACTATTGTCAGTACTTAGGGCGTTTCTTACAAGTTTTTTGAATATTTCTTTATGGTTGATATAAATATCATGAGCGTATAAGCAAGTTCTATTCATATCCCAAGTGGAGAAATCATCAAAGCCAAAGCCGTTACTAGTTTCTTCGTTATGACCATCATAATTGATGACTGAATCTCTTAAGCCACCTGTACGACGAACGATTGGTAAAGTTCCATATCTTTGAGCAATCATTTGACCTAAGCCACATGGTTCAAAGAGTGATGGCATTAAGAAGAAATCACTACCAGCGTAAATTTGGTGAGCAAGTTTGTTATTATATCCAACATAAATTCCAACATGTTTTGGGAATTCTTTGTGGAGTTTTTCCATCTCTTGTTCACAAGCGGATTCGCCACTACCAAGTAAGACGACATTTGCGCCTTTATTCACTAATTCTCTAACCGCAGAGAAGACAAGGTTCATACCTTTTTGCCATGTCACTCTACTCACTAGTGAGTATAATGGAGCGGATTCGTTTTCTAAATTAAATTCCTTCAAGATTGCTTTTTTGTTTTCTTCTTTTCCGGAAACGTAATTCTTCAAACTGAATTCTTTAGCGATAAGTTTGTCATTACTTGGATTAAATTCTTCGTAATCAATTCCGTTAAGAATTCCGCAGAAATCATATTCACGGAAGCGAAGAACTTCATTTAATCCCATGCTTCCTTCAGGTGTTAATAATTCATTTCTGTGGTTTGGTGAAACAGTTGTCACTTTAGTCGCATAAATAATTGCGGATTTTAAAGTTGAAACACGACCACCAAATTCCACTTGGCCACTATAATAGAGTCGATCTGGTAAATTATATAAATTACCAAGTGAATATTTGTCTAAAATACCTTGGAAAGCAGGGTTATGGATTGTAAAGACGAATTTACTGTCTTTATAGAATTCCATATTATTTTCTCTAATGTAACAGAATAACATTCCAGGTTGCCAGTCATGGGCGTGGATGATATCTGGTTTAAAGTTAATTAAAGGCATAAGATGCGCGAGTGCCATAGTGTAGAAAGCAAAGCGTTCACCATCATCGTCATATCCATATATCACATCTCGTTCAAAATAATGTTGGTTTTCTAAGAAATAATAATGGATGCCATCTCTAACGAGATGGAAAACGTTAGCGCTTTCTTTTCTCCAACTTAAATTGACATTCACTGTAGCGACATATTCATAATCAAGTCCTAAGGATTTGATTTTGTTATATAAAGGGAGGAAGATTGCAACTTCTTCTCCTAATCTCACCATTTCTTTGCTTAATGCGTAGGTGACATCCGCTAATCCACCAGTTTTAACAAAAGGATTAGCTTCGCTACAAGCCATTGCGATTTTCATTAGATTTTTGCTCCTTGAGAAATAACGATAAAGTCATCATCTGTGCCAGTTAATTTTTTAACGTTAACAATAGTTGCGTTTTTATCTGAGAGAACGTGATCAAGTTTGACGTCTCTACCCACTAATGTCTTAGAGAAAATGATGGAGTTTTTAACTTCGGCACCTTTTTCAATAACTACTTCTCTAGAAATAATGCAGTTATGAACTTTGCCTTTAATAATAGCACCATTAGAGATGAAGCTATTTTTCACATCAGCGTCTTTGCCATAAAGTGCTGGAGGTGTGCTATGTGTTGTTGTGTAAATTGGCCAATCTTCGATAAATAAGCGATTTCTTGTGTGATAATTGAGTAAATCAAGAGAGTGATTAACATAATTATCTAAAGATAAGATTGGGACAACAAATCCATCAAAAGCGTAACCTTTAACTTCCGCCATTTCCTCTTCGATAAAGAAGTTAATTACATCTTGCAAGGAGAAGAATTGAGAAATCTTTGGTGCTTCGTTTAACAATTTTCTAAGCATTTTCTTGTTGATAATGAATGTATCTAAAGAGACATCAGCTTCCGAGGCTCTTCCGATATTCTTACTGACTTTTGAAACGTTGCCTGCTGCGTTAAATTTATATTTATCGCATCTGAGATATTCTTTGTCAGCATCTTC
>JBGURM010000041.1:0-5930 GCA_045132035.1 Bacilli bacterium
TATTCCTAATTTTGCTTCTTTAGTTGGTAAAGCTAAAGCGCATTGATTCATTAAAGAAAGTAAACCCACGACTTTTAAGGAGACTGTTTTTCCTCCGGCGTTAGGGCCGCTTATCACCACAATTCTCTTTTCTTCAGTTAAATGATATTCATTACTAACGACTTTATTTTTATCAATTAATGGGTGTCTAGCTTCATATAAATGAATTTCTTGTTTATCACTAATAGAGGCAATCACCATATCGTTTGCTAAAGCATAACTCGCTTTTGCGGAGATGAAATCAAGTTCTCCAATGATGTTGTTATTATTAATAACTTCGTTTTCTTGTAGTAAGACTAAGGCGGTTAATTCTTTAAGAATTTTTCTAATTTCTTCTTGTTCTTCAAGTTTTTTAGAAGTGATATCGTTATTTAATTGGACTAATTCAAGTGGTTCAATGAATGTTGTATTACCACTATCGGAAACATCATAGATGATTCCTAAAACTTTGTTTTTATATACTGTTTTAACTGGTAAAACAAAATGACCATCTCTAATTGTAGCGTTGATATCATTGAGGTAACTTGAATATTTATATGACATTCCTGCAACTTTTGAAGTAAGACTTGACTCTAAGACTTTGAGTTTTTGTCTTATTTCTTTTAAGGTTGGGGAAGCATTATCGCTAATTGTTAAACTAGGTGTTACAACACGCTTAATCGCATTTTTTAAATTAGACAAATCATTGATTTGATTCACTAATTCCTCTAAAAGAGGAAAACTATTGGTAGTCTTTTTAAAATGAGCGATGATTTTTTCTGAAGTATCAATATCATTAATAATGAAATTTAAATCACTTGGAGTGAGTAAAGCAGTCTTTTTAGCGAGTTCAATGAGTTTGATGATATGAACACTATTAGTTAATGGAAGAGGAGAAAATCTTGAGATGAGATTCATCATTTCATCTAACTTTTTTAGTTCTCTTACTATTTCATTACGGTCAGTTGACATCTTTAAAAGGAGGATTTTTTCTTTTCCTCTTTCTGTTTTCGCAAATTCTAGAATTTGTTCCTGAATCTTATTGAATTCTAAAGTTTGATAGACATTTAACATGATATTTTTATTCGCCCTTGATACTAATTTAGTATAACAAACCAATAGCAAAACTCATAATTATTGTTGAATAGAGGGCAGTCAAATCGGTAAAATCTAAGTATGCAAGGTTTAGTGACTATCAAAGTCGATTTAGAAAAATATAACGAGATTAGAGAGTACTACTCTCCATTTTTCGTTCCTATTGAAGGAGAATACATCGACTTTGTCGCTAATACGAATGGAGTTATCATTACTGGATATATTTCAGGAAAAGGCAAGAAGTCCGTTGTTTTTAGAGGCGCTTTAGCGGAAGAAGAAGTTGCTAGATGGAAAGAAATCGAAATCAAAAAACCTAAAGAAAAAGAAAAACTCCACTACGTCGATTTTGGTGAACAAATCGGAAGTGATGAAGTTGGAGTTGGTGATTTCTTTCTTCCAATTGTCGTTGCTGCGGTTTATATGAAAAAAGACCAATATCAAAGATTAAAAGAACTTGGTGTTACTGACAGTAAAAAACTAACCGATAAAAAAATTAGAGAACTTGGACCAATCTTAATGGAAGAGTTTGATAATTCAATCGTTTTACTTCCAAATAGTAAATATAACGAAGTAATTGCAAAAGGAGAAAACCTCAATAGCATTAAAGCTAAAATGCATAATCGAGTCTTACTCAATTTACATAAGAAATATATCGATGTTATTGCGATTTATGTTGATCAATTCGTTTCAGAAGAAAAGTACTATGAATATCTTGAAGGCGGTAAAGATGAAATTGTTAAAGGAGTATCCTTTAAAACTAAAGGAGAACAAAGATTCCCATGTGTCGCTGCCGCAAGTGTTATTGCTCGATATTACTTCCTAAAAAGAAAAGATGAATTAGAAAAACATTATGAGATTGAATTCCCATTTGGAGCAGGCAAAAAAGTTGATGAATTTAAAAAAGAGTTCATCGAACGCTTCGGTGAGAACTCTTATAAATCGTTAGTGAAGCAGAATTTTAAGAACTATTCTTCTAATTGAGATAATATTTCTTTGAAATAATCAGGTAATTCAATATTAAATGTCATCTCTTCATGGGTTGAAGGATGAATGAGTTTTAAAGAAGTGGCCACTAAAAGTTGGCCATTTTTATATAGTGAATCATATTTTCTTCCAGCGTAAAGAGGATCTCCTTCTACTGGATAGCCAATATAAGATAGATGGACTCTAATTTGATGAGTTCTTCCAGTTTTAAGTTTACATTCCACTAAAGTGTGGTCTTTGTATCTTTTTAAAACTTTGAAAAAAGTAATAGCTTCTTTTGAGTTATTTCTTGTTACTCCCATTTTTTGGCGGTTATTAGGATCTCTTCCAATTGGGAGATTGATTTCTCCACTATTTTCTGGAATAACTCCTCTAACTAAAGCAATATAAGTTCTTGCCATTGAATGGTCTTTAAGCTGTTCAGATAAATAAAGATGAGCATTATCATTTTTAGCGATACAGATTAACCCACTTGTATCTTTATCTATACGGTGGACGATTCCAGGACGAACTACTCCTCCAATCCCGCTTAAATCTTGGCAGTGATATAAAATAGCGTTAACTAAAGTATGTTCATAATGTCCGTTAGATGGATGAACCACCATTCCTTGAGGTTTATTAATAATTAAAATGTCTTTATCTTCATAAACAATATCTAAAGGAATATCTTCTTTATTAACTTCAAGTTCTTTAACTTCAGGAATAGAGATTGCTATCTCATCTCCTTCTTTGATTTTAATTGATCCTTTAGCGGCTTTACCATTAATTGTTACTTTCCCATCATCAATGATTTTTTGAATATGGGTTCTAGAGAGTTCAGTTAAAATACTTGATAAATACTTATCAAGTCTAACTCCATTATATTCTGCTGTAACAATATATTTATTCATCTTTATTTTCTAAATATTGTTGTTTTTCTTTTTCGGTTTTAGAAAGAACTTTAGTGTTATCTTCTTTCTTTTCTTTTGGAGCTTCTTTGCTCTTTTTACGATATTCAATGATTTCTAAAACAATCATATAGATGATGAGCATGAAAGCTGCAACGACAACCGCACTATCGGCGATGTTGAAATTAAATTTCCAAACTCCATAAAAATCAATCCAGTCAACAACACCATTAACTGGGTTTCCTAAGAATTCAGGAGTGTAGAATAAGCGATCAATAACATTACCAAATGCACCAGCTAAAATCATCATAAATGAGGCTTTAAAGAACCTATCAATCTTATCCCACTTTTTGATAAGATAGAAAATGATACCAGCGCTGATAACTAAAGCAACAACACAGAATACTGCACGGTTAGCTAAATCACTTCCTAAAGACATTCCCATGACTAAAGTGTTATTAATCACGTAATTAATTCTTAAAAAATTTGGGATTAAAACTATTCCACCATTAGCTAAGATGTTTTCTCTATTCGCGACCACTACTTGTTTAGTGACATAGTCAATAATTAGTAAAAGAACACCTAACCAAATGAAGGAGTTAAAAAACCATTTTAATCCTTTTAAAAACTTTTCTTTCATTATTTATGAATCACTTTCTGGCATCTTTCACAAAGATATTCGCCTTCAGCTTGTAAGAATACATTTTTAGAATAATTCCAACATCTTGCGCATCTAGTTCCTTCGTGATGTTTGACTAAAACTTTACTAACTTCGTAGTCTTTCATGTTATCGACTTCATCAAAAGAAACTTCAGAAACCACAAAGATATTAGCGAGTTCTCCTTTTGAGAAGAGATTTTCCACTACTTTAATATCATTATTTGTTATAACAACATTAACAAAAGCTTCTTGAGAAGAACCAATTACTTTATCATTTCTTACTTCTTCTAGAGCTTTTAAAACATCTTTTCTTAAGGCGATTACTTTGTCATATTCGTTAAATAATTCGGTATCATCTTCTTCCACGAATGTTGGATAGTCTAATAATTGGACGTTATCTACTCTTTTGCCTGGAAGATTACGGTTGAATTCATCCATTGTAAATGGAAGAATTGGGTTTAACACTCTTAAAAGAGTGTCACTGATTTTATATAAGACAGTTTGAATTTGATTTCTTCTAATAGAATCTTTAGCGTCACAATATAAAGAATCTTTAGCAATATCTAAATAGAAAGCACTTAAATCTGCTGAACAGAAGTTAAGGATTTCCATTGTCGCGTTACTAAAATCATATTTATCGAAGCTATTTCTACAAACTTTAACTAAACGATTGAGTTTCGCTAAGATATAGCTATCAACTCGATTAAATTCTTTGGCTTCGTTATTTGGATCATAATCCACTAAGTTCCAAGAGATGAATTTAAGAGTGTTTCTAATTTTACGATATTGTTCAGCGACTTGTTTAATGAGGTTTTCACCAATTCTTACATCTTGTTGATAATCAATAGAAGCAGTCCAAAGTCTTAAAATATCCGCTCCATATACGTTAGCGATCTTAACTGGATCAACACCATTTCCTTTGGATTTATGCATTTGTTCGCCGTGTTCATCTAAAACCCAGCCGTGTGAAACAACTGTTTTATATGGTGCAACATGATTACAAGCAACAGAAACAATTAAGGAAGAGTTAAACCAACCACGATATTGGTCGCTTCCTTCTAAATATAAATCACTTGGATATGTTGTTCCTCTTTCTACTAACACTCCATTCCAGCTAGATCCACTATCAAACCAGACATCCATAATGTCTTTTTCTTTAGTGAATTCTCCTTTAGGAGAATGTGGGTTTGTGTATCCTATTGGCAATAAGTCTTTAGCCTCTTTTTCATACCAAATATTACTACCGTGTTCTCTAAATAAATCTTCAACATGTTTAAAGACTTTTTCATCAATAATTGGAGTTCCATCTTCAGCGTAGAAAATTGGAATTGGGACACCCCACGCTCTTTGACGAGAAATACACCAGTCTCCTCGATCTTTAATCATATTGACCATTCTATTTTCACCCCAGCTTGGATACCAAGTTGTGTCATGAATGATTTTGATTAATTCTTCCCTAATTGGTTCAATTGAACAGAACCACTGTGAAGTTGCTCTAAAGATTAATGGTTTACCAGTTCTCCAATCATGTGGATAACTATGAGTGAAGGTTGTGTGTTTAAGTAAACTACCATTTTCTTCAATGATTTTTAAAACTGCATCATTAGCCTTTTCATAGAAAAGACCTTCAATACCTTCTCCAGTTCCAGGCATCATAAAACCTTTTTCATCAACTGGACAATATGGTTCTAATCCTTTTCCTGGATATTTTAAGCACACTTGATAGTCTTCAACACCATGTCCTGGAGCAGTATGGACTAAGCCAGTACCAGCGTCATTAGTAACATGAGTGCCGTTAATCACTAAAGAATCACGATCATAGAATGGGTGTTTACAAACTACTAATTCAAGGTCACTACCTTTCATTTCTTTAAGTAGTTTGACATCTTCTAATTCGAGTTCTTTAGTTAAATTCTCTTCAAATTCTTTTAAGAAGACTAATTTTCCTTTATTTGAGGTTTGATATTCTCCATAAATGAAGTCTGGATGAGCAGAAATCGCTAAGTTAGCAGGTAATGTCCATGGAGTTGTGGTCCAAATGACAAGTCTAGCGTCACTATCAACAACCCCTTTTCCATCTTTCACAGGGAAAGCGACATAAATTGAATGAGATAAAACATCTGCGTATTCAATTTCAGCTTCTGCTAAAGCAGATTCAGAACTAGGAGACCAATAAACTGGTTTTAATCCTTTATAGATAAGCCCTTTAAGCGCCATCTTGGAGAAAGCATTAATTTGTTGAGCTTCATATTCTTTTTTAAGAGTTAAGTATGGATTATCAAAATC
>JBGURM010000042.1:0-22620 GCA_045132035.1 Bacilli bacterium
CCTTGTATTATAGAATTCGACCAAAGAATTGATTGATCTACATCTATAATTCCTTTCTTTGGGAACCAAGTGAGTTATTCATTTCACAGCAATGATATAATTCACTCATATGCTGTGGATTTGTACCTATATCAATCTAGCTTAGACTAGTCAGAAGAGGCTCTTACCACAGCTTTTATTTTTATCGTTAATCAGTTAGTTATCGCATTAGACGATTTATCAAGCACAAGGCTACGAGGAATAAAAGCTAATGGACCACAGTATTAACGAAGGAGGTGAAACAATATGTTTTACATGGGCATCGATATTGCCAAATTCAAACATGACTTCTGCATCATTGATGATGATACAGGAGAGGTAATCGTATCTCCACGAACGATTACCAATGATAAGGAAGGATTCCAAGAAATGCTTGAGATTCTAACCAATCTTCATTGTTCCCAAAAAATAAAGATAGGTTTAGAAGCTACAGGACATTATGGAACGCTTATTAAGGCATTCCTTACCAGCAACGGATATAAGTTCATAGAACTCAATCCTCTTCAAGTGAGCAGATTCCATTCACAAACCTCACTTAGAAGAACCAAGACCGACAAGATTGATTGTCAAGTGATTGCTAGGTATTTAATGGCTATTGCTACCAAGACCTATCAACCACAAGTATATCATCTTGAGGCACTAAAGAGTTTAACAAGATTAAGAGAAACTCTTGTTGATCAACGTTCGAGATGCTTGGTTAAGTTAACGAACGTCTTGGACATCACTTTCCCAGAATTTAAGAAGTTTTTTACAGCTAAACTTCGTTCTGAGACAGCTTTGTTTATTATTAGGAAGTATAAGACTCCTTCTAGAATAGCTAGATGGACCAATGAAGATATCACTCTTGTCCATAATGTTTCTAGGAAGATATCTACTTCCAAACTACTAGAGATTAGAAAATCCGCAGTAGATTCAATTGGTATTGCACCTAAATATTTATTAGATGAATTACCATCTATACTTAACGTCTACGAAACTGTAAACGGAGAAGTATCTAAATTAGAAGAGAAGATTAAGTCGATTATTTTCGAATTAGATCCTCCATCTTTATCTATTCCAGGAATGGGGCCGATTAGTTTAGCCGCTATTTTAGGAGAATTTGGAGATTTCTCCAGATTTCCAAGTGCTGAACAATGTATCGCTTACGCTGGAGTAGATGTCGGTATATCACAATCTGGCACTAAATGCTATCGGGGTAAGATGGTCAAACGCGGATCATCTCATTTGAGATATGCCTTGATGAATGTTGTTCGAACTGTCTGCATCCACACACCAACATTTAAAGAGTATTGGGTAAGGAAGAAAGTTACTGGACATAAGTTCTTACGAGTCGCTGATAGCCACGTTGCTAAGAAACTTGTAAGAGTTATTTATTACCTCGAGACACATAATACTAAGTACGATCCATCTCGCTGTAAGTAGGATTTGACATAGTCATTTTTTTAAAGCTCACTATGCTGAGTTCTTTTTAGAACGCTCCAATTTTCTAGGGAACAAACTTTTGTAAAAATTCTTATTGTTTTTTAATAGTTAGTCTTTTCTCAAACATATTATATCGTGCGAAATATCTATATAAAAACACAGATTATGTTTTTTTGCGCCCATCTTAGATGGGTTATTTATTATCACTCTTCCCATCATAAATAAACACAATTGTGAGCAAATACTTGTAGGAAGTCGCTTGTTTTATATTCATATAAGATTAATATTGTTTTTCTTGTTTACTAATTGTTTATAAAATTAGCGAATTGTTTACTAAAACTAGAACTAAAATATAGTTACTATGAAAAATAAATTTTACTTATTCACTCTTATTCCTATGGCGTTATCTATTGTTGGTTGTAATCCAGCAGGAGGTAGTAGTGAACCAAAACCAGTGGATGTCATTTTAATATCTGGTCAATCTAATGGAGTTGGTTGTACTTGGTGTAATCAATTACCTTCTTCAATGGGTCAACTAAAATTCGAAGAATTCCAAAAAGGGTATCCTGAAATTCAAATTGCGTTTAATAACTGGACTAAAACGTGGCCTGCTACTGGTGGAGTTGGTTACGAGCAACAACATGATTCAAATAATAAATTTGTTGATGTCAAATTAGGCCAAGGTAATGGCACTCATTCATTTGGACCAGAAATTGGTATTGCTGAAGAATTACATGAAGAATATGGAAATAGATTATTCATCATTAAATGCGCTTGTGGTGGTAGTAACCTCAAAGACGATTGGATGAAAGATAAAAAAGTTATGTATCCTGAGTTCATGAAATTTGTTAAAGCGCAGATGGAAAGTCTTAAAGAAAAAGGATATATTCCGACAATCAAAGCACTTTGTTGGATGCAAGGTGAGGGCGATTCATATTATGGTTATTATCAAACTTATCAGGCTAACACTAGACAATTTGTCGCTGACGTTCGAGCGGATTTAAGAGAATATTCTGGTGAAAATGAATTTGCCTTTATCGATGCAGGCATTAATAATAACTCTGCTAGATGGCAATACTGGAAACAAGTTAATGACGCGAAAATCGCGTTCTCTCAAGAAAGTGAAAATAACTTCTATATTGACACTATTGGAGCGGGAATGCATACCAATAAAGAACCAGTTGGTAATGTTGACGCTGATCACTATGATTCAGATTCAGAAGTATTATTAGGTCATTTATTCGCGCAAGCGTTTAAACCTTTCTTAGCAAAGAAATAATTAATCAAATAGAGATGGTTAAGTAAATCATCTCTTTTTCTTTTGTTTATATAAATATAAGGAGAAGTTGTTAACTTGTTTTGAAGTTTGTTAACAAAATTGTTTATTACTTTAGTGATAACGAGATTAAAATTGAATTATGAAAAATATTGAACAAGTTTACCAAAGATGGTTATCTCTTGCTAAAGATGACCCAGATTTAATCAAAGAATTAAATGACATCAAAGATGATGATAGCAAAAAAGAAGATGCATTCTATCGTGAATTAGAATTTGGCACTGGTGGATTAAGAGGCACCATTGGAGCGGGCACTAATAGAATGAATATCTATGTTGTTAGAAAAGCCTCACAAGGTTTAGCAAATTATATTAATAAACATTACTCTAATCCTAGTATTGCAGTGAGCTATGATTCTCGAATCAAAAGTGATTTATTTTCTATTACCGTTAGTGAAGTATTCGCGGCTAATGGAATTAAAGTCTTTATTTATAAAGAATTAATGCCAACACCATGTCTAAGTTATGCGGTTAGAGAGTTGCATACTTCGGCTGGAATTATGGTTACTGCTTCTCATAACCCATCAAAATATAACGGCTATAAAGTTTATGGTGATGATGGATGTCAAATAACCACAAACGCCGCTAAAGAAATATTAGAAGAAATTAATAATGTTGATCCTTTTGATAATGTTAAATATAAACCTTTTAATGAATTAAAAGATAATGGTCTTATTCAATATATTGATGATGAATTAATCACTAGATTTATTAATCGAGTTAAAGAAGAAAGTGTTCTTTTTGGGGACGAAATAAATAAAGATGTCAAAATCATCTATTCTCCACTTCATGGAACAGGACTTAAACCAGTTACTAGAATCTTAAAAGAAGTTGGATATAACAAAGTTATTGTTGTTAAAGAACAAGAAGAACCAGATGGACATTTCACAACTTGTCCATATCCAAACCCTGAAATTAAAGAAGCGATGCAAGTTGGTTTAGATTATGCGAAAAGAGAAAACGCTGATCTATTAATCGCTACTGATCCTGACTGCGACCGTGTTGGTATTGCAGTTAAAGGAAAAGAAGATTATGTCTTAATGAGTGGTAATCAAGTAGGTGTCTTGCTTTTAGATTACATCTGCTCTCAAAGAGAAAAACATCATAAGATGCCTAATAATCCAATATATGTCAAAACTATCGTTACAACCGATATGGCTAACAAAGTTGCGGAACATTATGGTGTTAGTCACAAAGATGTTTTAACAGGTTTTAAATATATCGGTGAACAAATCCTTGAATTAGAGAAAAAAGCGCAAGAAACCTCATATATTCTCGGTTTTGAAGAAAGCTATGGCTATTTAAGCGGCTCATATGTAAGAGATAAAGATGCGGTTGATGGAGCGTTCTTAATTGTTGAGATGTTTGTGTATTATAAAACTAGAGGAATATCTCTACTTGATAAGATGAATGAACTCTATGAGAAATATGGTTATTACTCAAATTATTTAAATTCGTATGAATTTGAAGGTAGCAGTGGTTTTACCAAAATGAATAACATTATGGATTCATTTAGAAATAACTTCACAAGTGTTGCTGGATATAAAATTAAAGAAATCAAAGACTATAACAAAGGCATAGAAGGATTACCAAAATCAAATGTCCTTAAGATGATTTTTGAAAATGGAGATTCAGTTGTAGTCCGTCCTAGCGGAACAGAGCCAAAACTTAAGCTATATATGTCGATATGTGGCAAATCAATCAAAGAGAATGATGAAAAATATCAAGTCTTAGTTAAAAGTTTTGAGGAACATTTAAAATGAATATTTTGTGTGTAGGCAATTCTTTTGCAGTTGATGTTTCGACTTACGTTCATCAAATCGCTAAATCGAATGATTTAGATATCAATATTTGTGTTTTATATATTGGGGGTTGTCCAATTGATTTACACTGGAAAAACTTTCTATCAAAAGAGAAAGCCTATGACCTTTATATTAATGGAGAACCTAAATTAAGATGCGATATCTTTGAAGGCCTCAATTATATGAAATGGGACTATATCACTTTCCAACAAAGAAGTGGTGATTCAGTTGATTCAAATACATTCTTCCCAGAATTAACAAAACTCATGGAAGGAATTAGAAAATATAGTAACGCAACATATTTACTCCATAAAACCTGGAGTTATTCAAAAAGCTTTTCTCATGAAAGATATGGATCTAATCCAATGGATCAAGAGGCAATGACAAAAGATATTGATAAAGCCTATATTGAAGCGAGTAAAAGAAGCGGAATTAAATACATCATTCCTAGCGGTAAAGCAATTGAAATTGCAAGAAGAAAATATGGAGATAAATTAGATCGAGACGGCTACCATTTAAATGAATTGGGGCGGGTTCTTACAGGTTTATTATGGGTAACTTACTTCTCAAATAAGAAAGTTGATGTCAGTAAATATCATTCAAAAGGATATTCATATGACGAAGTTACTCCTCCAGTTAAAGATGAATTATTAAAAGAATTAGAAGATATTGCGCTTGAGGCAATTAAAGAAAACAAAGGATATAACTTATATGATTAGAGTGGACAAACTAGAACATAAAGGAATTAGATATCTTCTTTGCTATCCAAAGGATTACGTAGAAGGAAAAAGATATCCTGTTTTATTTCATTTACATGGTTCAGGTGGAAGAGGTAACGACTTTAAAGAATTTGGTGATTCAAATATTTTAAAGATGGTCGTTGAAAAAGGCGACACTCCTCTTAGTAAGGGCTTTTGTGTTTTTCCTCAATGTAGCAGTGATAGCTGGTTTGATCATTTTTCAGAATTGCTAAGTTTATGCAACTTGATATATAACGCACCTTTCACTGATAAAGAGAGATTTTGTGGATCAGGTATATCAATGGGTGGATATGGAATATATCAAGTAATGATTTCTCTTCCAGAACTATTCCATAAGGCAATTGTGTGCTGCGGGGGAGGAATGTATTGGGACGCTTTTAGGATGAAAAATATTCATTTAAGAATATTCCATGGCGAAAATGATGACTCTGTTTTTGTTGAAGAAGCATATCGAATGTATGACCGCTTAATGGAAGCAAAAGCGGACGTTAAGCTTACTATTTACCCTAACTGCGGACATAACTGTTGGGACCCAACTTATTCAAATTTTGATAACCTTGAATGGTTGTTTAGTTAGTAAACTTTTCTAATAATTTAGTAAACAAATTGATAAACTTTCGGTATTGTTTACTGAATTTTTTTATTGTTTATCAAATATAAACCATTAATTATAGTTTATAATGACAATATAAGGGTGAGGTATTTCATATGAAAAGCAAAAGAGTTGTTTTGTTAACGGCATGTTTACTTGCTGTTTCAGGATGCACCCCATCCGCTAGTGGTAGTAGTTTTAAAATGTCTAAAATTACCGCTGACGATGAAGGAATGCACTGGGATGAAGTGGAAGGTGCTGTTAAATATTCCGTTGTTGTTAACGATGAAGATACATTTGATGTCACCGCACCTGGATATGGATTTGAAACAGATGTTGGCGAATATGAAATTAAAGTCACTGCGATTGATAAAGATGGCAATAAAAGTGATACCGCAACATTTAATTATGAAACCAAAAACACATATTTATCCTCAGTTAGTGAAAAAGATGGAGTAATTACTTGGGGAGAATATGACGGGGTTGGTGTTGAAATCAGAGGACAAAAAGATGAAGCTTTCACTCCAATCGTTGGAGAAAGTTACAACGTTACGCATAGTGACTTATATATCCTTCAAGCAATGTCAGGATATGAAGACAATGTCTACTATGTGACTAGCCCATATATCACATATAGACAAAAAGGCGTTTTAGTTTCTATGCCTGCTAGTGATGTCTATGTCATTGAAGATGGTAGCGCTGAAGATGATACCACTTTAGCGGAAATTTATTCTGTTAAGAAATTCCCATCATCTTCTTGGGTTGATACAACCGCTTCAATCGTTTTAGATCCTTCTAATAAAGGCTTAAGCGATGGCAAATGTGTAAGACTCAATTATTGGCATCATGGTGTGTGGTTCAAATACACTAAAGACATCTCTGTTGATAAAAGATATGATACTTTCTCATTTAAAATTAAAGGAACAGAAGCAACATATACCTCTTTAACATTTGAAATTACTGACCACGTTATTGTTGGTAATGAAGATCTTATTGGTGTTTATATTTCCTATCAACTTAATCCAGTTGACACTCAATGGACAAATTACACAGTTAGTTTAGATGATCCAAACTGGATAGTTGATTATCGTGGTTCAAAACAAAAATTCTCAGATTTAAAGCCAGTATTAGAAATGGCTGGATATACAGTGAACTCTTTAGCGGATATGATGCCTTTCTTTAAGCAATTTAGTTTTAGAGTTAACGCAACATATAACGATAAAGGAACAGACGCGAGAGTCTGGTTTGATGATGTTAATATTTCTAATGTTGGAGCAACAAGTAAGAAAGTTTCTCCAATCGTTGTTAGTAAAAATTACGCAGTAGCAAGTGATGCCTTTAGTGGCAATGCAGTCTTTAATGATGATAGTACTGCAAGTTTAAACATCACACTCAAAAATGGTGGAAGTGTTATATTACCATGCACCTATCATATTAACGAAGGTGAATTAAATATGGTTTGTGAAGTTGAAGGATTTGACTTTGACGCGACATTCACCTCAAAGACCAATGGTGATTCATTTGAATTATCTTCAATTAAAGGTTCAGGAGTTGAAGCCTTTAGCAACTTCAAAGCCTCAAAATATCTCATGCTTGAAGATTTTGAAAGCTATACAGAAACTGGAACAGGTTACGATAGTAATAACAATAATCCAGTTACTCCAACCGCAACATCTTTACGTACAAATTATTACTGTGATTTCTATAACAGTGAAGATAAATATGTTGATTCACCTTTAGGTGGAAGTGGTTGGAAACTCATGGGTTCCAATAACTATTTAGATTTATATAAAAATGGAGAAGGAATGAATAATTCCAAATGCGCCAGAATGAAACAAAATAGTGGTGCCGCGATGAGATATGTCAATTATGGTTTATTTGATGGCTCAGCAGCCCCATTTACTGGTAAATATTTCTCCTTCTTTGTTAAAGGATGTGGAGATTACGATGTTACCTTAAAGGTTAGAGTCTTTTCAATTAATCAAATCGGTCCATCAACCGCAGCAAGTGACCAAGTTTCTAAAGTTGAGCCTGTCGTAGTTAGTAAAGACTGTGATTGGACTGAAGTCACTATTGCGTTAAATGAAAGCACAACTTACTATGGCTTCTCTATCACTCCTCAAACTGATAACACCCATAAAGGACAAGCAACATTCTTCTATATTGATAACATCAATGTTCATGGCGATTTAAGTCCATGGGCAAAATAAAATAGATGGAAATAAAAAGATGGCAAAATCAGTTAGATTAGAAGATATCGCTCGTGAGTGTCATGTCACTAAAGGTTTAGTGTCACGCGCTTTAGCGGGCAAATATAACGTTGGTGATGAAACAAGAAACATCATCATGAAAAAGGCTGTTGAACTTGGCTATGATTTTACTAAACTCCGCACCAAGAGCAGTAAAAAGACTTCTGTTGTCATTGTTGTTTCTTCAACGATTTTGATGAAAGAGGATTATTGGCAACCAATCATCAAAAATATGTATGCGACACTTAATAGAGCCTCAATCAAGATGGAATACTTTGTATTCGATGATAATAATATCGATTTAGACAGTGTTCGTAACTTAAAAGATAATCCTTGTATTGCTTTTGTAGTTTTACATAAAAACCCAGATTCAATATTCAAGGAATTAAGGAAATTCAATAAACCAATCATTGAAGTTGACCCTAAATACATCCATTACACAGGTGTTACTCAAATTAAATATTCCAATTACACCTCAATTATGGAAGCCACCAAAAAACTCATCGATTATGGTCATAGAAATATCGTCTTCTATGGAAGTGATATGCACGCTTTCAGTTTTAGAGAAAGACATGAAGGTTTTAAAGCTTATATTGATGACAATAGGCATCGCGGAATACGTGGTTATAGTGTGATTTTTGATAACTCAAATCTCCAATATAGTGATAACAAGATGTTAATTAGTTTCTTAACTGAGCATCCTGAAGTCACTGCTCTTATATGTGCGAATGACATATGCGCACTCAACGCCTATAAGATTATTAAAGGAATGGGTAAGAGCATTCCTGAAGACTATTCGGTTATCGGCTTTGATAACATCAATGAAGGCAAATATGCCTCACCAAGCCTATCAACTTTCAATGTTCCTCGTGAACAAATTGGAGATGAAATTGGATTATATATCATTCGTTTAACTCAAGAAGACAAACCACAATATTCAGAATTCTGTATTCGTTGTGACTTCATAGAAAGGAATTCAGTCAGAAGATTGAATTAGTACAAGTTATGAGCAAAGTAATTAATGGAATGGCTATACCAAATATGCCATGGGAAGATTGCCCTAAAGGATACACAGATCCAATTTGGAGATATTCAAAAAACCCAATTATCGATCGTCATCCTAATTCGGTAATTTCTCGTGCCTTTAATAGTGCGATTGTCCCATTTAAAGGAGAATATGTTGGAGTCTTTAGAGGAGACAATCTCGATGACATTCCTCACCTCTATGTTGGTCATTCAAAAGATGGTGTTCATATTCAAATTAGCGAAGAACCTATTCATTTTGTTGATGAAAAAGGTAATCCAGTTAGGGACACTAATTATCAATATGACCCAAGAGTAATTCCATTAGAAGGTTCGTTTTATATTGTGTGGTGTGATGATTTATGTGGACCAACAATCTCAATCGCAAAAACCGATGATTTTGTGACATTCACTAAATTTGATAACCCATTTTTACCATATAACCGTAACGGTGTTCTTTTCCCACGTAAGGTCAATGATATGTATTATATGCTTTCTCGACCAAGCGATTCAGGACACACCGCTTTTGGTGATATTTTCCTCTCACAGAGCAAGGATATGACATTCTGGGGAAAGAATCGTGTCGTTGCTCAAAGAGGATATGAGTGGTGGTGCGCTCTTAAAATTGGTGCTGGTCCAGTTCCAATTGAATTAGATGATGGATGGCTAGTCTTTATCCACGGTGTTAACCGTACATGTAATGACTATGTTTATTCTATCGGTGCGCTTATTTTAGACCATGATGACCCTTCAAAAGTATTATATAGATGTAAGAACTTCCTTATGACTCCAGAAGCGAGTTATGAAACCGTTGGATTTGTTTCTAACGTTATTTTCCCTACCTGTGCTTTAGTGGACGCTCCTACAGGAAGAATTGCCTTATATTATGGAGCAAGTGATACATACACCGCTTTAGCTTTTACAACAGTTGATAGAGTAGTGGATTACATTAAAAAGCACGGAAGATAAAAGATGGAAAAGATTTTAATTAAAGATCGACAAAGCTTTACATATTCCCTCAAGAAGAAAATTTCAGCTTCTCGTTTTTTGATTTTGATGATTATCCCAGCGATTGTCTTCTATATTTTATTCTGCTATGTTCCAATGTATGGAGTGTTCCTCTCATTTGCGGACTACTCAATTAAAAAAGGAATCATTGGATCAATATTTGAAAACTGGGTTGGATTTGATAACTTCATCTTTATTTTCAAATATCCAAAATTCACTCAAGCATTCTTAAATACCTTATTAATTGGTTCATTAAAGATCGTTGTTTCATTTATTGGAGCGGTATTAGTCGCTTTATTAATTAATGAAATTAGAATGAGGTTCTTTAAGAAAAGTGTTCAAATTATCGTCACCTTCCCACACTTCTTATCTTGGGTTGTTGTCGCTAGCTTGTTCTTAATGTTATTAGACAAAAACGGAATTATTAACAAAATTGTTGTCGCTGCCGGAGGAAGTGATTTGAACTTATTCTCGGATGGTAAACAGTTTATTGGCTTATTATTAGGCACTGATATTTGGAAAGAAGCAGGCTGGGGTTCAATTATTTATATCGCCACTATGGCGGGTATTTCTCCAGATTTATATGAAGCTGCAGATATTGATGGGGCAACTCGTTTACAAAAGATTTGGCACATCACCCTTCCAGGTATTAGAGCAACAGCGATCCTCCTTCTTATTATGTCTGTCGGTGGAGTTCTTTCCGCTGGATTTGATCAAATATTCAATATGACTTCTCAACTTAATAACAGCCTTGTTATTGATTCTGTTGAAATCATTGACACTCTTATTTATCAAAGTACGATTGCCTCTAAATCTCTTGATGAAGGTATTACCACCGCGATTGGTTTATTTAAATCAGTAGTGGGATTCGTTTTAGTTATCGTCACTGATAGAATCGCTAAGCTATGTGGAGAAAGGGGAATTATTTAATTATGAAAAGATTAAAGAGACTTCCTCTTCTTACTAGAGATCGACCAGGGCCATCAAATAAATTTGGTAGTTTTGATGTTGTTTTATTCATCATCCTACTCATTTACGCTTTACTTATTATTTTCCCGTTCTATTACTTATTTATTGTTTCTATTACTCCAACCACAATTTATTCTCAAACCCCATTCTTGCTTTGGACTCCAGAAATCTCATTTGATTCATATAAGGCAGTCTTTACTGAAAGTAAGATTTGGAATGGTTTAGGAATTACTTTGATTCTTCTATTTGGTGGAACAGCATATCAATTATTCTTTACAGTTATCACTGGTTACGCCTTAAGTAGAAAAGGATGGTTTGGACAAAACTTTGTGATGAATATGATTATCGTCACCATGTTCTTTGGTGGCGGTTTAATTCCATATTATTTATTAATTGAAAGTCTTAATATGAAAGACACGATTTGGGTCATGATTATCCCAGGAGCGATTGACACTTTCAATATGTTACTCATTCGTAACTATTTCGCTTCTTTACCAAAAGAACTCGAAGAAAGCGCGAGAATCGATGGAGCGAATGATGTGCAAATCTTTGTGAAGATCTTTCTCCCATTATCTTTACCAATGCTCGCCACAATTGGATTATTCTTCGCAGTTGGTAACTGGAATTCATGGTATAACGGTATGCTATTTAACCATTCCCAAAATATCAAAACCTTACAACAAGTTTTACAAGACATTATTGTGAATCAAAGTAGTTCGATTCCAAATCCAAATAAAGCCAAAATTACAACAGAAAGCTTAAAGATCGCTGCTATTTTCTTCACGATTATTCCAATGATGTGCTTTTACCCATTCTTACAAAGATTCTTCGTAAAAGGCATCGTTGTTGGTGCTATTAAAGGTTAGGAGGCCTATTTATGCGCAAAAAGATTTTATTATTAGGAAGTGTGGGACTCGCGTTGAGCTCACTAACAGTCACTGGATGTGGACGTAGCACATCAAAAGATGATACCTATACAGATGGAAAACTTAACATCTATTTAAGAAACCTCTACTTTGGAGAATATAAAGGTGGAGGAGCCTACTTAAATAGAATCGCTGATCAATTTAAAGTCAATTTAACGATGGAAAGTTATGACAACGAACAAAACTGGGAAAGAGATGTCACTAAAGATATCACTGATCCACCAGATGTTTTCCACGCTAATATTACAAACTATAACTTTGCGACAACTTATAAAGATTGGGCAAAAGAAGAAGTTATTAAACCTCTTCCTTCTAATTTATCGAAGTGGCCAAATATTAAGAAATTAATTGATAACACCACAAATATTAGTGCTTTAACTCTTAACGGCAAAATTTATGGCATCCCTATTTCTAAAAACACCACAGATTTCAATAATCCATTCTCTCCATTTACATATATTTATCGTAGAGACTGGGCTAAAGATTGGGGTGTTTATCAAGAAAATGATGAATATACTTGGACGCAATTTAAAGATCTTCTTCAAGCGTTTGTCGATCATCTTGATCCAAACAAAGGCCAATACGCTTTAGGCGATGTTGAATGGGGTTTCCCAAGCGTCACTAATTTCTATAAAACAAGCCCACACTGCTTCGCTTATGATGAAGCAACAAATAAGTTTGTTAATAACTACACAACTCAAGACTATATTAACGGTATTGAGGAGACTAAAGATTTCTGTAGTAGTGCTAAAAAATATTATTATCCAAGCCAAAACACATTGTTTGATGGCGATATGAGAAAATATTATGACGCTGGTAAGATTGGTGTTTTCTATGAAAACATTTCTTACTCCAACTACTGTGCAATTAGAGATGAAATCATGCTCAACTTCCCAGAATTAACTGACGAACAATTAAATGAACGCACTGCGATTATGAAAGTTAAGGGACCAGATGGTAAGTACGCTCTTGAAGGTACAGATAACTGGTTCTCCATGACTTTATTTGATAACCGTATTTCTGATGCCAAACAAGAAAAAGTTTTAGATATCTTAGATTGGTTACTTTCTCCAGAAGGAACAGAATTTGCAGTTTATGGCATTGAAGGCTATGACTACATGAAAGATCCAGTTACTGGAAAAATCACCATTAACGAAGAAGCTTGGTATGACACAGACGGTAACCCAATCGAAAAGAATAATGGTGCAACATATTTAAGATATATGGCCTCTTTAGGTTATGACTTAATTGACAAGAACCCTCAAAGAGATGTTGATGCAGTTGAAGCTTTATCTAAATGGGAAAGCGAAATGAAAACCGCATTATCTAGTAACAAACTCCGTATCTTCAAGGAAAAAGATGAAGTTATGTGGCTTGATACCCATAACAAATCCATCTATCAAGAAGGCATGAGAAGTGAAGCTAATAAGTGTGCGATGCAATACGCATACGGTAATGGCATTTACACAATTGATGAATTCAAAACTAAAGTCAGTGGTTATCCATGGACTGAAGTATTAAATGAAATCAACAAGGAATTACATAAAATCTAGGAGAAACTAGTATGGACAAAAGAGTTTTTAAAGGAACATTACTTAGTGTTGTCGCTTTGACTTCTCTTTTATCATGTCAAAATAGTTCTGAACCAGTAGTGGCAAAAGAATCAGTCGATAAAATCGACAAGAACAACATTGCCTTTACTAGTGATGATATTGTTAATGACAAATTTGGTGGACTCGGAGTGGAGTGGGGTGCCTATGAAGACACCGACAAATTAATCGAAGGTGGTTGGGAAAGAATTATCGACCATATGGACCATTTAGGACCAGCCAGAATTAGATTAATGATTAACTACGATTGGTTCTGCCAGAATTTTGATGATAAAGGTGATACTGACAAGACTAACGACACTTGGTCATATAACTTCACAAATAAATACGCTTTAAATATGCTTGAGATCCTCGATTACACTCAAACACATGGAATCGATGTTGCTTTTGGTTGTTGGAACGTTATTGGCACAGTCGGACTAGGCGATGTGTGGAATATGATGGATGAAGTCACTAGCGATATTAGATGGGCTAAAATTTCCGCTGATGTACTTAATTTCTTAGTCAATCAAAAAGGCTACTCATGTATTAAATGGTTTGTTAGTTCTAATGAACCAAACTGGCTTGGCGCTAAAGGAAGTTCAAAGAACTATAACAACACTTATGAGAAGTGGGAAACTGGTGTTAAAAACGTAAGAAAGGCCCTAGATGATATCGGATTAGACAAAATCGGTATCGTTGGAGGAGATACAACAGGATATGCAGGATGCGATGAATATTTCACCGGAATCGCAAAAGGAATCCCTGGTTTAGTTGCAGATTATGGCGCGCACTTATATTTATCTAACTATGAAGTTGACCGTGGTGGTTTACTTAATGATTTAGATGAAATGATTACTAAAGTTAAAAAGATGGATCCAGAAGCTGGAAAGAGTCGACCATTTGATGTTTGGGAAGCTGGCTTCCTTGATGGTAAGACTGCTTTAGATAGTCAAACAATGATTATGTCAGCATCTTACGCAGTTAGAATGGCGGATTACACCATTCAATGTTTAGCTAATGGAATAGATGGACTTGTCTATTGGGATTTTGATGATGCGATGCACTTTATGTATACCGCAACAACAACCGTTCCAAAAGAATGGGGAATGTTCTCCTCTTTAGCGGAAGCAAGTTCACAAAAACAAGAATTAAGACCTTGGTATCATTCTTCTTCACTTTTATGTCATTTATTTAAAAAGGGAAATAAGGTTTATTCTCCTATTCAAAATAATACTGAATTAGATGACACATTTAGAAGTTTAGCCACCATTAATCAAGACGGCACTCAAGGTGGATTTGTTGCAGTTAACGCAGCCTTTGGTAGAGTAACTAAGACTTTCTATATGGATGATATCGTTAACGGTGACAAATTATATATCTATGTCTTTAATGCGAATAGCTATCAATTAGACGCTGAAGGATATATCGAACCAAATTATGTTATTGATGGTTCACTTAATAAGAAACTCACATTAGAATTTGATCCAAATACCGCTATTGTGGTTTCTAATTCGAGGTTATAAAGATGAAAATGATTAAGAAATTCGTCTTAATAGCCGCCTTATTTGGTTTAGTAGCGTGTGGATCAAACGCTATAAGAACTCAAGCGGATAAGGAAATAGATTGGAGTACTCTTGATAGTAACGACTTTTCTCCAAATAAAAATAGTGGTGAATTAGGTAGCTTTGATTTAATTTCTCCATTTAACGGAGTTATTGGTGAATCATTCACTGAATTCACTTGGGGAAAAAGTGAAAACGCAAAATATTATATGCTTGAGGTTTGTTCCTCTGACTTATTTGTTAATAACAATCCAAATATTGATTATTATTCAAAGAGTAATATCACCGCAACATCATTTAAAATTCATTCAACATTTATCTTTAAAGACACTACATATTATTGGAGAGTGTTTGCCTATAACGATGGTGAAAATCGTAAATTATCAAATACCACAAATTCGTTCTTCATCAAAGCTCAAGAATTAGATGAAGTTGAATTCCCAATTGGTGATTCAGATGATTGGATTCTTCACTCACAAGGTTGTCGAGCGGATATCTCAATTGATGATAATAATTTCTTTAATAATGATAAGACTTCGGTAGTTGTAACCACGAATACTGAAGATAATCCTACTGGTGGAGGATATATCATTGTTACTAAGACAGTTGAAAAGAATACATATGGAACAGACGCTTTATTCTTTAATATGTATTATTCTGGACATGATGCAGATCTCTATGTCCGTTTAATTGATAGAGATAATGAATATTGGGTTGCCCCAGTACAAATCTCTACTAACGCCAAACAATCAATCATTATTAAATTTGATGACTTTGTTCAAAGAACAAGGGATGTTACTGTCGCTAATGAAAAATTTGATCACGAAAGAATCAAATATTTTGAAATTGTTTATGAACAATTTGGCGATGGTGTTCTACTTATGTCGAGCATCCAAGCAGTCAAATTTGATAATTACAAGTCATTCTTTATTGATAAACTCGACTTCACTGAATATCCAGAAAACGCATGGGTTTATGAAAACTATGACTTCGAAACCACTAAGACTAAAGACGCTTTAACTCTTAAATATTATGGTAAAAAAGATGAAGGCAAGACCCCAATTAATGGCTATGGTTTTGCTAAACTTAACGTTAACCGCTTCTTTAGTAAGGGTGATTCAATTAAGATGACCGTTAAAGTTACCGGTGCTTCATTCACTAATGTTATTTTAAGAATTTATGAAGAAGACACGGATAGATGGTCATATATGATTCCATTTAGCAAGATTAAGCTTGATGAAGAACAAACATTTGTTATTCCATTCAAAGCCTTTGGTAAGAGCTCAATCACCGCTGATGGTAAACGTCAATTCTATTACATTCTCAACTTACAATTTGGTTTAGAAGGAGCAGGAGCTTCTGATTCTGGTACCTTAACCTTTAGTGATTTTGAGATTGTTAGTTTAAAAGATTACCGCACTGAAGAATTTAGAGCGGTGACAGTGGATGGTTTAATTGAGAACTTTGATCAATATACCTATAACCACGATATCTACTATTTATGGGAATGCACTGATGAGAATAAAGACGAATATATGGTCTTAGACAGTGCTCATAAATTTGGAAAGAATAACGTCTATGATGGACAATTTGAGTACAAAGCCGATATGGCGGATGCGAAGTACACTCTTCCAATTAAAACCCCAGATTCTAGCTTTACTTCATTCAATTTCTTAATGAAAGATGCTTCTATTAAGAAGGATGATCCAAAATTCTCACACTTAGATAATGTGAGTCCTGATGTCTTTATTTCCTTACAATTACAATCTGGAGAAATCTATCAATATATTATCGTTGGACTTGAAAGAGCGTGGTATCAATATGAGATTTCATTTAAGGACTTCTATTTAGCAAATAGAGGTGACATTCAATTCTTACCAGCCGCTTTAACTTCTGACATGATTTCTTCGATTTCATTCGCCTTTAAATATTACTATTTCGATTATATGGGTAACCCATCTCCAACATATATGGATGGTAATATCGTTTATATCGATAATATTTACTTAGGTCATGCGAATGAAACAAGTATCGTCTTAAAAGAACAAATCATCCATAAAGATGAAAATGGCGTTGCAATGGTGGATGACTTTGAAAGCTATGAATCCACTGACGATATGCTTGATTATTGGAGCGACGGAAGAAGCTACGATTATCAACAAAAAGAATTATCTAATGATGTTTCTGGTCGTGGTGGAAATCATTCTGGAAAATATAAATTCCTTTCTAATAGTGATTCTCCAGCCTATTACATCGCCCCATCAATTGGTAGTGATGTTGATTGCCGTGGAATTAGACTTGACTTAAAGTGCACAGTTAAGGCCACTATTTATATCAATTTCTATATCACAATTGGAACTTCACAAGCGCAATATCGTGCAACATTAACTAGTGTTGAGACATCATGGTATGAATATATGATTGGTGTTAGTAACTTCTCAATCGTTGGAAGTAGTAGCACTCGTCCACTTACTAAAAATGACTTAGTTAATATCAACCGTATTTCTATTGGTGTTGTTTATTACGCTGGTAGTGGAGCTAATACCCAATATGTCTACGCTGATAATATCGCTTTTGATGATGTTATCACTAATTCGACATTCACAAGAACCGCGTTATAGTAAGGAGGAAAAAGTACATGAAACTAAAAAAATATGAACATAATCCAATCCTTACTAAGAACGTTAAGAACTCTTGGGAAGAATTATGCGTTTTAAATCCTGCAGTCATTTATAACGAAATTAACGCGACTTTCTACATGTTATATCGTGCGGCAGGTAATGATGATCATCACTATATCTATCTTGGTTTAGCAACTTCTAAAGATGGAATCCACTTTGAAAGAAGAAGTGACAAACCATTAATCTCTCCTGATGTTAATGGAGCGGATGGAGGAGGTGTGGAAGATCCTCGCTTAGTGAAAATTGATGATTATTATTTCTTAACTTATGCCTCTCGTCCATTTGCCCCTGGCCAATATTGGAGAGAAGATAAAAAATATTTTGGCTTCCAACCAAAAGCGGGACCAAAAGTCATCATTTATAACGACACTGAAACTCATCTTGCGGTTTCTAAAGATTTAATTAGCTGGAAGAAACTTGGTCGTATCACTGATTCACGTCACGATGATCGAGACGTTATTATCTTCCCTGAAAGAGTTAATGGACAATATGTCAAAATCTCTAGAGCAATGGATAAATGTGGAAAAGGATATCCATGTAAAAATCCTTCAATGTGGATCTCTTTCTCTAATGACCTCTTAGAGTGGCCAAAAGAAGAAGACTTACTTTACGAAGGAAAAGAAGACTGGGAAGATGCGAAAGTTGGAGGTAGCTGTCCTCCTATTAAAACCGACAAAGGTTGGTTATTCATCTATCATGGAGTGGCTTCTAAAGATAAGAATTACCGTGTTGGTGCGATGTTATTAGATTTAAATGATCCAAGAAAAATCATCGCTAACACAAAGGACTTCTTAATGGAACCAGAATTCCCATTTGAAACAGATGGCTTCTATAGCGGATGTGTTTTCCCAACTGGAATTGTTGAAGTTAAAGATGAACTTTATATCTATTATGGAGCGGGAGATCAATGTATCTGCTTAGCGACAGTGAATAAAAACGAACTCATTAAAGAGTTATTAGGAGGAAACAAATAATGAAAAAGAAATTATTATTACTTCTCCCAATTTTAGGAATGTTATTTGCGTGTAATCCTTCTTCAGGCTCTGGAGTTACTCCAGTTCCTGGAAGAGATTATGGCGATGATAATTATTACGCTTTATATATGCTTAACTATCCAAGAGTGGAAGCAACTTCCGCGAGTGGATATGAAGAATTAACTGAAAATCTTCTTTATAAAAAAGTAGAAATTCAATTAGGTCAAAAGTTAGTGGCCCCAGAAGCACCAACTCGTGACAAATTTGATTTTGCTGGATGGTATAAAGAAAAGAAGTGCGAAAACGAATGGAACTTTAATGTCGATGTCGCTAATTCATCGGTGTTCTTATACGCTAAATGGAGTCAAGGTGGTGGAGTAGGAGAAGAAATCGAACCTGAATATATTCCTCCAGAAACTATCATCACTGACGCTAATTATCGCGTTACTGGTATCTTAAATAAACCAGTTGTTGATGGAACAGTCAGTTTATCTAGAGGTGCAATTAGAAGACTTGAAAATAGTCCTGAAGATGTGAAGTTTGCAGTTAACTATGAAAGAAAAATAGACGTTACCTTAACTGTAGCGGCGTATAATCCAGAAACAAAACGCATTCACCTTGAAGTTAGTAGCGGTGATGTCATTGAAGATATTCAAGTTGTTGATATCTCTGATTCCTTAGATATTAGTAATATAAATAGTTACTATGAACAAAAAGCCCGTAACTATGAAGAAAAGGCTGCTGATTTTGATAATTACCACATTATGCTTGGCGGATCTTCTTCAATGGAAAACTGGGAAACATCTTATGATGATATGCTTCCAGTAATTACTAAAAACCACGGTATTGGTGGAACAACAGTTGAACAGTGGCATGATTATCTATTTGAAAGATTATTCTTACCATATTCTCCAAAGGCTGTTGTCTATTATGTTGGTGTTAATGACATCATTAATAGTGGTAAAGATGGAGAAACTACCGCGAATAATTTAACTAAGCTCTTTAATAAGACACATGAATATTTACCAAACGCTCAAATTTTCTATGTCTTAATTAATAAGCTCCCAGGTTTTTTAAATCAACAATCAAAATTTGATATCGCTAATCAATCAGCGTTAGATTATAGTAAGGCACATAGTTATCTAACTTGTATTGACGCTGGAAAAGGATTACTTAAAGAAAATGGTAATCCTCACGCTGCTTACTTTAGACCTGATGGATTACATATGTCCAAATACGGCTATGTCATCTGGGGGGCAGCAGTTAAAAAATCAATCTTAGAATGGTTAAATAAATAATGACAACACTCATCGATATCAAGGAAGGAAAGAAAAAGAGTAAGAGACGCTTTATATTACATATCATCTTTGTCTCTATTTTATCTATCCTTGTTATCGGAGGAACAATCACTTCCTTGTTATTATCTAAACTAGATTACAATTGGAATTTGATTTCTAATATCCTCATTTGGGCAATTTATTTAATCTTCATTATCTTCTATTTCATCAATATCTTTCCAGTTGTCTCTCATTACTATTTCTTCTACAAGAATATGAATGAAGTAGCGCTTGAAAAAAGAAGACACCTCACTTATGTTGGGGAGATTGAAAATAAAACATTATCTAATGTCGTTTATCGAGTAGTTCAATTCTCTTATAAAGAAGGAGAAAGTGAATTTATCGATAACTTATATCTATTAGATAGTGATTATCAATTTATAGCTAATAAAGCTTATAGATTACAAACATTTAGAAACGTCATCATCAGAAGCGAGGATCTTAGCGATGCAACTATTTAACAAAGTGGCCGCTAAAAAGAGCCTCGTTCACACTTGGTATATCTACCCAATATTAGTCACGATTTCGACTTTATTATGGGTATGGGGTTTTGGTGCTTTTCACCAACCAAGCGCTCATCAAAAGCTCACATTGTTCTTTGCCACTGATATAACAAATGAATCTTTCTTGAAAGATATCCAAACAGAGCATTATTCTAGAGAAACTTTAAGAGAAGTAAGCGCATATTCTTCTCTTCCTTCAATGGGAAGTGCTTATTATCAAAAACTTAAACTATATATCTCTAATAGTGATATCTTAGTTCTTGATGAAAACACTCTCGATGAATTAAGTGTCGCCTTAGATAAAGCCTTTGTTCCTTTCACTAGTGAAGTAAAAACAAAATACTTATTTAACAGCAACTCTTATTACTCAGTTGATGATAAGGATTATGGTGTTTTAATCAAAAAGAAGGGAGAACCGTCGTATTATTCATCTTTTATGATATTCGAAGAAGAAAGAGATTATTACTTAACTCTTTCCCTTTCTAGTAGTAACCTTGGTAAAATGCTTGATGTGAATAACGAGAAATTTGATAATGCATTGACATTCATGCATTACTTAATTGAAAAGTCATTATGAAAAAAGAAATAGTAAGAAACACTGATTATCAAAAAGAAGAAAGACCAGAGACAAGATTCAAACAGTTCTTTGATATTTTCTTTCATCGATTTGTGGAACTACTTAAACTTTCTTTACTTCAAGCAGTGTTCAATATGCCTCTAGTTGTTTCATTAGTTCTATTTCACCAATTAGTGAGAAGTTCAACCAGTATGGGTTCGTTAATGACTGTCTTTCTTATTCAAGGAGGAAGTTTATTAATTAGTATGCCTTCTGTCTTTGTTGGATTGACCGGTGTGTTCTACTGTTTTAAAAAGATTATCCACTCTGATGGTGAATATGCTTCTTCTTCATTCTTTATTGGAATGAGAGAGGAGTGGAAGAATGGACTTCTTATCGGCTTAATTGCGGGATTTAGCTTCGCTCTTACGATTATTGGATGCTTCTATTTCTATTATTATGTCCCTTCATTTAACACAGTTATTGCGGGATTTGGAATTGCAATATTAATCATCCAAGCTCTTATCATTTTGATGGTTTGTTATTATTCAATCGGTCAAGTAGTGTTTTATAAAAACCCACTTCGATTTGTCTTAAAGAATTCATTCATTATGACCTTAATTAGGTTTCCAATTAATTTATTACTTACTATCATTCATCCAGGAATCTTAGTGGCCTTATTCGTCATTATGGATATCACTATGTATGTTGGAATAGTTCTATTAATATTCTTAGTAGGAATTGGACACTTAATTTGGAATTTAAATGTTATCAGTGCGTTTGATAAATATATCAACAAAGAAAATTACAAAGATATCTACCTAAAAGGTTTATCAACCTATAACAAGGAGGAATAAAATATGGCAGGCTTAAAACTTAAACACATTTACAAAGTCTATAACGGAGGCGTTAGAGCGGTTAATGATTTTAATCTTGATATCAAAGATAAATCATTCGTCGTTTTAGTCGGTCCATCTGGATGTGGTAAATCCACAACATTAAGAATGGTTGCTGGTTTAGAAAATATTACTTCTGGTCAACTCTATATCGATAACACTTTAGTGAATGATGTTGAAAGCAAAAATAGAGATATCGCGATGGTCTTCCAAAGCTACGCCTTATATCCACATATGACTGTGTATCAAAACATGGGATTCTCTTTAAAACTTCGTCATGAAAAACCAAAAGTGATTGATGAAAAGGTCAAGAAAGCCGCTGAAATATTAGAAATCTCTGATTTACTTGATCGTAAGCCAAAAGAACTCTCTGGTGGTCAACGTCAAAGAGTG
>JBGURM010000043.1:0-3664 GCA_045132035.1 Bacilli bacterium
ATATCTTGATATAGGTGATAATCAATCACTCAGTGATAATCTTTCTACTTTCTCTGGACATATGAAAAATATCGCAGAGATTTTAGATATCACTAAAGGAAAAGATTTAGTCCTTCTTGATGAACTTGGAACTGGTACTGATCCAAAAGAAGGAGAAATAATCGCTTTAGCGGTCACTAAAGAACTTGAAAGAAAACACTCTTTAGCGATGATTTCTTCTCACTACTCTAAAATCAAAGAATACGCTTATGTTTCTCAAAACATTGAAAATAGTTCAATGCTTTTCGATGAAAAGAACTTACTTCCTACTTATATATATAAATACCAAACACCAGGAAAATCATATGGTTTTGAAGTTGCGATTAGATATGGAATATCCAAAGAGCTAATTGAAGAAGTCAAAAAAGAATATCTAAGCGAAGATAAAAATGATTTTGATGTGGTACTAAGTAGCTTACAAAAACAAATCGAAGAAAATGAGCGTTTAAGAAAAGAAAATCTTTATAAGGAACAAACTCTCCTCAAGAAAGAAAAAGAGCTTGAGAAAGCTCAAGAAGCCCTTAAAAACCAAAAAGAACATCTCCTTGAAGACGCTAAAAAAGAAAAAGAAAGAATTCTTGATGATTTAAATAAGGAAATCGATCAAATCATTAAATCCCTCAGTAGTGGTGAATTAAAACTTCATGAAGCGATTGAACTAAAAAAGAAAGTTGATGATTTAAGTGAAACTGAAGAAGAAATCATCTTTGATGAAGTAATTAGAGAAAATGATTATGTCTCTCTTCCTTCTTTATCGATAACTGGTAAAGTTATCAGAATAAATGGAAAGAAAGCCCATATTTTATCTTCTGAAGGAATGGGTTACGACGTTGATATTAGTAAGCTTCATAAGATTGAAGAAAGTAAATCAATTCATGTCAGAAAAGAAAACTACAATTACGAATATAAAATTAATACGAATGTTGGTCTCGAACTCAATATCATTGGAATGAGAAGAGATGAGGCTAAAGAAGCATTAATCAAATATCTTGATAACTGCAAAATCAAAAATATCAAACAAGTGAGAATTATCCATGGCTTTGGAAATGGAATCTTACGAAAGATGGTTCACGAATATTTATCTTCCCTAAAAGGAGTTAAATATCGCTTAGGTGATATCAATGAAGGAGGAGGCGGAGCAACCGTCGTCATCTTTTCATGACCGAAAAATTAAAAGTTTTAATCTCTAATTTAAAGCACTCTCCAGGAGTGTATTTAATGCACGATAAAGACGACACAGTTATATATGTTGGCAAAGCCAAAGACCTTCAAAAAAGAGTGTCACAATATTTTTTAAGACCTCAAACTGGTAAAGTTTTTAAGATGGTTCAAAATGTCGATTATTTTGAGACCATTATCGTTCAAAATGAAAAAGAAGCATTAATCTTAGAGATGAATCTAATTCATCAATATTACCCAAGATTTAATATTCTTCTTAAAGACGGCAGTCACTATCCATATATCGCTTTAAAGAAGAAAGGTGATGTCACTCTTTCAATTAAAAGAAATAATAAAGATAAAAACTATGAATATTTCGGTCCATTTCCTAATAGTGGAGCAGCCTATAAAATGGTGGACCTCATTAATAAAATCTACCCAATTAGGAAATGCAAAAATATCCCTTCTTCTGTGTGCTTATATTATCATTTAGGTCAATGTTTAGCGCCTTGTGTTAATAAAATAGATGAAGAAGCCTATAACGAATTAAGAGAAAAAATCAAAAACTTCCTTAAAGGAAATAATGATGAAGAGATCAAAGAATTAAAAGCAAAAATGAATAAAGCGAGTGAAGAATTAAATTTTGAACTCGCTAAAGAATATAAAGATTTAATTGATTCAATTACTCATATCAATATCTCCATGAGTGTCGAATCTAAAGATAAAACAGACCGTGATATCTTTGCTTTCTCTAGTAGAAATGGCTATCTTTCTCTTGCCTTTTTAATCTACCGAAATGGAATGTTACTAGGAAAAGAAAGTCACGTTGTTGAACAGTTTGGTGAAGAAGAAGATCAAGTTGTCGAGCTCATCACTCAACTATATGAAAGATGTCCATTACCTCAAGAAATCATTGTTAATTCTGACTATATCGTAAATGAATTATCTTCCTATATTGATGCGAATGTTTTTAGTGTTACTAAAGGAAAGATATATGATTTAGTAACTATCGCTAAAAGTAACGCGGATAACGCGCTTGATGAATATTTCTTATCTTCAAAATTAGACACTGATAAAATCGAATTAATTGAAGAATTAGGCAACCTCCTACATATAAAAACTCCATATCATATCGAACTATTCGATAATTCTCATCTACAAGGTTCTTCTCCAGTAGGAGCGATGGTGGCCTATATTAACGGAGAACCCGCTAAAAAGCTTTACCGTAAATTTAAAATTGAACACGAAGAATCTCGTGATGATTTTAAGAGCATGAATGAAGTCATCACTCGCCACTATTCAAGACTTAAAAATGAAAATAAAAAATATCCAGATTTGATTCTTGTTGATGGTGGACTTCCTCAAGTTAAAAGTGCAACAGAAGCACTTCATGATATCGAAGTTAATATTCCAATATTTGGTTTATATAAAGATGACCGTCACTCCACAAGTGGCTTAATTGATATTGATTCTAATACTTATCCAATTGAAAATAAGAAATTATTCTTCTTACTAACAAGAATGCAAGATGAAGTACATAGATTCGCAATTAGTTTCCATAAAGAAAAAAGAAATAAAGCGATGACAATCTCGATTTTTGATGAAGTTAAAGGATTAGGTGTGAAAAGAAGAGAACTCATTTCTCGATTCTATCCTGACATTTCTTCTTTAAAAGAAGCAACTATCGAAGAGTTATCTCAAATCCTTCCTAAAGAAGTTGCAATCGATTTATATAATAAGCTACATAATTAGTTCTTGAAAAATAAAGACAGTTTTGAAATAATATATAGGCGCATTGGGTGAGTCGTGTTACTCTATCCAACGCAAGATACGCCCTCGTAGCTCAGTTGGATAGAGCAACTGCCTTCTAAGCCGTAGGTCAGGCGTTCGAGTCGCCTCGAGGGTACCATAATCGTATACATACTTTGATACAAAGGTTTACGATAAAAAAGCACGAGAAATGGGGAGAAATCCTCATTTTTTGTTTATTTTGAGTAGTTTCCTGGTTTGCTAGTTCGATTCTGAAGCTAAAAAATAGTGGTTCCATTTATACCTATGGTGAACCACCTCAAGACCTATAGGTACCCCACCTGACACCTATGGGAACCCCATATCTTTTTTGCATTTAAAAAACTCATTAATGAGTTCAATTCACACCTGTTAAAGAAGGAATATTAAGAGTCGAAAATAGAAAGGACTTTTAATATGAACAAAAAACCATTATTCATCGACGAGCCTATAGATGAACTTGATTGCTTGATTCGTCTAAACATCAAAGTTCCTCATTGAAGGCGGTACAGATGAATAAAGCAAAAGAGCCAATAGGCTCTTTTTAAATGATATAATCGTTTGAATAAGATTCTTTCGCCGATTCAATTAGATTGGCTAATGTTTTCTTTTCTAAATAGATTTCTAAATGCTTATCTATTTGATTTAAGAAATCATCAATAGGGGCGTAGCCAACATT